>JACIXH010000023.1 GCA_014360565.1 Nocardia sp.
CGTTCATCGGCATGCCACATGCGCACGCGGTGCGAGTACTGTTCCGGCGCAGTTTCCGCCGGGTGCACACCACGCTCACCGTCGGTCGCCGCTGGTTCTGGGGTGGCGCCACCCTCGATTCCTGGGGCCGCACCCCGGCCCACCCGCTGACCGAACGGGTGCCCGCGGCGCCCGAGGATTTGCTGATCATCGGGTTCACCACGGGCAGTACCGGACCGGCGAAGGCGGTGGAGCTGACCCATGGCAACTTCGCCGCCATGGTCGAACAGGTACACGCGGCGCGCGGCGATATCGCGCCGGAGACCTCGCTGATCACGCTGCCGCTGGTCGGGGTGCTCGATCTGCTGCTCGGGGCGCGGTGTGTGCTGCCGCCACTGACGCCGAGCAAGGTCGGCTCCACCGATCCCGCGCATGTGGTCGCCGCGATCCGCCAGTTCGGGGTGCGGACCATGTTCGCCTCCCCCGCCCTCCTGATTCCGCTGCTCGAATATTTGCGCGCGCGACCGGTAGCACTGGACACACTGGAGAGCATCTTCTCCGGTGGCGCGCCGGTGCCGGACTGGTGTGTCGCAGGCCTGCGTTCGGTGCTCTCCCCGGACGTGCGGATCTACGCGGGCTACGGATCGACCGAGGCACTGCCGATGTCGACGATCGAATCACGCGAACTCCTCGATGGTTTGGTCGAACGCGCCCATCAGGGCGAGGGCACCTGCATCGGCCGCCCCGCCGACCGCATCGACGTGCGCCTGCTCGGCATCACCGACGACCCGGTCCCTTCGTGGGACAACGCCGTGCGCCCCACCGGCCCGCGCGCAGTGGGCGAAATCGTGGTGGCGGGCCCGAACGTCAGCACCCGCTACTACTGGCCGGAGTCGGCGAACGCAGCGGGCAAGATCGCCGAGGGCGACCGGATCTGGCACCGCACCGGCGACCTGGGCTGGATCGACGAGCAGGACCGAATCTGGTTCTGCGGGCGCAAGAGTCAGCGTCTGGAGACTGCGCGGGGACCGATGTTCACCGTGCAGGTGGAGCAGGTCCTCAATGTGGTGGCCGGCGTCGCGCGCACCGCGCTGGTCGGCGTCGGTGCGCGCGGCGCCCAACGCCCCGTGCTGTGCGTAGAACTCGCGCCCGGTGCCGACGAACTCGCCACCGTCGACCGATTACGAACGCGGGCAGCCGAATTCGAGGTGACCGAACCGGTTGCCGACTTCCTGGTACACCCCGGGTTTCCGGTCGACATCCGGCACAATGCCAAGATCGGCCGCGAACAACTCGCCCACTGGGCGACCGAGCAGCTGGAGCGCCGATGAAGATCCTGGTCACCGGCGCGTCCGGGTTCCTCGGCGGTGCGATCGTGCGGGCACTGGCCGGCGACGGCGCGCACGAGGTGACGGTCCTCGCGCGCCCCACCAGCGACCTCAGCGATCTCCGCGCCGCACTGGACCGGGTCGGCGTCGTCCACGGCGACCTGAGCGACCCACCGTCGCTCGTGCGCGCTGTCGCGGACATCGACGTGGTGATCCACAGTGCGGCCCGGGTCGACGAGCGTGGCACCAGGGCACAGTTCTGGACCGAGAACGTCGAGGCCACCGAGCTGTTGCTCGCCGCGGCCCGTGGGAGCGGCGCCACCCGGTTCGTGTTCATCTCCAGTCCCAGCGCGCTGATGGACCGCGACGGCGGCGACCAGCTCGACGTCGACGAGTCGCTGCCCTACCCGCGCCGCTACCTCAACCACTACTCCGAGACCAAGGCCGCCGCCGAACGCGCCGTCCTGGCCGCGAACACCCCCGGGTTCACCACGGTGGCGCTGCGGCCGCGCGCGATCTGGGGCGCGGGCGACCGATCCGGTCCGATCGTGCGCCTGCTCGGCAAGACCGCGACAGGTTCGCTGCCCGATCTGTCTTACGGCCGCACGGTCGAGGCGTCGCTGTGTCACGTGGACAACATCGTGCACGCGTGCCTGCTGGCCGTCGACGTGCCCGCGGCAGGGGGCAAGGCCTACTTCGTGGCCGATGCCGAGAAGACCGACGTGTGGCGGTTTCTCGGCGAGGTCGCCGCCGGACTCGGTTACGCGCCGCCGACACGGCAGCCGAACCAGCGCGTGCTCGGCGTCGTCGTCTCGGTCATCGAGACCCTGTGGCGGATTCCGGCCGTGGCGCAGCGCTGGTCACCGCCACTGTCGCGCTACGCCGTGGCGCTGATGACGCGCAGCGCCACCTACAACACCGCTGCGGCCCACCGCGACCTCGGCTACTCCCCGGTCACCGATCGCGACACCGGTCTGGCCGATTTCCTGACCTGGCTCGACGCGGCGGGCGGCATCCAGACCCTCACCCAGCACCTGCGGTAGTCACCGCACAACCGGCTTCCCGAAGGAACTCTCTTGCACGGCCACGCCACCTTTCGCCGTCCCATCACCACCACCGAGCGCATGTACTTCCCGATGCGCGATCTCGCGCCGCCGTTCGTGATGCAGCTCGTCGTTCCCGGCAACGGCACGATCGACCCGGACGAACTCGGCGCGGCAGTGGTCCGCGCCGCAGCGGTCACTCCGGGCGCGCGCCTGGTGCGCTCGGGCAGGGAATGGGTCGACAGCGCCATCGCGCCGACGGCGCGGGTGGTGCGCGGGCACGTCGTCGACGGGCCCGCGCTCGAACGCGATCCGGTGTTCACCAGCCCGATCGGTCCCACGCCCGAGGCCACGGCGGAAGTGCTGTTGCTGCTCAGTCCCGGCGCGGCGGTGCTGGCGTTCCGAGTGTTCCACGGCGTGATGGACGGCATGGGCATGGCGCTGTGGGCGACCAATGTGCTGCGCGCCCTGCGCGGGCAAGACCCTGTCCCCCAACCGGATCCGATCGCCGACGCCGAGCTGGTCGCGCGGATCGGCGCGCCGGGCAAGCCCGCCGCGATGGTGCCGCGCTATCGCAGCGCGCTGGGCACGGGCAAGCAGCCACGCAACCTCGCCCGTCACCTCCTGCGCCACCGCACCATCGACGCGGTCGCGCCGGGGGTGCTGGCTCGGGTGTGCGCGCTGCTCGCCGCCGAAACCCGGGGCACCTCCCGCATCATGATGCCCGTCGACCTGCGCCGGCACGACCCGGCGCTGCGCTCGACCGCCAATCTCGCCCTGCCCCTGTTCCTCGACATCGAACCCGGTCAGGACTGGACCACGGTCAAAGAACAGATCAAGACGGGCCTGCGCGAGCGACGTGAGCTCGACCAGCTGGCCAACACCAAGATCACCCTCGTGCCCGACCCCGTCAACCGCACGGTCCTGCGCACCACGAACTGGCTCGGCGCCCGATTCGGGCGCAACCTCGCCTCGGCCACCGTCTCGCACATGGGCCGCTACACCGCCGCGGAACTCGCCGTCCCCGGTTTCGAACCGACCGGGATCTACGTGCTGCCCCAGCACAGCGTCGCCATGCCCTTGCTGTTCGGGCTCACCGAGTTCGACGGCCGCACCGAGCTGACCGTCTCCGCACGCAACGGCGTGGGCGCCGAACCCCGCCTCGAAGCCCTCCTCGACCGCATCACCGCGATGATCGAATCCGTTCCCGCCCTGCAGAGTTCGCCACACGATGCCCCGTGACCCGGTGTGCAGATCTCGTGTCCGGACGGTCAACGAGCTCGCGCCCGGAGCTGCAACCGCGATCCCACCCAGCCGACGCCCACCGGTTCATGTCATCGGGCTGACAGTCGGTCTTGTCGACCATGTGGATCGCGCGCTGTCATCGATGGACAATCGATGACGGGAGACAGCCGATGATGCGTGCAACGTGGAATGGTGTGGTCCTCGCCGAGGCGCCACGAACTGTCCGGATGGAGGGAAACGACTACTTCCCGCCGGAATCGCTCAACCGGGAGTATTTCTCCGACAGCCGGGCGAAAACGCTGTGCCCGTGGAAGGGCATCGCCAGCTACTACAACGTGCAGGTCGGCGACGAGGTCAACCCGAAAGCGGCGTGGTACTACCCGCGACCGAGTCCGCTGGCCCGCTCGATCAAGGGTCATGTCGCTTTCTCGAACAGTGTGCGGGTGCAGGGCGAACCCGAGGAACCGAGGTAGCCGCTCAGGACGCGCCCCAATCGTCAGCGAAGGCACCGTGTCGCCGACGCATCGTAGGGCGGGCGAGTGCGGAGGTGGCGTGTGACATCGACCGGGGAAGACCGCGGCGAGGTCTCGGTGGCGACCCACGAACGCGCACGACCGATCGCGTTCTGCGGCCGAAAAGAGGATAATTGTCAGCGGGATGACAGGTTCGCACGCACCACTACCAGGAGCCAGCGATGATCCACAGCCACCGGACGTTCTCCCACCTGGTCCGCGCGATGGGCGAGGAGCCCTTCGAAGACGACCAGCTGCGGCATGCGGCCTGGGTCGCGCGATGCGTGGGCCGCGGCGCCGCCGCGCCTCTGCACCCCGACGACCTCACCGCACTCGCCGACAGGCTCGAGCACAGAACCCGGCTCGCCGGGGCCCTGGTGTTCTCGGCGGGCATACCCGCGGACGGTGTGTGGATCGTGCGGCAGGGGCAGGTCGAACTGTCCGTCGGTTCGGGCAGGCGGCGCGCGGTCGTCGGGGTCCTGCGCCCCGGCGACGTCGACGGCGACATCGCGCTGCTGCTGGAGATGCCGTTGGCCTATACCGCGCACGCACTAACCGAGTCCGAGTGCCTGTTCTTGTCCGCGGCCGACTTCGAGGCCCTGCTCGCCGGCCACCCCGCGATCGCACGGCGCTGGCTCACCAGTGTGGCGCAACGGGTTTCGGCGAGCCAGGCGCGGCTGGTCGACAGCCTCGGCCGCCCGCTCCCCGTCCAGGTATCCCACTTGCTGCTCGATGAGGCCGTCGACGGTTCGGTCCAGCTGGCTCAGCGCACTCTCGCCGCCATGCTCGGTGTGCAGCGCCCGTCGCTGAACAAGATCCTCAAAGAATTCGAACGCCACGACCTCATCACGATCGGTTACGGATCAATCGACATCGTCGACGCGGAAAAGCTGAGAAGTCTGGGTCAGTCCTGAAGCCGCTGTGCGCTGCTCAGTGCACGGTGGTGGAACGCTCCCGACACGAGCGAGCGTGCCGAGCCCCACCATGGGCGAGACCCGGCACGCACCGGGGTCACTGCCGGTGATGACGCACGACCGGCCAATCGATGTCGGTGTCGACAGCCTTGTTCAGGTAGTTGGTGAACACATTGAGCGCGACACCGGCGATGACCTCGGTGATCTCACCATCGGTCAAACCCGCGGCGGCAGCTGCCTTGACGTCGGCCTCGTCGACACCCCCGCGAGTACGAACCACCGCAGTGGCGAAAGCCAGCACCGCCGCGGCCTTGGCATCGGCCGAGCGACCGTGGCGAGCACCCTCGATTTCCTCGGCGTCGAGCTTGGCGATATTGGCGCCGATGTAGCTGTGCGCCGACAGGCAGTAGTCACACCCGTTCTCCTCGGCCACCAGCAACGCGATCCGCTCCCGAGTGGCGGCCGGCAACGCGCCACCGGCCAGCGCACCGGAGAAGGCGAGATACGCCTCGAGCACCGCGGGGCTGTTGACCATCGCCCTGGTCATATTCGGGGTGACACCGAGCGCCTTCTGCACGCCCGCGAGTAGGTCGGCGGTCTTGCCGGTAGCGGTGTCGGACTGGATGAGCGGCAAACGAGACATGGGAAACCTCTTCTACTGGAACGAATTTCGGATCACGATCGGTTTCTAACCGGTCATACACAGATGAACAGTTACAAACTGGTCGTTGATTCCCGATCCGCAGAAGTTCTTTCTAAAAAGTCAGCGACGTGGCGCCGGCCTCGCCGGACACACCCCGAGGCCACCCCGTACCGGGTGCGCGACGCTCGCTCATCGCCCGGCCTCGAGCAGGCTTTCACCGCGCGGCCGACCACGCTGACCTCGACCACCGCGCCGACTCCAGTCGGCCGATCAGATCTGGATCGTGATCACCGCCCGAGACTCACGGTGAGAGATCGTGGGGCGTGACCGGAGTCGGCCCTGCGGGCACGGTCATCGTGGGGATCGCGGCCGAATCCGATCGGGACTACGACCGCTGCGTGCGTATTGCCCGGGCGTCGTGCCCACGATGCGTTTGAAGTGCCGGATCAGGTGCGGCTGATCGTGAAAGCCCGTGGCGGCGGCCACATCCCGTGCGGGCACACCGTCCAGTAGCAGCGGTCGAGCGAGATCGACCCGCCGCGAGATCAGATACTGGTGCGGTGGCATCCCGAACTCGCGGCTGAACGCGCGGATGAGGTGGGTGGAATCGGCGTGCAGAACCACTGCGGCCTCCGCGAGCCCGATGCCTTCGGCGGTCCGGGAATCGAGCAGTGCGCGCAGCTGGTGCGCCAGCACCGGGTCGGCGCGCCGAGCCGGTGGTTCGGTACCGCGCAGCAGGTCGCGAAGCCGTTCGTGGATGAGCGCGAGGCGACTGGCGGACTCCAGCTCCGCGCCGGCGTCGGCGAGTGCCGTGTGCAACTGGCGCACGCGCCGGTGCAGCAGCGGATCGGTGAAGGTGGGTGTGTCCACGGCGCACCCGATCATCGCCTCGGAGAAATCGGCCTGGTCGAGGTACAGAACCCGCTTGCGAAACCCGCTTGCGGTCACGGCCTGGCCGTTGTGCGGAACATACGGCGGAAGCAACGAGACCACCGAGCCGAGGACGCCGTGTTCGTGGCGGTCGAGGTCGTAGCGGACCGCCCCCTCGTCGACGATCAGCAGCGTCCACGAATCGTGGGCGTGCATCGGGTAGACGTGGCCGACGAAATGGGCGTGGAAGACTTCCACGATTCCCGGCACCCGCGGCTGCCAGGCCCTGACCTGCTCGACAGCAGCGGCAACCATGCCAGAATCGTACAAGCCTCAACGGGCCGGGCGGCGGCAGAGTGTTGGGCATGGACAGCGTTCGATTCGACACCAAGATCGCGGTACTGCTGCGCGATGACCTACCGACCTGGCAGCGACTGAATGTGACGGCCTTTCTGGTGAGCGGCCTCGGCTCGGCACAACCCGAGGTGGTGGGAGCGCCGTACGAGGACGCGAACGCCACGACCTACCTGCCGATGTTCCGGCAGCCGGTGCTCGTCTTCGAGGGCGGCAAGGAGGTATTGCGGGGCGCGCACAGCAAATCGGTGGCACGCGGTCTGCGGACCGCGGTCTTCACGTCCGACCTGTTCAGCACCGGAAACGACCAGGACAATCGGGCCGCGGTGCGCGCGGTCGGCACCGCTGACCTCGACCTCGTCGGCATCGCCGTCTACGGACCGCGCAACGTCGTGGACAAGACGCTCAAGGGCGCGCGAATGCACCGGTGAGCAGCTGCCCGATCTGGCTGCCGATCCGGGTCAGCAACTGCCCGGTCAGCTCGGGGTCACCCGCGGTGTCGCGGTCGGTGTAGTCACCGAGGGAGTAGACGGCCGTGAAACCGGCCGGACCCCATTGATCGGGCGAGAGGATGTTCCGCCCGGCGACGGCGACTACCGGGACGGGATGGGCGCGACGGGCCAGCACGGTGGCCAGCTTGCCGTGGGCGGTCTGAGCATCGATACTGCCCTCCCCCGTGACAACCAGGTCGACACCGGACAGGTGCCGATCGAAGTCGAGCAGGTCGAGAAAGAACTCGGCGCCGGACACGATCCGAGCGCCCAGCAGGAGCGCGGCGAAGCCCATTCCGCCCGCGCTACCCGCTCCGGCGGTGGCCGCGTTCGCCATCGCGTCCGGATAGCCGCTGCGCGCGAACGCGCGCACGAGGTTGCCAAGGCCGGCGTCGAGGAAGCGCACCTCGGCGTCGGTGGCGCCCTTCTGCGGCCCGTACACCGCCGCCGCACCGTCCGATCCGAGCAAGGGATTGGTGACATCACTGGCCACCACGATCTCGACCCCGGTCAGCCGCACCACCCGCGACGAGTCGACAGTGTGGACTCGCGCCAGGCTACGCCCGCACGCTCGCAGTTGGATCCCGTTCGCATCGGCGAAGGTGAAGCCGAGCGCCGCGAGCAAACCCATCCCGCCGTCGGTGCTGGCGCTGCCGCCCAGTGCCAGCACCAGGCGACGCGGCCGCAACCGCAATGCCTGCGAGATCGCTTGTCCCATACCGAGACTGGTCGCGTCCAGCGCGAGCAGACGGCCGCTCGGCAGAGTGGTGAGGCCGCAGGTGTTGGCGACCTCGACCACGGCGGTGCCGTCGCCGACAGCGATCCGCCCGGACCTGGGCGTGCCCGCGGCCCCGGCGACCGTCACCGGATGGGGAGCGAAACCGGCCGCTATCGCAGCGTCGACGCTCCCGTCACCGCCGTCGGCCAACGGCAATCGGCAACTGTCGATTCCCACCGACGCCAAGCCCTGCGCCAACCGCTCGGCCACCTCGGTGGCGGTCAGACTTGCTTTGAACTTGTCCGGGGCGAGTAGCACCCTCACGCGGTCGACTTCCTCTCAGCGTCGGTGGGAATCGAGTGTCAGTCCGCTTGCGCCACCGAGCCGAGCAGATCCCGGATCCGGTTGGCGACGGTGATGAACTCGGGCGTCTCCATCGTGGTGGCGTAATCACGATGCGCGGGCAGGTCGACGTCGAGCAGTTCGATGATCCTGCCCGGCCTCGGGCTCATCACGACCACGCGGTTGGCCAGATAGACGGCCTCGGCCACCGAATGGGTGACCAGCAATACCGTGGTGCCCGTCTCCCGCCAGATCCGATGCAGCTCGACGTTCATCCGTTCCCGGGTGAGTGCGTCGAGTGCGCCGAACGGCTCGTCCATCAGCAGCACGTCCGGTTCGTGCAGCAGCGCCCGGCACAGCGAAACCCGTTGCTGCATACCGCCGGAGAGCTCGTGCGGCAAGGCGTTCTCGAACCCGCTGAGTCCGGTCATCTCGATCAGGCGCGCGCATTCGGCCTCGGCGGCCCGCTTGTTCATACCGCGCATCTCGGCCTGGAGCAGGATGTTCTTGCGAACGGTCCGCCACTCCAGCAATGCGGCACGCTGGAATACGTAGCCGATATTGCGTTGCGGCCCGCGCACGGGGGCGCCGCCGAGTTCGACACTGCCCCCGCTCGCGTCGGTGAGACCGGCCACGACCTTCAACAGCGTCGATTTGCCGCATCCGGACGGTCCGACGATCGATACGAATTCGCCTCGACGGACCTGCAGATCTACCTCTTGCAGTGCGGTGACCTCGCCGCGTTTGGACGCGAACCGTACGGTCAGGCCGTCTACCGCGACCGCGGTATCAGTGCGTGCGATGGTGTCGGTCGGTGTGCTCATATCCTCACCTGCTCCGGTCACGGCCGGCTGGTCGGGGTGAATTTCGAATCCCAGTACTTGGCCGGCTCCTCGGCCTTGTCCAGCAGCTCGGCATCGCTGAGGACCTCGATGGTGGAGCGCCAGTTCGCTTCGACATTGGTTCCCGGGGCCTTACCCGCGGTCTCTGTCGTGCTGAGCAGCGGAATGGTCTGCTGCCACTGCTGGAGCAGCACCTGCTGCGGCGGCAGCTGCGGATCCTTGCCTTCCATCGCGGCGACCGCGGCCTCGGGCTGGGCCACCGCGGCGGCGAAGGCCTCGCTCGTGGCATCCACCATGGCCTGGACCAGCTTGGGCGAGGACTCGATGGTGGCCTGGTTGGCGATCAGCCCGTTGCTGAAGAAGTTCAGGCCCTGGTCCGAATACCGCAGGTAGCGGACCTCTTTGCCGCTCTTGTTCGCGATGGTGGGGCCCTGATCGTGGGCGAAGCCGATCAGCCCGTCGACGCGGCCCGAGAGCATCGCCGACATCTTGCCCGCCGAGTCGAGGCTCTGCTGGATCACCTGGTCCGCGGGCACGCCGGCCTTGTCGAGATAGACCGGGAAGGTCGTGGTCGGCGCGTCACCGGCGGAGACGGCGATGGTCTTGCCCACCAGATCGGCCGGCGTCCGGATATTCGAATCGGCGAACACCTGCACCGCCGACGGCGTGGTCTGCAGGAACACACCCACGCTCTTGACCTTGACGCCCTTGTCGATATTGCTCAGCACAGCCGGGGTATCGGCCCAGCCGAAGTCGGTCTGCTTCGAACCGGTGGCCTGCGCGGTTTTGGTGGAGCCCTGTCCGGCCGAGATCTTCAGATCGATGCCGTGCTTGGCGAAGATGCCTTCTTGCACCCCGTAGTAGAAGGGGGCGTGCTCGCCGTAGGGGTACCAGTTCAGCATCAGCGACACCTCGGTGGTCTCACCGTCGGTGCCGGGGTCCTTCGCCTCGGTGCTGCCGCCTCCGCAGCCGGTCAATACCAGGACCGATGCCACCGCGGCGGCGCCGATCGACGTGAGTGTACGAGTTCGGAATTTCATGCGAGTTCTCCAGCTGTGGCGCGAATACAAAGGTCCGACATGCTCATGCCCCACCCACGACCGAGGCCGTGGATCGACGGGAGGCGTGCCAGGGAATGAGGAACTGCTCGGCGATCTCGATGATCGCGAACAAGATGATGCCCAGCATGGACATGATGATCAGGGCGGCGAACAGCATCGCGGTGTCGATGTTTCCGTTGGCTTGCAGGATCACATAGCCCAGTCCCGCGTTCGCGCCGACGAATTCGCCGACAACGGCGCCGGTGACCGCGAGGGTGGCGGCGATCTTGAGACCTGACATCAGTTGGGGCAATGAGGCGGGAAAACGTACTTTCACGAACGTCTTCCATTTGCTCGCACCCATGGTGGAGGTGAGTTCGAGGATCTCGGGATCCACCGAGCGCAGTCCGGCCATCCCGGAGATGACGATCGGGAAGAACGCCATCAGCACGGCCACCAGGATCTTGGGGCTGGTACCGAATCCGAGCCACACGATGAACAGCGGCGCGATCGCGATCTTCGGGATGACCTGCGCGAACAGGATCAGCGGGTACATCGTGCGCTCGATACCGCGCGAGTAGATCATCATCAGCGCCACGGCTTCGCCGATCAGCGCGGCGATGACGAAGCCGACCACCGTTTCGTAGGTGGTGACCCACGTGTTCTCGAGCAGGTAGGTCGAGTTGTCGACGGTGGTGCGCCAGGTATCGCCCGGCGACGGCAGAATGTAGGGCTCGACGAGCTCGAATTTCGTGACCGCCCACCAGGCGACAACGAGCACCGCCACCAGGGCGAGCGGGCGCCACACGGTCGACCACAGTGTGGGCAGGGATGGGAGCTTTCGGCGCCGGGGGCGAACGGGTTGCGCCGCTTTCGGTGCGGAGGAACTGGCCTCGACGGACGTGACTACCGCCATCTGGAGTCCTAAAGCTAGTAGTGGAGCGGGTACGAACTACCCGCCGGGAATGCGCTTTCCGAAGCTGGGACCGAGGCTAGTGTGACCGGACCCACAGTGTCAAGGGTTTTGAATCCATGCAGGTCAGACGGTACGGAAATCGCTGCTGTCACGCAGAATCACCCGGCCGGGCACGAATTCGTGCACCTGCGTGGCCGTCGCGGAGTCGTCGAGGGCTAGCGCGACGGCGCGTTCACCGATCTCGACCAGCGCCAGCGCGACCGTCGAAAGGCCGGGCACATGATCGCGCAGGGTCGGGATATCGTCGAACCCCGCCACGCAGACATCCTCGGGGACCGCGAGGCCGAGCTCACGCCAGGCCGCGATCGCGCCGATCGCCATCACGTCGCTCACGGCGAAGACGCAGGGTGCGCCGTTGCGGGCAGCCTGACCGTGGCGCAGATCCAATGCGGCCGCGAGGCGACGAGCCGCGCTGAAACCACCGTCGCGAGAGAAGTCCCCGGCGATCTCCACCAGCGGTGTCACGCCCTGCGACGCGAGCGCCTCGACGAACCCGTTGCGCCGGTCTACCGCGGTCCTGATGTGGCCCGGCCCGCCGATGACGGCGAACTCGCGGTGCCCCTGCGCGAGCAGTGCATGAGCCAATTGTGCTGATGCGGCATGGTTTTCGGGCTCCACAGCCGCGCCGAAGGACAGCGGCTGGCCGATCACGACCACCTTGCCGTTGTTGTCGAGATACCGCGCGCATTCCTTCTCGAGATCGCGGTCGAGGTCTCCGCTCTGACGTGAACCCGCCAGGATGATCGCATCGGCGCGGTGCGAGATGAAGGTGCTCACGGATTCGCGTTCGACATCGAAATCACGTTGCGTACTCGCCAGCAGGACGAGTTTGCCCGCCTCGCGTGCCGCCGTCTGCACCCCCTGCACGATCGAGGAGAAGTAGGGGTCGGCGATATCGTGCACGACCAGTCCGATGAGCCCGGTCGACGACCGCGCCAGCGCCTGGGCCTGCGCGTTCGCCACATAGCCCAGCTCGGCGGCAGCGGCGCGAACCCGGTCTGCGACCCCTTCGCCGGGCACCCGCGATGACCCGTTGAGCACGCGTGACGCGGTCGCCTGGGAGACGCCCGCCCGGGTCGCGACGTCTTGCAATCTCACAGCCGCCATGGCTTGGTGCCTCGTTCTCTCAGTACGTGGGGTTGACCCGAGTTCGGGACTAGCATAGCTTGGAAAGCGCATTCCGACGCTGACTTGTCCACTCGACGGGTGCGGGTCCGCCCCGCACCGCCTTCGACCCATTCTGCGGTCGTCAGCCCGCAAATCAGAAGAGGCACAGACCAAATGCCCGATTCCACCACTTCCCCGCGCACGCTCCGCATCGCCATGAACGGCGTCACCGGTCGCATGGGCTATCGCCAGCACCTGATGCGATCGATCCTGCCGATCCGCGACGCCGGTGGGCTGCTGCTGCCCGACGGCACCCGCGTGCAGGTCGAGCCGATCCTGGTCGGCCGCAATGCCGCCAAACTCGCCGAGCTCGCCGAACAACACGGCATCGCCGAATGGAGCACCGACGCCGCCGCCGTCATCGCCGATCCGTCGATCGATATCTACTTCGACGCGCAGGTCACCTCGCGTCGCGCCGAAGCGCTGGCAGCGGCGATGAAGGCCGGCAAGCACATCTTCACCGAGAAGCCGACCGCCGAGACACTGACCGAGGCCGTCGAACTCGCCAGGGTGGCCGCGAACGCGGGCGTCACCGCGGGCGTCGTGCACGACAAGCTCTACCTGCCGGGTCTGGTGAAATTGCGCAGACTCATCGACGAGGGCTTCTTCGGACGGATCCTGTCGTTGCGCGGCGAGTTCGGCTACTGGGTCTTCGAAGGCGACGGCCAGCCCGCCCAGCGCCCCAGCTGGAACTACCGGGCCGAAGACGGCGGCGGCATCGTCGTCGACATGTTCTGCCATTGGAACTACGTGCTCGAGGGTCTGCTCGGCAAGGTCGAGTCCGTCACCGCGACGGCGACGACCCACATCCCCACCCGATGGGACGAACAGGGCAAGCCCTACCCCGCCACCGCCGACGACGCCGCCTACGGGATCTTCGAGATGGAGAACGGGGTTGTCGCCCAGATCAACTCGTCGTGGGCGGTGCGCGTGTATCGCGACGAGCTCGTCGAGTTCCAGATCGACGGCACGCACGGCTCGGCGGTCGCCGGCCTGCGCACGTGTGTCGCGCAGCACCGCTCGCATACGCCCAAGCCGGTCTGGAACCCGGATCTGCCGGTCACCGAGCCGTTCCGCGAGCAATGGCTGGAAGTGCCCGCGAACGCGGAGCTGGACAACGGATTCAAGTTGCAGTGGGAGGAGTTCCTCGCCGATGTGGTGAACGAACGGCCGCACCGCTACGGGCTGCTCTCGGCCGCACGCGGGGTCCAGCTGGCCGAACTGGGACTGCGCAGCTCGGCCGAGGGCCGCCGGATCCAGATCCCGGAGGTCTCGCTGTGACCCCCACCTCCACGGGTGTGTCACTCGTGCTGCCCGTCGACGGCCGATTCGAGCCCTACGTGCTCGGTGCACCCGGTGCGTGGACACGGCCGTCACGACCGATCACCTCACGCGTGGCTTTCGCCGCCGCGCATGTGATTCCGCGCGCGGACGCCGACAACACCCCGGGTGCGCCCGCGGCGGTCGACTGGGACGCGACGCTGGCCTACCGGCACGAACTGTGGTCCTACGGGCTCGGCGTCGCCGATGCGATGGACACCGCTCAGCGCGGCATGGGTCTGGACTGGCAGGCCACAACGGAGCTGATCCGCCGATCCGGCCGCGAGGCGGCCTCGGTCGGCGGCAGGCTCGCGTGCGGAGCGGGCACCGATCAGCTCGACCTCGCCGGGCTCGGCACCGGATCGGCGGGGCTCGATGCCATCGTCGATGCCTACCGTGAGCAGATCGATGTGGTGTCCGAGGCCGGAGCTCAGGTGATCCTGATGGCCTCGCGGGCACTCGTCCAGGTCGCGCAGTCGGCCGCCGACTACCTCTACGTCTACGAGAAATTGCTTTCCGGCGTGGACCGACCGGTGATCCTGCACTGGCTCGGCACGATGTTCGACCCCGCGCTGCACGGATATTGGGGCAGCGCCGACATCGATGCCGCCACCGAGACCTTCCGCGCGCTCATCGAGAACAACAGAGCCAAGATCGACGGCGTCAAGGTCTCGCTGCTCGACGCCGAACACGAAGTCGCCCTGCGCCGCGCGCTGCCCGCCGGGGTGCGCCTCTACACCGGCGACGATTTCAACTACCCCGATCTGATCGTCGGTGACGCCCAGGGACATTCGGACGCTCTTCTCGGCATCTTCGCGGCGATCTATCCCGCCGCGTCCACCGCGTTGCAGGAGCTCGACAACGGCAACACGGCGCGTGCGTCGGAGATCTTGAGCTCCACCCAGGCGCTCGGACGCCATATCTTCGCCGCCCCGACGTACTACTACAAGACCGGGATCGCGTTCTTGTCGTGGCTCAACGGAAAGCAACGGGGCTTCTCGATGGTGGCCGGGCTGTCCACGGGCCGCTCGGTGCCGCACCTGGCCGAATTGTTCCGGCTCGCGGACAAGGCCGGACTGCTGTCGGATCCGGAACTGGCCGCGCACCGCATGCGGGTCTACCTCGAGCTGAACGGAGCTGTCTCATGACATCGGTTGCGGCACAGCACATGCCATTCGATCTGGCCGATCCGTATCGGTCGCTGTCGCTGAACACGGCCACAACGAAGATGTGGACGCTCGCCGAGGCGGTGGACGGCGCCGCTCGGGCGGGGCTGGGCGCGGTGGGGCTCTGGCGCGACCGGGTCGAGGAGGTCGGTGTCGCCACGGCGGCCAAGATGGTCGCCGATGCCGGGTTGCGTGTCTCCAGCCTGTGTCGCGGCGGCTTTCTGACCGCGCCGAGCGACGGCCGGGCGGCCCTCGACGACAACCGCCGTGCCATCGACGAAGCAGCGGCACTGTCCACGCGGGAGCTGGTCATGGTGATGGGCGGCCTGCCTGATCGCGATCTCGCCGCCGCGCGGGCCCGGGTCGAGGAGCGGCTCGCACTGCTGGTCCCCTATGCCGCCGAACGCGGTGTCCGCCTCGCGCTGGAACCGCTGCACCCGATGTTCTGTGCCGACCGTGCGGTGATTTCCACACTGGCACAGGCATTGTCGATGGCGAAGCCGTATCCGGCCGAGACCGTCGGTGTCGTGGTCGACACCTTCCATCTCTGGTGGGACCCCACCCTCGAGGAACAGATCGCGCAAGCCGGCGCATCCGAACGGATCAGCTCGTACCAGGTGTGCGACTGGCTCGACCCGATGACCGCCGACCCACTGCTGTCGCGGGGCATGATGGGCGACGGCGTGATCGACTTCGCGACCATCGGCCACTGGGTGCGCACCGCGGGCTATCGCGGCGACGTCGAGGTCGAGATCTTCAACGCCGAGGTATGGGCCGCCGATGGACACGAGGTGATCGAGACGATGAAGCAGCGCTACCGCGAGCTCGTCCTGCCGTCCCTGGTGGACTGAAACCGGACATGACCCGCGTCGTTGCCCCACCAGCGGCGCGACGCGGGTCATAGTGGTCGAATGGGTGAGAAGTCCACGATCGCTGACGCGTTCGATCCTCTGCTGCGCGCGGCCTTGGGCCCGCACCCCGCGCTGAGTTTCCAATTCTGGGACGGCAGCACGATCCGTCCCGAAGGTGACAGCCCCGGAACCATGCGGGTGCGATCCGAGGACGCGCTGCGCCACCTGGTCTGGGCTCCCGGAGAACTCGGGTTGGCGCGCGCATTCGTCTCGGGCACAGTCGATCTCGACGGCGACATCTTCGCGATGCTGCGCGCGCTCCAGTCGACCGCGCCGAACGACGCCCGCCTCGGCGTCGGGGCGGCCTGGCGGGCCGTCGGCACCGCCCGGCAGCTCGGCGCGCTCGGCCGCCGCCCGCAACCGCCGCCGGAGGAGGCGCGCCCGCTCCGCGGACCCCTGCACACCAAGCGTCGCGACGCCGCCGCGATCAGTCATCACTACGACGTCGGCAACGATTTCTACCGGCTGGTGCTCGGACCGAGCATGACCTACTCCTGCGCCCGCTTCGTGCCAGGCGAGGACGGCTCACTGGAGGCTGCCCAGCGCGCCAAGCACGACCTGATCTGCCGGAAATTGGGCCTGGCCGAACAGTCGGGGCTGCGCCTGCTCGACGTCGGATGCGGCTGGGGGTCGATGGCCATCCACGCGGCCTCGACCTATGGGGCGCAGGTCGTCGGCGTCACCATCAGCAGCGCGCAGGTCGAGCTCGCCCGCCGGCGCGTCGCCGAGGCGGGGCTGTCGGGCAGTGTCGAGATCAGGCTCGCCGACTATCGGGACCTGCGCGGCGAACAGTTCGACGCCATTTCCTCCATCGGTATGTTCGAACATGTCGGAACCCAGCGCGCCGCCGAGTACTTCGACATCCTGCGCGCTCTGCTGCGCCCGGGCGGACGGCTGCTCAACCACGCCATCTCCTCGCCGGGCGGCTCCGTGATGGGCAATCGTTCCTTCATCGGGCGCTATGTCTTCCCGGACGGCGAACTCGTCGACGTGGGCGAAGTCGTCCTGGCCATGCAATGCGCCGGCTTCGAAGTCCGCGACGTCGAAGCCATGCGCGAGCACTACGCGAGCACCCTTCGCCGGTGGGTCGCGAATCTGGAAGACGGGTGGGAACAAGCGGTTTCACTCGTCAGCGAAGGGAGAGCACGCATCTGGCGGCTCTACATGGCGGCCTCGGCGCTGGGCTTCGAAGACGGCGGGCTCGGGATCCACCAGGTACTCGGCGTGGTACCCCAGGCAACGGGCGATGCCGGAATGCCTGCGACACGGCGCGATTGGGGATAAGCCTCGATCGACACACCGGCCTTGCTCGAGCTCACGAAACGGGCGGGATCACCGGTCGCCGGTCGGCCCACGGCGCGGCCGACTCGAGCTGCGCGGCCAAGCGCACGAGCATCGCTTCGCCGCCCAGCTGCGCGGTGAACTGCACACCCATCGGCAAACCGTCGGCGGTCCGATGCAGGGGCAGCGACAGGGCCGGACGGCCCGTCACGTTGGCCAGCTGGGTGTAGGGAACCCAACTCAGGTTGTCGTGAATGATCCGATCGGTCAGGGCGGAATGGCGCAGCAGGCCCGCGGTGCCCGTCCTGAGCAGCACCTCCCCGGCCAGGCGTAGTGACCGGTGGGTGTCGAGCGAGCCGATGCGGGGCGCGAGGTCGGCGAGCGTCGGCGTCATCAGCAGGTCGTAGCTGTCGAAGTAGCTCGACAGTCGCCGCGCGTGCTCGTGGCGGCGCATGACGGCATCGACGTATTCGACGCTGTTGTAGGAGCGCCCCAGCGCGGCCATCAGGCGAGTATCGAACTCGAAACCTTCTTCGCCGCACCCCGATCGGCGCTTGGCGTCGTCGACCTCCCAGGCCAGGTAGGCGAACCAGGCCAACAGGAAATCCTCGGCCAGTGCTTGATCGTCGACGGGTGGTTTGTCGAGGATCTCGACGGTGTGCCCCAAGTCGGCGAGCAATTCGGCCGCAGCCTCGACAGCCGCCCTGGCCTGCGGATGCGGCGAAGAATTGATGGCCGAGGACATACAGACACCGATCCGCAGTCGACCCGGGTCGACGCCGACCTGCGAGCGGAACGTCGCGGCGGGAACGGCCGGAAGGTACGGTCCGCTGCGTTCGCCGCCCGCGAGAACGTCGAGCATCGCCGCGGTGTCACGGACCGAACGCGACACCACACCGTGGACGGCGGCACCGTGCATGTCTTCGCCGACAGCCGGGCCTGCCGGAACCAGCCCTCGTCCCGGCTTGAGTCCGACGAGTCCGCAACAGGCCGCGGGAATGCGAATCGAACCGCCGCCGTCGTTGGCGCCTGCCACCGCAACGATGCCCGCGGCCACCGCAGCGGCCGATCCGCCGGACGAGCCGCCGGGGGTTCGATCGAGATCCCAGGGATTGCGGGCGGGACCGAACAGTTCGGACTCGGTCACGCCTTTGGCGCCGAACTCCGGAGTGTTGGTCTTGCCGACGATGACAAGGCCCGCGTCGAGCCAGCGCTGCACGACCGTGGCGTGCTGCTGGGCGGGGATCTGTGCCAACGAGCGAGACCCACAGCTGGTGGGCAGGCCCGCGTAGTCCTGCGCGAGGTCTTTGATCAGAAACGGCACACCGGCGAACGGACCGGTCAGCTCCTGGGTGACCCGGCGATCGGCCTCGGCATCCATGAATCGGACCACCGCGTTGATCCGGCCGTTCACCGTCTCGGCCTGTCGCCGAGCGACTTCGAGTAGTTCGCCGGGCGTCACATCACCGTCGTCGACCAGTTGCGCCAGTCCCAGCGCGTCGAAGCGCTGGTATTCGTCGATCCGCATGCCCGGTGAGCATAGCCGTACCGAACGGTTAGGCAAACCGTTCGGTACGACAAGTCAGCGGGGTCGAGGGCTGCCCATCATCGCGACTGCGGCCGCGAACGCGGCATCGACTCGCGCGCGATCGCCGGTCAGCAGCAGGTCCAGCTGCAATCCACGGATCTGCCCCAGGACGAGGGTGGCCAGGCTGCGCGCCGCGTCGGCGGACCAGCCGTCGGCGCGCAGCCGTTCCTCGATCGGGGTCAGCCAGTCATCGACGATCGAGGGCGCCAGCGCGGCCGCGTCGGCCGGCACCCGCGCCACCCGGCCTACCAGCTGGAACAACAGGATGAATTGGCGCTGCTCCTTCGGTTCGCACAATCGCACCCACACCCTGCGCACCAGTTCCGCCGCCGAGGTCGCGGCACGGAAGTGCTCGTCCTGCTGCCAGGATCGAACGACGTCGGCGCGGATCTTCTCCCCGATCTGGAGCAGCAACTCGTTCTTCGAGGTGAAATGCCGCAGCAAGGTCGCGTGCGAGACGCCGAGCGCGGCCGCGACCGGGCGCAGCGACACGTCATCGATACCGTGCTCGAGCACGTATTCGGTCGCCGCGTCCAGCAACGCGGGGCGGCGATGGCGATATCGCAGCGTGCGCCCGTCTACTCGGCCGTCAGTCATCGGCGTCGATCGTAGCGCCCGCCGCGCCGAGCGCATGCGGGCGCCGCACGTCCTGCTCAGGCCACGATCCGCAGCGGGTCTTCGACGAGTTCCTTCAGGGTTGCCAGGAATTGAGCCGCTACCGCTCCGTCGATGGCGCGATGGTCGGCCGACATCGTGACGCGAAGGATCTTGCGGGCCACCACAGCGTCGCCGTCGAGTCGCAGTTCCTCGGCCGCCGCACCGACCGCGAGGATCGCCGACTCGGGCGAGTTGATCACCGCGGTGAATTGCTCGATACCGAACATGCCGAGGTTGGAGATGGTGAAGGTGCCCCCCGACATCTCCTGCGCGCGCAGCTTGCGATCGCGGGCGCGGGTCGCCAGATCACGGCTCTCGGTCGCGATCTCGGACACGCTCTTGCGATCCGCGTCACGGATCACCGGGACGAGCAGTCCGGCCGGGGTCGCGACCGCGACGCCGAGGTGGATCGCCTTGTGCACCAACAGTTTGTCGCCCGCGAAGCTGACATTGATCGAGCGATTCCTGCGCAGTGCGACAGCGACCGCCTTGACGAGCAGATCGTTCACACTGACCTTGCCTTCGTCGGCTGCGACCAGGGTCGCGTTGATCCGCGCCCGGAAGGCGAACAACTCGGTCACGTCCATGGCGCTGGTCAGGTAGAAGTGCGGTGCCTGCTGCTTGCTCTCGGTCAGCCGGATCGCCGAGACGCGCTGAATGTTGGTCAGCGCAACCTCCTCGAACTCCCCTGCTTCCGCAACAGTCGCGCTCGCGTCCGGCGCCGGGGTCGTGACGACAGGGTCGGCCTCGGCGGAGCCCGCGCTGTGCGCCGCCTCCACATCCCTTCTGGTAACCCGCCCGCCCGGGCCCGTGCCGACCACGCCGTCGAGATCGATCCGCAACTCGCGCGCGATCTTGCGGGCCAGTGGGGAGGCCTTGACCACCTCTGGCCGTGGCGAACCCATCTCGGTGTGAACACTCGAATCGCGTTGGGGCCCAGCGGAGGTCACCGGTGAGCCGATGTCGGACCGGGCCGCGTCAGATGCCGTGTTCACCGCCGGTGCCTTCGACGGTGCAGGCGGCGTACTCGACCACGTGCCGTCCCCGACGATCGCGATCGGTTCGCCGATCGGAACCCGGACGCCCGGCTCGGCGAGGATCTTCTCGAGGATGCCGTCGTCGTAGGCTTCGAGTTCCATGAGCGCTTTGTCGGTCTCGATCTCGGCGACGATCTCGCCGCGGGTGATCTGGTCACCCACGTTCTTGAGCCAGGCGGAGACGACGCCGTCCTCCATGGTGTCGGAGAGCCGGGGCATGATGATGTCGGGCATAGCGTGTGTCCTTCGTCTTCCCAGTTCTCAGCGCCTGCGGCCGACGGCCGCCAGGGTTTCCATTGCTGCCGTGTAGAGCGACTCCGCGGAGGGCAGGGCGAGCTTCTCCAACGGTTTGGCGTACGGCAGCGGGATCTCCGCCATCGCGACGCGGCGCACGGGGGCGTCGAGGTAATCGAAGGCGCCATCGGAGATCGATGCCGCGATCTCGGCGCCGATGCCGTAGGTGAGCCAGTCGTCTTCACCGATCACCGCACAGCCGGTCTTGCGGACCGAGGCCACGATGGTGTCGCGATCCAGCGGCCGCAGGCTGCGCAGGTCGATCACCTCGGCCGAAATGCCTTCCTCGGCAAGGCGCTGGGCGACCTCGGTAGCCACCGTGGCCATGCGGGAGTAGCCGATCAGCGTGATGTCGGTGCCCTCTCGGGTGACCGCCGCTTTGCCGATCTGGACCGGCGCAAGGTCGTCGGGCACTTCACCTTTGGTGTTGTAGAGCGACAGGTTCTCCAGGAACAGCACCGGGTCGTCGTCGGCGATCGCCGCCTTGAGCAATGCCCGCGCATCAGCGGGCGTGCTGGGCGCCACCACCTTCAGACCGGGTACGAACGCGTAGTACAGCTCGATGTTCTGCGAATGCGTCGCGCCGAGTTGCTGTCCGCCGCCACCGGGAGTCCGGATCACCATCGGCACATTGGTCTGCCCGCCGAACATGCCGTAGATCTTCGCGGCATGGTTGACGATCTGATCCAGTGCCAGCAGCGAGAAGTTGATGGTCATGATCTCCACGACCGGGCGCAAACCGAGCATCGCGGCGCCGATCGCCGCACCGACGAAACCTTCCTCGGCGATGGGGGTGTCGCGCACCCGTTTCTCGCCGAACTCCGCGAGCAGGCCGGCGGTGATCTTGTAGGAGCCTTCGAAGACGCCGATCTCCTCACCGATCAGAAAAACGTCGTCATCGCGGCGCATCTCTTCACGCAGGGTTTCGCGCAGCGCTTCGCGATAGGTCATGACAGGCACAGTGGAGTCCTCAGTGGGTGAAGAGCGGATCGGCGGGCAGACGACGGGAATCGCCCGGTACGGGAGTCGCGTAGGTGTAGTCGAACAGGCTCGACGGCTCCGGGTGCGGGCTCGAATCGGCGAATTCGACGGCGGCGGCGACCCCCTCGGCCACCGCGTGCTCGACATCGGCCAGTGCCTGTTCGGTCAACACACCGGCGGCGAGCAAGCGCTGTTGCCACAGCACGATCGGATCGTGCTCGCGGGCCACGGCGACGGTGTCGGTACTGCGGTACTTGGCCGGGTCGACGACCGAGTGGCCCTTGAGGCGGTAGCTCACCGCTTCGAGCAGGGCGGGTTTGCCGTCGCGGCGCGCGTCTTCGATGAGTTCGCTCGCCAGGTCGCGCACGGCGAGCACATCGGTGCCGTCGACCCGCTCGCCACGCATCCGGTAGGCGGCGGCGCGCTTGTACAGGTCCGGTTCGGCCGAGGACTTCTCGACCGTGGTCCCCATGCCGGTCTGGTTGTTGATCACCAGGAACACCACCGGCAGCCCCCACAGCGCCGCGATATTGAGCGACTCGTGGAACGCGCCGATGTTGGTGGTGCCCTCCCCCATCTGGCACACCACGACGTCGTCGCCGTCGCGGTAGTCGATGGCGAGCGCCGCGCCGACCGCCAGCGGAACCTGGCCGCCCACAATGGCGTAGCCGCCCAGCATCCGGGCGGCGGTGTCGTACATGTGCATCGAGCCACCCCATCCCTTCGAGGTGCCGGTGGAGCGGCCGTAGAGCTCGGCCATCACTCGACCCGGTTCGATGCCCTTGGCCAGCGCGTAGCCGTGTTCGCGATAGTTGGTGAACAGGTAGTCGGTGGGGCGCATCGCGGCACCGATGCCGACAACGGTGGCTTCTTCGCCGAGGTTGAGGTGGCAGTAGCCGCCGACCTTGGCCTGCTGGTAGCTCTGTGCGGTGCGCTCTTCGAAGCGCCGGATGAACAGCATGTCGCGGAACAGATCGCGCAGGGTCTGCGGATCCTCCGCTGCGACAGCGGCTTCGAGATCCGACTGGACCGCAGGTGCTCGGTCGCTTTTCGCCGGCTGACGGACGGGCTTACGCCGCGCGGTGGTCGTGGTCATGTCGGGCTCCTCAACGCTTGCGTGGCGCGATGTGTACCGGCAGGCCGAGTCCGGCCATGGCCGCCTCCATACCGATCTCGCCGAGAGTGGGGTGGGCGTGAATGGTGTCGGCCAGCTCGTCGAGCGTGGCTTCCAGCGAGATCGCCAGCGCGCCCTCGGCGATCAGATCGCTGGCAGACGGTCCGATGATGTGCACGCCGAGCACTTCTCGATGCGGCTGTCCGGCGATGATCTTGATGAAACCGTCGGTGTCGCCGAAGGTCTTGGCCCGGCCGAGCGCCGCGAACGGGAACTTGGCGGTGACGACGTCGTGGCCTGCCGCGCGGGCGGCTTGCTCGGTGAGACCGACGCTCGCGATCTCCGGATGGGTGAACGTCGCGGCCGGGATGACCGTGTAATCGATGTGGGCGTCGTGTCCGGCGATCACTTCGGCCGCGGTGATCCCTTGATGTGAGGCGACGTGGGCCAGCAGCGCCCGCCCGGTCACATCACCGATGGCGTACACGTGCTCGACGCCGGTCCGCAACCGTTCGTCGACTTCGATGAAACCGCGTGCGTCCGTGCCGATTCCGGCAACCTCGAGGCCGAGCTCGGAGGTATTGGGGCGTCGCCCGACGCCGACGAGCACCACATCGGCGTCCAGTTCGTGCGCCGACGGGCCGCCGACCGACACCCGCAGGACCTCGCCCTCGGTGATCGCGGTGACCGTGGCGCCGGTGAGCACGGTGATGCCGCGCGCGCGGAAGGACCGGCCGAGCGCCTCGCCGATCTCCTTGTCCTCCAACGGAACCAGGCGGTCCTGCATCTCCACGACCGTGACCTGGCTACCGAAGCCGGCGAACAGGCTGGCCCATTCCGCACCGACGGCGCTGCCGCCGATGATCACCAGCCGTTGCGGCACGTCGGTCAGCCCGAACGCGCCGTCGGAGGTGATCACGCCGGGCAGGTCCGCGCCGGACAGGGGCAGCCGCGCGGGCACCGAGCCGGTCGCGACGATCACGTCGCGCGCGCTCACCCGGCGGATCGGCGCGCCGGCGGCGGCCGCGTAGCGGGGACCACCGTCGAAGATCGGCGACGCGCCGACCTCGTGTACCTCCACGACCGTCGGCTCGACGAATCGGGCGTGACCCTCGATCACGGTGACCCCGTTGGCCTTCAGCAGGCCGCCGACACCATCGGTCAATTCCTTGACGATGGCGTCCTTGCGTTGGCGCACCGCGGCGAAGTCATAGCGCACATTATCGGCGTGAACCCCGAATTCCGCGGCGGCGGTGAGGGTTTGGAAGACCTCTGCCGAGCGCAGCATCGCCTTGGTGGGGATGCAGCCCCAGTTGAGGCAGACGCCGCCGGGGCGCTCCTTCTCCACCACGCAGACCCGCAGGCCGCGTTGCGCGGCGCGGATGGCGGCCACGTAGCCGCCCGGTCCACCACCGATCACCAAAAGATCGAATTCCAGCACTCGTGGTGCTCCTCAGCTCGAGATCAACCCATCCACGGTCGTGGCTTGGATCATCTGTCGAGTCTCACCGTCCACAAATGCACAAACAATCTACCGGCAGCCCAGAGTTCAGGGCTCTAGATTGGGCGCAGCGCCCAATCATGCTCGACGAGGCCTTCTCGGCGACCCGATGCTCAGGCCGGTTCGATGAGACCCATCTCCAGCGCGGCCAGGGCCAGCGAGAGTTCCAGATAGGCCCGCTGTCCTTCCAGGCGCCGACCCAGCAGCGCCGAGATCCGCTGTAGGCGGTTGATCACGGTGTTGCGGTGACAGTGCAGCCGGGGCGCGGCATTGGCCGCCGAACAGTTCTCCTGCAACCAGATCGCGAGCGTGCGCAACAGGATCTCGTGCTCCCTGGTCGGCAGTTCCAGCACCGGCCCCAGCGTCCGGGCGACCATCAACGCGGTCAGGTCGGCCGAGCGCAGCAACAGCGCCTCCGGATAGCGCTGCTCCAACGACACCAGACCCTGGGATGCCGCGGGAAGGGTCTCCAGACCGAGCAGCGCCAGCGCATGACCGGTCTCGATCTGCGCCAGCCCCTGCACCACCGGCGACGCCGCTGCCCGGCCCCGGATCCGTGTGCGGACCTGGTCGAGCACTGCGGAGCCGTCGCGCTGTTCGAGCGAGACCAGCCCCACCACGGTGTCGACGCGGTCGTGCCAGACCGACCGGATACCCAGGGCCGCCAACGCCGTTTCGGTCCCGATCTCCACCTTCGGGCGGTCGCCGCGCACCACGACCACCAGGTAGCCGCCCTGGGCGGGCAGGTTCAGCTCACGCGCCGCGCGCACGGCGAAGGTCGCATCGCGGGCGCTGCCGGCCAGCAGATCCTCGATCAAGCCGTGCCTGCGGCGCTCGTCGCGCCGGACCTGCTCCAATTCGGTGCCGCGATAGGAGGTGACCAGCGCCGACGACATTCCGTCGATCGCCGACCAGGTCGCCACGCCGATCTTGCGGACCTCGCCGGGCGGCAGCTCGCCCGCCTTGTCGAGCAAGGCCTCCCACACGATCTGGCCGCCGAGCCGGAACGTGCGCAGCATGGCCTCCAGCGGCACGCCCTGCGCCGCGCGATTGCGGCCGATGGCGGCGGCGACCTCGTCGCGATCCGGATCGGCCACCTCGCCGGCGATCAGCTCCAGCACCCTGGTCAGATACCGGCAGCAGGCACGGTGCAGGTCGTCGCGGCTCACCGGCGAGTAGTCCGTCCACTCCGGGATGTCGGTGAAGATCGCGGCGATCAACTGCCGGGTCAGCTCAGGGATCTCGGTTCGGCACGCGGCCACCAGGTCCCTGGTACCCGCCGTGGACGGGGTGTGCTCGGTTCGCGCGGCCATATCGCAGACGCTACGCCCGGTCCCGCCGACGCTGATCGGGACTGCACGACCTGGGCGCGGTTGCCGCGCGCACGCCCCGAACACAGTCGACGAACCCCGGCCGGAATGCGCGGCTGGTGTCTTTCGGCTAGCGATTCGGCCCCCGATTCGGCGAATCGCTTGGTACAGTCCCAGACAGCTGACTACGGTTGCGTAGATATTGCGTAAACTTCCGCGTAGATCAGCGGTCAGGTCCGGTCGAGCAGCGCGTCGGCCACAGGGAACACGGGGTGATCGACATGGTAGCGACAGACAGTAAGGCCACTTCAGCATCCGATTTCGACCTCATCGTCCGTTACTGCCTCGACTGGTGGCGCGACCATCCGCGACAATCGGTCGAGACCGCCGGCCGGCAGGTCACCATGGCCGGTCAAGCCGGCGCGGAGCTGGTCCGCGCACTCGTCCAGCGGCGGTTTCCGCTGTCGGAATTCCTCCGGCAGAGCTCATTCATGGCAGGTGTCTCAGCCACTCCAACTCTCTTGGTCGCGATCCCGATCGCTGCCATCGTGTCCATCCAGATCGGGTCGCTGGTCAGCCAGGTCGGCGCGACGACGTTCATCGGGGCGGTCAACGGTCTCGGCATCATCCGCCAGGGCGCACCCCTGGTCACCTCGCTGATGATCGCGGGTGCGGTCGGTTCCTCGATCTGCGCCGATCTCGGTTCCCGCACCATCCGCGAGGAGATCGATGCCATGCGGGTGATGGGCGTCGACCCGGTCCGCAGGTTGGTGGCGCCACGCCTGCTCGCCGCGGTACTGGTGAGCATCCTGCTGTGCGGGTTCGTGGTGTTCATCGGATTCGCCACCGGCTACCTGTTCAACATCTACATCCAGGACGGCACACCCGGTTCCTACATCAGCACCTTCGCCTCGTTCGCCGTCGCGAGCGACCTGCTGGTGGCGCTGGTGAAGGCAGCGGTCTTCGGCGCCCTCACCGCGATCATCGCCTGTGACTGCGGCCTGAACACCAAGGGCGGCCCGGGCGGCGTCGCGAACGCGGTGAACTCCGCGGTCGTCAGCTCCGCGATCGTGTTGTTCGCGGCCAATATCGCGCTCACCCAGATCTACAACACGATCTTCCCGTCCAAGGTGCTCTGAGTTGACCAATTACCTACCGCCCCTGCTGCGCCCGCTGCGCGCGGTCAAGGCCGCGACCACCCCGGTCACCGAGGCGAACGCGCGATTGGGACACCAGGGCGTCGTCTTCGTGGAGTCGTTGCTGGCCATTCCGTTCGTCCTGCGCCACTACCGCAAAGAGGTGGTGCGGCTCATCGTCGACGTCACCTGGGGCAACGGGGCGCTGGTGGTCGGCGGCGGCACGGTCGGCGTGATCCTGATTCTGTGCGGGTTCGGCGGGGTCACCGTGGGCATGGAATCGCACTCCGCCTTGGATCTGCTGACCATGAGCCCGCTCACCGGCGCGATCTCCGGCTTCGCCACCACCAGAGAGCTGGCGCCGCTGCTGGCCACCATCGCCTTCGCCGCCCAGGCGGGTTGCCGGTTCACCGCCCAGATCGGCTCGATGCGGATCGCGGAGGAGATCGACGCGCTCGAGTCGATGGCGATCCGCCCGCTGCCCTACCTGATCACCACCCGCATGCTGGCCGCCGCGGTCGCGATCCTGCCGCTCTACAGCGTCGGCATGGCCACCGCCTACTTGTCCACCAAGATCACCGCGATCTTCCTCGGCGGCAACGGGATCGGCACCTACGACCACTACTTCCACCAGTTCCTCGACCCGGGCGACATCGTCTACTCGGTACTCAAAGCGGTGGCGTTCGTGCTCGTCGCCACCTTCATCCAGTGCCACTTCGGCTATATCGCCGCGGGCGGGCCCGAAGGCGTCGGAGTCGCGGCCGGACGCGCGATCAAGATGACGATCATCATCGTCGTATTCCTCAATTTGCTTCTCACACTCGCGATCTGGGGCGTCGACTCCGGCATCCGGATCTCCGGATAGGAGGACTGATATGTATCCGGATCCCAGCGGACGCGGCTGGTCGCGCGGGCGGCTCGGCGTGGCCGGTGTCGCGATGGCACTGAGTCTGTCCGCAGTGGTGGCGCTGCTCGGGCTGCGCTACGCCGGCCATTTCGAGGAAACCGTCCAGGTACGGGCCCTGATGACCAGCACCGGCGACGGGCTGCCCGCTCGCGCCGACGTGCGCTTTCACGGGCTGCTGGTCGGCACGGTGGCGCAGGTGGAGATCGCCGAGAAGGGCCTGAGCCAGCGAGTGGACCTCGACCTCGAGCCTGCGGCGGCCGCCGCCATTCCGGCCTCGGTGACGGCTCGCGTCGTGCCTGCCAACATCTTCGGAGTCACCGCGGTCGAACTCGTGGACAACGGCCCGGCCGCGATCTCTCTGCGCGCGGGTGCTGTCGTCGAGCAGGACACCAGTCGCGCCACGGTGGCCCTGCAGACCACGCTGACCACCTTGCGCGATGTGCTCAACCGCATCCAGCCCGCCAAACTCGCCCGGGTGCTGGCCACCCTGGCCGAGGCACTCGACGGTGACGCCCGGCTACCCGGCTCCACGATCGAACGCCTCGACCAGTGGATCACCGAGGTCCGGGCACTGCCCGGGATCGGCGATCTGCTCGGCGATCTCGGCGCGGCCACCGCGGCGGTGAACCAGTCGGCGCCCGAACTCGCTGACGCACTGGGCAAATCGGTACAGACGGCGCACACGATCACCGTTCGCCGCAACCAGGTCATCGCACTGCTCACCTCGGCGGGCACAGCCACCGATGCGACCCAGGCCCTGTTCGCGCGCAACCCCGACGCAGGCAAAGAGCTCGTCGTCGGACTCGACGAGACATTCGGCACGCTCGCGGCGGATCCGGCGGCATTGAGCGAGACGGTTATCGCGCTCGGCGACTCGCTGAGTCGACTTGCCACCGTGTTCAATTGGGGACCGAGCAAGCAGATGCAGTGGGACGTCACGGTCTCGTTCACGCCGTTCCGGCAGTACACCGCGGCCGACTGCCCGCGATACGGCAGCCAGGCCGGACCACGGTGCGATACCGGCAGCATCCCCGATTCCCCGGCCCCACAGGCCTATCCGACGCAGTTGATCCCCGGCTGGCTGTCCGCGGCGGGACCGGCGCCGATACCCACCTTGCCCGCCCTGCCTGTCCTGCCGAACATCCCGGCGCTGCCGAACATTCCCGGGCTCTCGCTGCCCGGCCTGGTGATCCCCGGCATCACCGCACCGGCCGGTGCCACGGCGCGAGAGCCCGGCCACCGAGCCGAACCCGTGGCTCTGACCGGTCCCGCCGCGGTGACCGCGTTCCTGGGCAAGCGACCGAACACCGCGCAGCAGCTGCTGCTCGGCGCCGTCCTCACCGGCGCGACCGTGACGGTCGCACCACCGACCTCAGGAGGTCACTGAGATGCGCACCCGCAAGACCTATGTCGGGCTCGCTGTCTTCGTCGCGCTGGCCGTGATCGCGACCTACACGATCTGGTCGACACTGCAACGCTCGGTGCCCGGCGACACCCATCGCTACAGCGCTGTGTTCACCGACGTGCTCGGCTTGCGGACCGGCGACGACGTCCGGATCGCCGGCGTGCGGGTCGGCCGGGTCGACGCGATCGAGCTGGTCGATCGCCGCCATGCCGAGGTGACCCTGTCGGTGCAGTCCCGCCAGCACCTCAGTACCACCACGAAAGCGCTGATCCGCTATCAGAATCTGATCGGCCAGCGCTATGTGGCACTGGCCGTGGGCGAATCGGCCGGTGAACCACTCCCGCCGGGCGGCTCGATTCCGCTGGAGCGCACCGAGTCCTCGTTCGACGTCTCCACCATGCTGTCGGGCTTCGAACCACTGTTCAGCCTGCTGCAACCCGACGAGGTGAACTCACTGTCGGAAACCCTGGTGCAAGCACTGCAAGGTGACGGAGTGTCGTTGTCGGCCTTGATCGCCCAGGCCGCCGCGCTGGCCACGACCTTCTCCGAACGCGACGAGATCCTCGGCGCGGTGATCACCAACCTCAGCGACGTCATCACCAGCCTGGCCAACCGCAGCGGCGAGCTGGAGACCCTGATCACCCAGTCCCGTGCCCTGGTGAGCGGGCTGTACGAACAGGGCGAGCTACTCAAAGGCTCCGTCACCGGGATCGCCGAGTCGACCACGAAACTCACCGACCTCATCACCAGGGTCGCCCCGGGCATGGCGCAGGCGCAGCAGCAAGCGAGCGAGGGCGTCGATCTGCTGCTGTCCAACGGCGCGCGCCTCGACCGGTCCGCGATCGAACTGCCGCTGATCTTGGCCGGGCTCGCCCGGATCAGCGGCAACGGCACCTACGTCAATACCTATGTCTGCAGCCTGGACGTCTCGCTGTGGGGCGTGCTGTTGCCCCGCGGAGTGTTGTCCCAGGTCGGCGGCAACGCACACTCGGAGGTCTGCCGATGATCGGATTCCTGTTCTCCCTTGTCCGCACCACCGTGCGCGATGCGTTCGGCAACCGGAACTTCGCTCTGGGCATCGCGGCCGGCGCCACCGTGATCATGGTCGTGCTCGGATCCGGGATACTCGCGCGCGCACACCTCGGCGAGGACACCGTCCACGCGGAATTCGCCCAGGCCGCGGGCTTGCGGACCGGCAACAGCGTCGACGTGGCCGGGATCGAAGTCGGCACCGTCACCGCCGTGCGACTCCAGCGCGACCGCGTCGTGGTCTCGATGAGTGTGCGGCCCGACCTCGGCGTCGGTCACGACGCGACAGCGGCGATCAAGATGTCGACCATTCTCGGCAAGATGCACGTGGAGCTCGATCCGGGGACCGAGGGGCGCCTGCCTGATTCCCGTATCCCGTTGTCGGCCACCACCGTTCCCTACAACCTGGCCAAAGTCGTCAACGATCCCACCTATCGCAATTCCTTCGAGCATCTGGAACGACTCGATCCCGATGCGCTGCGCGCCGGCCTCGACGCGGTGAGCACGCAGCTGGGCGATTCGCCGCAACTCGCCGCCCAGGCGCTCGACAGCGTCGGCGCGCTGACCAAGGTGATCGCCTCCCGGCGCGACGAAGTGGATCAATTGCTCGTCGGCATGGATCAGGTCTCCGGACTGATCTCCGACAACCAGAACAGCGTGCTGGTGCTGCTGACCAACGGCCAGGCGATCGGCGACTCGGTCATCCGGCGCCGCGACCTGATCAGAGAACTACTCGACAACATCGCCGCCGCCTCGAAGATTCTGCAGGACATGGGCATCGACGACGGCGGCAGGCTCGGACCGCTCATCCACAACCTGAACACGATGTCGCAGGGTCTGGAAAAGAACCGCGAACACCTCGACGCGCTGTATCAGGTGATGCCGGTGGCAGTCCGCCAATTCAACAACTCGTTCGCGCAGGGACCCTACGGCGACATCTACATGCCGTGGCTGTTCCCGGACAACTGGCTGTGTCTGGCCGGCGCGGTAGAAGGGTGCAAATAATGCGCAGATTGCTCCAGTGCCTGGCACTGGTGGTGGTGACCGGGATCGGCTCGGGATGCTCCTCGATCCCGGTGTCGCTTCGCCCCGACGCCATCCATCTCACCGCCGACTTCGAAGGCGCCGCGGGCCTGTTCGTCGGCAATGACGTCTCGGTGCTCGGAGTTCCGATCGGGCGGGTCGACGCGATCGAGGCCAGGGGCGCCTTCGTCGAAGTCGCGATGACCATCGAGCCGGATGTGGAGCTGCCCGCCGACGCGATGGCCGCGCTGGTCTCACCCCAGCTCATCACCAACCGCCACGTCGAACTGACGCCCGCCTATACCGGCGAAGGGCCCCTGCTCGCCGATGGCGCCCACATACCGCTGGCGCGCACCAGGACGCCGGTCGAACTCGACCGCATCTTGCGCAACTTCGAACAACTCGGCGAGTCGCTCCAGGGCGACAACGCGAGCGGCCCGATGGCCAGCCGGGTGCTGTTCCCGATGCTCGATGGCAACGGTGACCGGATCCGGGAGACTCTCGATGCCCTGTCCACGACGTTCGAGGTGTCGCTGGCCAATCGCGACCAGATCTCGCGCACCATCGTCGAACTCAACGAGCTCACCACGATGATCGCCGGAAACGACCAGACCGTGCGCGACTTCAGCGCCCGGCTGACCGAGCTCGTCGCTCTGCTCGCCGAGCAGGCGCCGGGCTTGGCCGCGGTGCTGACCCAGGTGAACGACTTCGTCGCCAACACCTCCACCGTGCTGGCCGAGAACCGCGCACCGCTCACCGACGCGGTGAACCGGCTGGTCACCATCACCGGCCAGATGCGCGACAACGCACGCGGCCTCACCGAGATCGTCGACGTCACGCCACTGATGGCCGACAACTTCGCGCGCGCGGTCAGCACCGATGCGCGGGCACTGCGGCTACATCTGCTCACCGATAAATCGTTGCTGGACAACGAGACTCTGTCGCTGCTGTGTACGCGGCTCGCCTTGCGCGCCGATGGCTGCCGGACGGGCAAACTGATGGACTTCGGCCCGGATTTCGGTCTGACCGCCGCACTGCTCGGACTGTCCGGATGAGCAGAGCCACGCGCCTGACCATTACCGCACTGGCCGCGATCAGCGTCAGCTCGTGCACGGTCACCGTCGACAACGTCCCGCTGCCGCGCCCCGGCGTCGACGGCCCCTCCTACCGCTTGCACGCGGTGTTCGACAACGCTCTCAACCTGCCGGAACGGGCCAGGGTCAAGATCGGCGGCACCGATGTCGGGGTCGTCACCAAGATCGATACGACCAACTTCCTGGCCGACGTCGAGCTCGAGGTGCGCCGCGACATCGCCCTCCCGTGGGGCACCCGGACCGAACTGCGGCAGCCGACCCCCCTGGGCGACATCCACATCGCCATCGTGCTGCCCCAACATCGTTCGGGCGCACCGTTGCTGGCCGACGGCGATGTCATCGACCGCGAACACACCTCGGCGGGCGCCTCGGTCGAGGAGTTGATGATGGCGATGTCGATGCTGCTCGACGGCGGCGCGATGAACCAGGTGGCCCGCATCACCTCGGAACTGAACGCCATCGTCGGCGGCCGCGGCCCCCAACTGTCGCACCTGCTCACCGAACTCACCGCGACGCTGAGCGCGTTGAATCAGCGCACCGGGCAGATCGATGCGGTCTTGCACGGGCTCAACGGACTCACCTCCACCCTGCGCGCCCGCAAAGCCGAACTCGGCCGAGCCGCCGATACCTTCCCCGAGCTGATCGGGGTCATCGCCGAGAACAACCGCGCCATCACCGATCTCACGACGAAGGTGTCGACGGTGACCGCGGCGCTCGGCGATTTCACCTCGACCACCGGCCCCGAATTCCTCAGCCTCTTCGACAGCGTGCAGGCATTGATGGCCGGCTTCACCCGGATGGGGGACAACTTGGGCACCACACTGGACCGGCTCAACACATTGGGCCCGGTGGCGCGAACGTCGATGCAGGGATCGAGTCTGGCGGTCGCGGCGCGGATCTCCTATCTCGACATCGGCGCGCTCACCGATACCGAGGGCAGCAGGTTGCCCGACGGCACCGACGTGACCGCCTTCATCGGCAGCCTGTCCCAGGTCCTGGCGCGGGTACTCGGCCGACTGCAAGGCGGGCACCGATGATCGCGCGCGCGGCCACTCTCGTTGTCCGGCTGGCACGCTGGGCGCAACGACACACCACGGCCGGGGCCGTGCTCGCCATGATCGGGATGCTCGTCATCGGATCCGGCTACATCGCGCTCGACGTTGTCGGGGTGCGGCCGCTGCGCACGACCTACACGGTGCGGGTCGAGCTCCACAGCTCCGGCGGTCTGCTCCCGCACAGCAACGTCACCGTGCGTGGGGTCCGGGTCGGCGCGGTCCGCGCCATCGCCCTCGACGGTGCGGGCATCCTTGCCGAGGCCGAGATCGACAGCGCCACCGCCATTCCCGTCGGTACACCGGTCGCGATCGGGCGGCTTTCGGCGGCAGGCGAACAGTATCTCGACTTCCGGCCCGCCACCGGCGAGGGGCCCTATCTCGCCGATGGTGCGACGGTGACCGCCGATCAGGTGAGCACCCCGGTCACGATCGACTCGTTCCTCGACAACACCGGAGCCCTCATCGCCGGGATGAACCCGCAGCGGCTCACCGTGATCGTCGACGAACTCGATCGCGCGCTGCGCGGTGGCCCCGATGTCCTGCGCACGGTGATCAGCGGTCTCAGCCAGGCGATGACCGGCCTGACCGGGCTGCTCCCGCAGACCACCGAGCTGATTCGCAATCTGCGGGTCATCGCCGACACCACCGCACACGCCCAGCCCGATCTCGCGACCCTGGTCCGCGGGTCGAGCGCGCTGTTCGACCAGATGAACGCCGCCGACCACGAAGTGCGCGAGCTGCTCGACCACGGCCCGGGCAGGCTCACCACGCTCGGCGATGTTCTCACCGAGACCAGCGACCCGCTCACCAGCCTGGTGACCAACTTCGTGGTCATCACCCGAGCGGCCCGATGGCGAACTCCCGCCATGTCGGCACTGTTCCCCGCCTTGCGCGCCGGTGTCGTCGCCCTCGGAATCCCCGCCCACGACAATGCCTTTCACACCATGGCAGACATCTGGCCACGCCCCACCTGCGAGTACGACACCATCCCCGTCTCCCCCGCCGAGGTCTCCGACGGCCGCGGCCGCCTCTACAACTACTGCCTCACCAGCCATCCCGAGTTGCAGGTCCGCGGATCGGCCAACGCGCCGCGCCCCGCCGGACCCGACAACGGGTCGGGCCCACCGCCCGGCGTCACCGGCGACGAACTCTCCGTCCCCTTGCCCGCCAACTGACTCCTACCGAGGACATTTCATGACCACTGATCTCCAGCCACCGGCCGATTCCGAAACCAGCGAACCGGCTGCACGACGTCCTCGAATCGAACTGAGCCGCAGCCTGATTGCTGCCGGGGCGGTGATCACGATCGTCGCGGTCGCCGCGGTCGCCTTCCTCGCCGTGGACAACCATCGGATCCGCGCCCGCGAGCAGGCGCGCGAGGCCGCGCTCCAGGCAGCCTGCACCTACGCTCCGACGCTGGCTCGCTATGACGCCAAGGACCTCGACAGCTATTTCGCCGCGGTGCTGGCGGGCGCCACCGGCAGCTGGAAGACCGAATTCGACGCCACCAGCAAAGATCTGCGCGATGTGCTCACCCAGGGACAGGTGGTCTCCACGGTGGGTGACGTCACGTGCGCCATCGCCTCCGCCGACGAGACGAGCGCGACGGCGGTAGCCGTCATCAATCAGACCATCACCAGCCTCGGCACCAAGGGCGCGCCCGCGCCCGGACAGCTGTCGGTGAGCATGTCGCTGAGCAAGGACGCAGACCGCTGGCTGGTCAGCGAGGTCAGTACCCCCACGCTGTCGCACTGATCGACAGGACGCCCCGGTGACCGTGCAGAACACTTCCCCCGGGCAGTGCGCACTGTTAACATCTTACTCACTATCTACACGCGAGTAGTAAATGGATACGCCCAGCTCGCGACCGATCACAAGGAATTTGGGGAGAGCCACATGGCAGCATTACGCACCTGGTTGTCGCTACCAGAGGTGACACCGGCCGAGGACTACGGATTCTTCGGACCCGACTCCGTCGCATGGCGGGTATGGAGCTATCCGACCGGATTGACCATCGGCTTCCAGCGAGCAGTCGTCATCGAGGAACTCGACCCGGCACTGATCGCGGCGGTGGACAAGACGAGCGCGATCTACAGCCGCCCCCGCACCCGTTACGACCGGACCCTGCGCTACTTCGCCATGGTGATGTTCGCCGACAGCCGCTCGACGGCGAGCGCGGCCGACATCCTGGTCAAGATTCATTCCAAGGCCGTGGGAATCGACCCGGTGACCGGGCAGTACTACGACGCGAATGATCCGCAGTCCCAGTTGTGGATTCACCTCACCGCCTGGCACTCCCTGCTGATCGCCTATGAGAAGTTCGGACCGGGCAGGCTCAGCGCGGACGACGAATCGCAGTATTGGCACGAATGCGCCAGGGCCGCCGAACTCCAGACCTGCGACCCGGCGGATGTTCCCCGCACGCGCGAAGGCGTCGCGCAGTACTTCGAACGAATGCGGCCCCAACTCATCGGATCCGATATCGCGAAGAAGGCGATGAATCATCTCCTCGACGCCGAGGTGATGCTGCCGCCGATGCCGCTCGTGCTGCGACCGCTGTTTCGTCTCGTCGCGGCATTCCTGCGGCGCGGAACCCTGGCGACGATGCCGCGATGGATGCGGGAGATGGCCGGACTACCGACCGGGCGCGTTCTCGATCTGCTCGTCGTACCCTGGCTGAGCGCGGCGATGACAGTGGTGAGTTTCAATACCCGGCTGCAATTGCTGCTGCTGCAACTGATCTCCCCGTCGACGGTCCCGGTGGCAGCCCCGATTCTGCTCGCAACAGTGCCGAACAATCCGGTGACCATGACACCCCGGCAGGCTCAGCGGAAATACGGCTACGACATCCCCGCACAAGCTCACCACGCACTACGCGCGAAACAACGCAACCGGGTGCTGACAGAGGGAGTGGCCCCTTCCGATGAGGGGCTCATCGAATCGCAACCGATCCTCGGCGATATCGCCTGAAACGGAATAGAGCAACAGTGTTGACGAAACTCTTGGAACGCCGGCTCAGTATCCGCCAGCTGATGTATTCGGCGATTGCCGGTGGCATTCCCTATTTTGCGATCGGCGTCATATGGCTGATCACCCACGACAGCCATCTGGGCGACTTACCGGGACTCGATCGGGTGTTCTCCACCATCGGCCAAATAGTGGCCTGGCCCGTGCTGATCATCGCCGATATCCAGCTGCGGTAATCGGCCGTGACGAATCCGCTCACCGAGTGCGCCGGTGAGCGGATTTTTTATTGCTTCGATCTACTGGTCTGCCCGGCGGGCCGGGGTTCCGGACCCGTGACGCCCGGGTCGTGAGGCAAGGTCCGGATCATGGACCGGACCGTAGCGCGCAACCGCTCGGGCGGAAAGCGTTGCGGATCCGACAGCACCATGCGCCCCAGCACTTCGGTGAAACCGAGCATGACGTGGGCAATCAGTTCGACGTCGGCCTCGCGCGGACCACCACGCACAGCAAAACCCGCGGTCAGCAACTCGACACACTGATCGAGAAGCTTGTCGCGTGCGGCGCTGAGCAGTTCGCGATAGTCGGCGGGCGCGCCGTCACTGTGCAACAGGATCAGGCGCCACCGGGTCGGCGCCTCGGCGACGGATTCCAGAAATGCCATCACTGCCGCGACGTACTCACGATCGGGGTCGGATTCTTCCAGGTCACGAGGCATAGCCGCGAAAACCTGACCCATTCCCCGCGAATGTTCACGGTGCAGCAGGTGCGCCACCAACTCCGGCGCGGTGGGATACATCGCATACAGCACCGGTTTGGCGACGCCGGCTTCCCTGGCGACCGCCTGCATCGTCAAATTCGCCAGCCCGGCGTCTCCCACCACACGCAGCGCGGCATCGAGCAACTGAGTTCTACGCTCGTCCGGCGGCAGTCGGGGACCGTTGCGGCGCTTGGGACGAGTGGCGCTCGGCATGCTCTCGGTACTCACCACTACATCATCTCCCACCCCGGAAGTTCCGGTGGAATACCGGCGACGTTGTCAGGGTTCCCGGACCCGCAATCCCTCGATCAGGATCGTCGAGACCAGATCGGCGTGCTGGTCGACGGCCTCGGAATCCAGGGGTGACGCGCTGTCGAAGAGCAGCGCCAGTGGTATCTGACTGTACGGCGCCGTACCGCCGTCGGTGATCAGAAAATGCAGCGTCCGTTGCGGTATCGGACGAATGATGTTCTCGGCCATGAGGTATTGCGCCAGACGCCACAAACGGTCTTCTGTCGGCTGCACGTAGGTCTCGAAGATATAGGTGAGCCGGGCGGTGTCCTGACGACCCTCGAAGTTCATCAGTGCTGTCAATTCGGGGTGGTCCGCCGAAACTCGCAGGAACTCGCGCACCGCCAACCGGAGCTGTTCCACGGGGTCGGTGACTGCGAGATCGAAAATGCCGTCCATTCGCCGCACTATCCGGCCGAATCCGAAGTCGACAACGGCCCGCCACAGGTTTTCCTTGCTGCCGAAACGCTGATAGATCAGATTGTGGCTCGCGCCGAGTTCCTTGTTCAGCGTCCGTAACGAAACCCCGTCATAGCCGTGGGTGGCGAAGGCGTTCAGCGCCACTTGGAGAATCGTCTCCAACGGCATCGAATCCTCGGCCCGCGGCCGCCCCGGAGGACGGTTCGGCTTCGTGGTCACCATCCGTCGAGTATGCCCCGACTGCGCCGACGGCTCCGATCAGCGCGGCGGCCAGTGCGTCGGGATCGGTGCCGGCGTCGAAGACGTAGCGGTCAGGGCGCACGAGTACCGCCTCGACCCGATGGTGTCGCAGCCACGCGGTCAATTCGCCGTCAGCGCAGACCACTTCGTCGCCTAGGACCACAACGCGGCCGCCGAACCGGCGCGCGAACTCCGCCGACGCGGCTGCTCGCGGTCGGCGCAGAGTCAGCAGGGTGAACTCGTTTCCCGTCGCCCGGTCCAGCGTGGTCGCGTCACCGTCGACGGTAACGCGCGGATTCACCATCAGCGTGCCCGACAGCCGGTGCGCGCCGCCGATCAAACCCGCTCGATAGGGCTCTTTGCGAAGGTCGGCGTTGGCTCGTGCCCGCACGAGGGTCTTGCTGTGGCGCAACGCGAACAACACCACCGTACGACCGAGCCGCGCGAGCACACCCGCGCCGGTCACCAGCCGTCCCACCCGGACGGCTCCCTTGATCACCTCGGCGCAGTTGTCCCAGCGCTCCTGCTCGTAGGTGTCCAGCAGCGCGTCCGGCGCCCGGCCTGCGAGCACCGCGTCCAGCTTGAACGCCAGGTTCATCGCGTCCCGCAAGCCCATGTTCAGGCCCTGTCCGGCAAAAGGCGGTGTCTGATGGGCCGCGTCCCCCGCGAGCAGCAGCCGACCGGCGCGCCATTGCCGGGGCATGCCCGCGTACCACTGATACGGCGCCACCCGGATGATCGTCAGTGTCGCCGGGTCGAGATATCCGGCGATGTGTTCGCGCGCTTGTTCGGTCCAATCGGTTTCACCCTCGACCGGGTCCACCTGGAAGTCGAACCGCAGATGTCGACGGCAACCTTTCACGAACACCGCCGCCCGGCCCGGACGACACAGGAACTCCGAGCCCTCACGCAGGGAATCGAAGAACTCCTGATCGTGCACGACGGCGTCCACCACGACCCACGGTTGCGAGAATCCGAAGTCTGTCCGAGCCACTCCCATCGACCGGCGCACCACACTGGATCCGCCGTCGCAGCCGATCACATACCGGGCGCGATAGCGTCGCCCCTGCCCCGACGCGGCGTCGACGGCATACACCTGCGCACCCTCGGTGCCGTTCGCGACGGCGACGACGTCGTGCCCGAAGAAGGTCGAGACCCCGACGCCCAGCCCGAACTGCTCGCGCAGCAACCGTTCGAACGTCGGTTGATGGAACATCCACCCCACCGACAGTCCCGATTCCAGCGGCCGCAGGTCGGCCAGCATGCGATGGCGGCCGTCGACGAAGCGGTGGCTGTCGAACAGGATCAGATCGGCGGCCCGCATCTGGTCCAGCACGCCCAGATCGCCGAAGATCCGTTCGCTCTCGTCGTCGATCAACATCGCCCGCGGCGCGGGAAAGACTTCTTCCTCCCGATCGAAGACCGCGACCCGATAGCCCTGCCCGCGAAGACGGTTGGTCAGGGTAGCGCCGGTAGGTCCGCAACCGACCACGATGACGTCGAAGTCATCGTCGTGGGCCTCGAACGACGCCACATCGACGGGAATGTGGGAGCCCATGCACTGTCCTGTCAGTTGGTGAGAGCCGGAGAAACAATCCCGCCGACGATGCGCGCACCGGCTCCGGCGCACTGGCCGCTGCCTTCCCTTCGATGTAGGGCAGTCCTTCGCGCAACACCGCGGGGATTAAAGTGTCACTTGTCACGTTAGGATCTACCGCAGCTCAGCCGCTGTCAAGTGGCCGGCCGCGCCGACTTCACGTCAGTTCGCGCGTTGGGATCGGGGTCGGCACCATCCCACGGAACAGCGGGCATTCGCCATGGAATCCGGGGCCCTGGCTAACTGAGTTCTATTGCTGAAGAAGGC
>JACIXH010000230.1 GCA_014360565.1 Nocardia sp.
GCGTGCCCGCCTCGGGGTGGCCGAGACGGTCGACGCCGCCCGATGGCGGCAGTCCCGGCAGGGTCGCCAGGCGATCGGTGAAGGCGCTGCCCGCGGTGACCGTGAGCTCGTCGACCAGGGCGGCGACCACCGGGTCGGCGCGGAACGGCCCCTGCTTGAGCGAGGCGACCAGCTTGTCGGCGGCCACCGCCCAGTCCGAGTACAGCTCGCGGGCGCCGGGGTGGGTGAAGACGAACCGGGCCACGTTGGCGGGTTCGCCCTGCTCGAACAGCCCGCTGGGCGCCATCAGCTTCCGATAGCCCTCGGTACAGGCCAGGATTTCGGTGCAGCGGTTGGTGATCGCGGCAGGCGCGGGCTCGAGCTGGGCCAGGATGGCCGAAATCGTGGGGCGCACCGTGCGTTGAGGACCGTTCTCGGCGGCACCGCAGCTGAAACCCGACACGCCTTTGCTGAGTTGGTGCAGATGGACGCGTTCGCGAGGACTCAGCCGCAACGTCTCGGCCAGCGCCGACAACACCTGCGCGGAGGGATGGCTGTCGCGGCCCTGCTCGAGCCGGATCAGGTATTCGACGCTGACCCCGGCCAGCATCGCGACTTCCGCGCGGCGCAGACCCGGCGTGCGCCTGCGTTGCCCGGCGGGGAGCCCGACCTCGGCGGGCGAGACCGCTTCGCGGCGGGTCCGCAGGAACAGCCCGAGTTCGTTGTCGCTCACCACACCGACGGTACCCAGCCCGGGCCTGCTGAGAGTGGCCGTGCCACTACCACTCTCAGCGTGGTCTCCCTGCGAGGCCCGCGGTCGGCGAGATTTGGTGACACCGGCCGATCGGGCCGGGTCGACGACAGGAGAACAACGTGTCCACAGTGAAGCTCGCGATCATCATCGGCAGTGTCCGCGAAGGCCGGTTCGGCCCCGTAGTCGCGAACTGGTTCGCCGGACAGGTCGACGACCGATTCGAGATCGACATCATCGACCTCGCCGAGGCCGAAGTGCCCGCCGCCCTGCCCGCGGTGCCGCCCCTGATGGACCCCGACCCTGTGCGCCCAGCCGGCATGCACGACCTCACCGACCGCCTGGCTGCCGCCGACGCCTACGTCATCGTCACTCCCGACTACAACCGCAGCTACCCCGCCGCCCTCAAGGCGGTCATCGACTGGCACTTCACCGAGTGGGACGCCAAGGCGATCGGTTTCGTCGGCTACAGCGGTGGTTCCGGCGGACTACTGGCCATCGAGCACCTGCGCCAGGTCTTCAACGAACTCAACGCCCACACCATCCGCAACTACGTCAGCTTCCCGCGCTACTACATGCTCTTCGACGAGAACGGCCGACTACACGCCCCCGAAGAGCCCGAAGCCGCCGCCACCGCACTGCTCGACCAGCTCCACTGGTGGACAACCGCACTGATCGCGGCCAAATCAGCCCCCATCCCAGCCTGACCACCACACCCGACCCCCGATCATGCGATGTCCGCCTCCCGCCCGAACAGATCTGCGCCCCCCGAGCAACCCCGAGCCCCGAACCGCCCGGCCCCGCCAAATACACTCCCTACGTGGCCGCCTACACCGCTGACCTGGACCTTGCCCTGCGACTGGCCGACGAGGCCGACGCCATCTCGCGAGAGCGCTTCGGCGCCGTAGACCTCAAAGTCGACGCCAAGCCCGACCTCACCCCCGTCTCGGATGCCGACCTCGCGGTGGAACAGCTGATCCGCCGCGTTCTCGCCGACGAGCGCCCCACCGACGCCGTGTTGGGCGAGGAGTTCGGCGGAGACGCCGAGTTCAGCGGCAGGCAATGGGTCGTGGATCCGATCGACGGCACCAAGAACTTCGTCCGCGGAGTGCCCGTGTGGGCCAGCCTGATCGCCCTGCTCGAGGACGGCGTCCCGGTGGTCGGCGTGGTGAGCGCGCCCGCGCTGGGCAGGCGCTGGTGGGCCGCCGCCGGTTCGGGCGCGTGGGCGCAGGTCCATCCGGGAGCTCCCCAGCCGATCTCGGTGTCCGCGGTCGCCGACCTCGACAACGCGAGTTTGGCCTTCTCCAGCCTGTCCGGCTGGCACGAACGCGGCCTGCGGGAGAAGTTCATCGACCTCACCGATGCGGTCTGGCGGGTCCGTGGCTACGGCGACTTCTTCAACTATTGCCTGGTGGCGGAGGGTGCGGTGGATATCGCCGCCGAACCGGAGGTCTCACTGTGGGATCTGGCGGCCCTCGACATCCTGGTCCGCGAGGCGGGCGGCACGTTCACCTCCCTGGACGGGCGTCCCGGCCCGCACGGCGGCGACGCCGTGGCGACAAACGGCCTGCTCGGCGACGAGGTGTTGGCCCGTTTGCGCGGGTAGATCGAGTTATCCACAGGTGTACAACTTTCGTATCCGCCGCCGTCGGCTCCGGTCGACGGGCTGCGCGCCCGGCGCTCGCTCGTAGGATGACCCGGTGAGCAATTCCGGCGCCACAGCCCCCGATGTCGACGACTTCCCGCCCGAAGACTTCCCGCCAGAGGACGCGTACCCGTCCGACGGCGGGTACGTCTCCGAGCACGACTTCGCCGACACCGGCGGCTTCCACTTCGACGATCTCGTCCCGGCCACCCCGGGCAGGGCCGCGGCTCCCGACCGTGCCGAGACCGCCGACGAAGTCCTACGCCGTGTCTTCGGCTACGACAGTTTCCGTGGCGACCAGGCGGCGATCGTCGAACAGGTCGTCGGCGGTGGCGACGCGCTGGTGCTGATGCCGACCGGTGGCGGCAAATCCCTCTGCTACCAGGTCCCTTCGCTGGTCCGTGACGGTGTCGGCGTTGTCGTCTCACCGCTGATCGCGCTCATGCAGGACCAGGTCGACGCGCTCAGCGCACTGGGCGTGCGTGCCGGATTCCTCAACTCCACCCAGTCGCCGGATCAGCGCCGGACTGTCGAAGCGCAATTCGTGTCGGGCGATTTGGACCTGCTGTATCTGGCGCCGGAACGCCTTCGGCTCGAGGCCACGCTGCGGCTGCTCGACCGCGGCAAGATCGCGCTGTTCGCCATCGACGAAGCGCACTGTGTCTCGCAGTGGGGTCACGACTTCCGGCCCGACTACCTCGCGCTGTCGCTGGTGCACGAGCGCTGGCCCGAGGTCCCGCGCATCGCGCTCACCGCGACCGCCACCGAGAAGACGGCCGCCGAGATCGTCGAACGGCTGGATCTGCGCGCCGCGAAACAGTTCATCTCCAGCTTCGACCGCCCGAATATCCAGTACCGGATCGAATCGAAGAACCGCGCCGACCGTCAGCTGCTCGACTTCATCCGCGCCGAGCACCCCGGCGACGCGGGCATCGTCTACTGCCTCTCGCGCAATTCGGTGGAGAAGACCGCGGCCATGCTCAACGAGAACGGCATTCGCGCGGTGCCCTATCACGCGGGCCTGGACTTTCGGACCCGCGCCGAGAACCAGTCCAGGTTCCTGCGCGAGGACGGCCTGATCGTGGTCGCCACCATCGCCTTCGGCATGGGCATCGACAATCCCGACGTGCGCTTCGTCGCCCACCTCGACCTGCCGAAATCGGTGGAGGGCTACTACCAGGAGACCGGACGCGCCGGACGCGACGGCCTGCCGTCGACGGCCTGGATGGTCTACGGCCTCAATGATGTTGTGCAGCAACGCAAGATGATCGATTCCAGTGAAGGCGACGCCGCGCATCGCAGACAGCTGCAACTCCACCTCGACGCGATGCTCGCGCTGTGCGAGACCGTCGGCTGCCGTCGCGCGCGGCTGCTGAACTACTTCGGTCAGACCGGTGGCACCTGCGGCAACTGTGATGTGTGCCTAAACCCGCCCGAGACCTGGGATGGCACGGTGCCCGCCCAGAAGCTGCTGTCCACCGTGCTGCGCCTCAAACGTGAACGCGGACAGTCATTCGGCGCCGGCCACCTCGTCGACATCCTGCTCGGTAAGACCAACCAGAAGATCACCCAGCACCGGCACAACGAGCTCTCGGTGTTCGGTATCGGCACCGATCTGCGCGATACCGAATGGCGCGGTGTGGTCAGGCAGTTGCTCGCGGGCGGCCTGCTCGCGGTGCAGGGCGAATACGGTGTCCTCGCACTGACCGACGAGAGCAACGAGGTGTTGTTCGAGGGCAGAAAGGTGCTGATGCGGCGCGAGCCCGAACGCGCCGCCCGCCCCGCTCGCACGTCGAGATCGGCGAAGGCGGCCGTCGATCTGCCCGCCGCCGACCTCGGCCTGTTCGAGCGTCTGCGGGCCTGGCGCGCGGCCACCGCGAAGGAACAAGGCGTGCCCGCCTACGTGGTGTTTCACGACGCCACGCTGCGCGAGATCGCCGCGCGCAAGCCGGCCGACCTCGCCGCGCTCGGCACTGTCGCGGGCGTCGGTGAGAACAAACTCGCCCGCTACGGCGAGGGGGTGCTGACCACCCTCGGCGAGGACCAGTAGGCCCTGTCGTGGGGGCCGGCCGCGGCTCGTGCACCGCCCACAAGGGCGTACACGCGCGGCGGAAAGCAACCCGCACCGAATCGGACGACCCCGAGTTACTGTCGAGTCATGGCGAATGGTGAAGGCTCCGACAGTGAAACGTCGGGCAGCAGTCCGGGCGCGGGAGGCGATTCCCCGACACCTCCGATGCCGCACCGTCATATCGATCCCGTCGTCGCTCCCACCCTGCTCGGCGTGCACCACACCGCGATCCACCGTGGCAGACCACGCTGGTCCACCATCGCGCTGATCGCCGTCTTCGCCACGGCCCTGGTCCTCTACCTCGTGGTGAGCCCGGGCTGATCGTCGCGCTGCCGCCGACGGATCGTCGGTGTCGGAAATTTTGCGATGCCCCGCACCAGCGGCAGCCGACATGCGCATGTGAGGTGTCGTAACCGCAGGTCAAAGCGATGTCAGTCGACACAGCCGCGGCGCACCGTTGCCGAGCGGGACCGATCACCGAGATCGGCCCGAGCTCGAGGAGGCGACGGCTATGGTGCGGTGGACTTGGGGCAAGCGTGTGGTGTGCGCGGCGATCGCGGCGACCGGGTTGGCCTGGGTGCCCGTGGCGCCCGCCGGTGCCGATCTTTCCGTTCCGCCCGGTCTGGACTTCGCGCGAGCGCTGGGGACCCCCGCCCTGCCCGGTATCTACGGCCCTGACACCGCGGTGGTGGTCCTCGGCTACGGCCTGACGCCGGAGGGCACGATGCGTGAGGAACTGGTCCGGCGACTGCGCGCCGGCCTGGCCCAAGCCGTCTTCGCGCCGTGGTCGCCGATCATCGTCACCGGCGGCAATCCGCGCGCCGGATTGTCCGAAGCCGACGCGATGGCCGACTGGCTGACGGCCGCGGGTGTGGACCCCCGCCGGATCGTCCGCGAAACAACGGCTGAATCGACGGTCGCCAACGCTCGCAACACCGCGACGATGCTCACCGAAAGAGGCTTGCGCGCGGTCGTGCTCGTCACCTCAGCGGACCACATGGCCCGAGCCAGGGGCGCTTTCGCCGACGCGGGCGTGCTGGTTGTCGGCGACCTCACGCCCGACCGCGCCCAGTGGGACTCGATGCCGCTGCGCATCAGCAACTTCGGTCCCACGCCCTCGGCCCGATGACGCCTACCGCCGACGCCGGCGATCGTGCGCGAACGGCGACGCGCGCACGCCCGTCCGGCAAGGCTGTGACCGATCATCGCCCCAGGTCGATTTCGGTGATGAGTAGTCGCCGAAATCTCGGCAATAGCGGCGAGAACCCACCCCCGTACTCGTAACGTCGACCCATGACGCTCCACCTGTCCGACAGCGCGATCCTCGCAGAGCTCGAGCCGACCGCCGAAGCGAACCTCAACGACCACCTGTCCAAGGCCAAATCCTGGCACCCCCACGACTATGTGCCGTGGGACGAGGGGCGCAACTTCGCGGCCATGGGCGGCCAGGACTGGGACCCGGAACAGTCGCGATTGAGCGAGGTCGCCAAGGCCGCGATGATCACCAATCTGCTCACCGAGGACAATCTGCCCTCCTATCACCGCGAGCTCGCCGACACCTTCGGCTTCGACAACGCCTGGGGCACCTGGGTCGGCCGATGGACCGCCGAGGAGAACCGCCACGGCATCGTCCTGCGCGACTACCTCGTCGTGACCCGCGCTGTCGATCCCGTCGCCCTCGAAGAGGCCAGGATGTCGCACATGACCGCCGGCATCACCAAGCCCGAGAAGGGCTCGCAGTTCCTCAAAGGCGTCGCCTATGTCACCCTGCAGGAACTCGCGACCCGGATCAGCCACCGCAACACCGGCGCCCTCTGCGCCGACCCGGTCGCCGACCGCATGCTGGCCCGCATCGCCGCCGACGAGAACCTGCACATGATCTTCTACCGCAAGCTCTGTGCCGCGGCGCTCGACCTCACCCCCGACGCGGCCATGCGGGCCGTCACCGATGTGATCCTGCGTTTCCAGATGCCAGGTCTGAACCAGCCCAACTTCCGCCGCAACGCCGTCCTGCTCGCCAAGCACGGCGTCTACGACCTGCGCCAGCACCTCGACGTCGTCCTGCGCCCGACCCTGCGCACCTGGCGCATCTTCGAGCGCACCGATTTCGGCCCGGAGGGTGAGATCGCCCGCGACGAGCTGCACACCTACCTGCTCGACCTCGAGGTCAAGGCGGCCCGTTTCGAGGAGCAGCGTGACCGCTCCCTGGCCAGGGCTGCCGCCAGGGTCTGAGTCAGCCATGGAATAAAGCGCTGGCGCCGTCACTTACAGTGGACCGTTATGAGGGAAAAGGGGCGCAAGGTCATCGCGACCAACCGCCGGGCGCGGCACAACTACACGATCCTCGACGTCTATGAGGCGGGGATCGCGCTGGTCGGCACCGAGGTGAAGAGCCTGCGCGAGGGCAAGGCCTCCCTGGTCGACGCCTTCGCGACCGTCGACCACGGCGAGGTCTGGTTGCGTGGTCTGCACATCCCGGAGTTCAGCCACGGAACCTGGACCAACCACTCACCGCGCCGCACTCGCAAACTGCTGCTGCACAAGCGTGAGATCGAGCACCTGGTGGGCAAGTCACGCGAGGGCAACCAGACGTTGGTGCCGCTGTCGATGTACTTCTCCGACGGCAAGGTAAAGGTGGAGCTGGCCCTCGCCAAGGGCAAGCAGGATTACGACAAGCGTCAGGACCTGGCTCGCAAGCAGGCCGAGCGTGAGGTCACGCGTGAGGTCGGTCGGCGGGTCAAGGGCATGCGTTAGTGCTCTCGGTCGTGCTCGCCCTCGTCGCGGCGGCGGGTTACGGCGTCAGCGACTTCTTCGGCGGGATCGCGGCACGCAGGGTCACCGCACTGCGTGTGGTCGTGGTGTCCTACCCCTGGTCGGTGCTGCTGGTTCTGCTGATCGCGCCACTGGTCGGCGGGCACGCCGACACCGCGTCGATCATGTGGGGTCTGGCCGCCGGCGTGGCAGCGGGCTTGGCGGTGTGGTGGTTCTACGCCGCGCTCGCCGACGGGCCGATGTCGGTGGTCTCGCCGGTCACCGCGGTGCTCGTGGCGGGCATCCCGGTCATCGCCGGTCTGTTTCTCGGTGAGCGGCCGGGCGCGGTCGCGATCGCCGGCATCGCGATCGCCCTGATCGCGGTGGTCTTGGTCAGCCGCGAGGCACCTGACGAAACCACCGAGGAGATCACCGGCGGCAGGCCACTGCGCTTCACCCGCCGAGTCGCACTTCTCACCATCGGTTCGGGCGTCGCTTTCGGGTTCACCTTCTTCTTCCTGCACGAAACCCACGCGAGCGCGGGGCTGTGGCCTTTGCTGGCCCAGCGCGCCGCGGCCACCGCGGTCGTGTGGACCTGCGCGCTGTTCGCGGGCGAGTTCGGCGGGCTGCACGGCGAACCGCTGCGCCTGGCGCTGGCGGTCGGTGTGCTCGACGTGATCGCCAACGCCGCGCTGCTCTACGCCTTCCACGGTGCGATGCTGTCGGTGGTGAGCGTGATCGGCTCGCTCTATCCCGCCGCGACCGTGCTGCTGGCGATGGTGCTGCTCGGCGAACGGATCAGCGCCACGCAGAAAACGGGCATGGTGCTGGCTCTCGGCGCGGTCGCCATGATCGCCGCGAGCTGAGCGTTTACAGCCGCGTGCAGGGTTCGTCCAGGCTCAATCGGCCCAGCGTGCGGCCCTGATATCCCACACTCACCGCTCTGGCGCCCATCGGCGCCGACTTGTCCGGCTCGAACACCGCCGACCACTCCGCCTCCAGATCCGGACCTGCCGCACCGGCCGGATGGATCACCACCATGCCCTCACCGTCGGGTTTCATCGCCCCGACGCTGCGCCGCAGCCCCGCACGGGTGAGTTCGCCGTTTTCCGCCGCCGTCGTGAGCAGGGCTTTGAGCGGGTAGGTGATGGCCCAGCCGAGCGAATAGCCGAAGTTGGCCGGTTCGCCGGTGATCGCCTCGCGGGCGTGCTTGGCGCCCACGCTGTCACCGGACCAGCTGTCGACCGGGGTCGTGTAGTTGTAGAGCGCGGTCAGCGCCGGTGCGGCCGCCGACTCCAGCAGCGCCTGGTTCCAGGTCGGCAGCGACCCGAGGAACCGGCCGGTGAAACCCGATTTCACGAGCTTGCCCACGATTTCCGCGGTCTCGGCGGGGCCGGTGGCCAGCATCACCAGGTCCGGCGCCGCCGCGAGGATCTCCTCCACCGGTCCGTCCTGATTGCCGACCTCGGCATTGGGGCCGGTGTCGATGCGGTCGGCGATGGTCGCGTCGTTGGCCAGCGCCCACTTCAGCGCACCGCTGGCGTAGTCGCCGCCGTAGTTGCCGCGGTAGGCGACGATGGCGATGTTGCGCGGCGCGTAGTGGGTTTCGGCGAACCAGTCGAGCCCTGTCACGGCTTCGGTGCAGTAGGAGTAGCCGGCGCTGAGCACCAGATTGCGGTCGGCGCTGCGATAGTTCCAGCCCGACCATTGGGTGGCCGCGGTGCTCACCATGTCGTCGGCGTCCATCTGATTCAGCATCGCGACGGTCTGCGCGGTCCCGAAGCTCATCGACAGCGCGAGCACGTTCGGCTCGATCTCGGTGTACGCGCTGCGATGGGCGCGCGGATCGTAGGAGGTGTTGCGGGCGTAGGTGGTGATGTCGATGTCGTAGCCGCCGATGCCGCCGGCCGTGTTCACCTGGTTCCAGAACGCCACCTGACCGTCGTTCATCGAGGCGCCGAGCGGCGTGAAAGGCCCGTTCTCCAGATCTGAGAGCACCCCGAGATAGATGCAGCCACGGTCCTTGTTCGGCGAACCGGGGCACGGCGTGCTGGTGACGCCGGGCGCGGCGGTGGGCTCGCCGGACGAGCAGGCCGCGGCCAGCACGAGACCTGCGACAGCCGGAATCGCCGCGAATCGGCGTAGTCCACGCTGACTGGTGAATGCCATCGGATAACTCCTTGCTCCACTCGCCCTGGACATTTCACAGTCCCGCGACGGCCGAACGAGAACGTTACCCGCCACGACCGGCACTGCTGCCCCGTTTGGCCGACGCGGTCCAGAGTGGTTCGCCACAAGGTCACCGGGGCGCCACCGCGAACTGGCAGAAGATAATGGGAAGATCTGAGGCCGCGCCGGTGTTAATATGACTAGCCCGCACGGTGCGGGTACGTACGGGGCTGAACGGTTTCGACTGCGTACGTTGATTCAGGGGAAGCGTGTCGGTGCAGGCAAGAGACCACCGTAAGCGTCGCTGCAACCAATTAAGCGCCGATTCCAATCAGCGCGAGTACGCCCTCGCTGCCTAAGTAGCCAGGTCGTCTCTGTCAGTCCGGGTTCGTCCCTCGACCCGGGTACTGGCATCAGCTAGAGGGAATTACCGTTCGGCTCGGTCGCGGAGTCGGAGGGGACATCGAACAGCGACTGGGATCGTCATCCAGGCTTGTTCGCGAGACTTGGAGATCCAAGCAGAGACCTAGCGAACTGCACACGGAGAAGCCCTGAAGACGCGGCGGAGGACCCGGGTTCGATTCCCGGCAGCTCCACTCGAAGCCCCTCACCTGACACGCAGGTGGGGGGCTTTTTCATGCCCGGACGTCTGAGGTGGCAGTCGCAGGCCTGGCGTGCGCAGAATCGATACA
>JACIXH010000231.1 GCA_014360565.1 Nocardia sp.
AAGCGGCGTAACCAGGGTGGTCTGGCCGTCCAATGACCACGGCGCGGCGGTGCGGCGGTACCCAGATCGGCGAGAATGCGGGTTTCGAGATTGCGCGGCGGGGTGTGCTGATCGTCGGCCGCCAACTGCGCGAGCACTTCGTGCACGCCGCGCACCCGAGTCGCGAACTGCGACAGGCTGTTCGGGGTGGTGACGGTGAGCTTGCTCTCGATGTGGTGGTGTTCGATTTCGGCGACCGCGTCGAGTGCGTACGCGTCGGCCAGTGACAGGACCGAGCCGGGCGGACACCACGGCTGCCCGGCCGTCCACCGGTCGATCCGCTGTTCGGCGAGCCGTTCGATGCTCTCGGCCAGCAGTCGCGTGACCATCGGCACCCGCATGCCCAGTTCGCGGCCGATGGCCCGATAGGTGCGCCCGCCGTAGTAGGCGAGGACGAAGATCTCGCAGCGACTGTCGAGTGGGTCCTCGAAGCCGAGTCTGGCCGCGGCCGCCAGCCACGGCAGGTCGTCGCCGCTGCGGTCCAGGCGCAGGCGCTGGACGGCAAGGCGATGTATTTGGGCCAGTAACCAGGATTGGTCGAGGCCGAACGCCGAGCTGTCGTGGGTGATCGGGGCAGGCAGTGCGTCGGACCGGTCTGCCCGTTGGCCTTCGGTGTCCGAGCCGGGCCTGTCCGCACCGAGCCGTTGCGTGTCGAGGTGGTCGAGCTCCGGGTGATCGGTGCCGAGACGGCCTGCGTCGGCCATGCCGGGGCCGGGACCAGCAACCGAGTCGGCGCCGGGGTAGCCATGGCCCGCGTCATCGGCACCCTCGATCCGGGAGCCAGGGCAGTCGGCGCCGAGGTGATCCGGTTCCCCGGAACGTGAGCGGGAATGTTCGGTACCCGCGCGGTCCGGCAGGCGGGCACCGTCGTTGGTGTAGACGACGCCGCTACCGAACGCTACGTCCATCGAACCGTAGGCGGGAGGAGCCAGATCGGATCGCTGCTCAGTGGCGACGAACGCCGAACGACCCCACGGCGTCCCGAGGTCTGGTGAGGGCAGCGTGGTTGCCGCTGTCCGGTCGGCGGAAACGGTGGAGCGGGCATCGGACTCGCGATCGGAGTCGTCCTCGTCGAAGATCCACTGCGCCGCCCGCGCCCGCCGGTATCCCTCGCGCACAACATCTTCGGCGGCGCCACGACGGTGCAGCACGCGCAACGCCAACCCGAACGCCGCCGGACCGGTCGCACGGTAGAGCGCGCGCATCTGCTCACGGTCGTCGGCGCCCGCCGCGATCTCGGGTGCGCGCACGGTGCTACCGCGTCCTCCCGGTGTCGATCGGGGACCACGCTGCCCGCTCATCGTCGAATTCCTGCCCGCACTAAGAGGATTCGAAGCGCGAGCGGTTGTGGATCGGTATTCACCGGCCGATCGCGGCGACCAGCATGAACGCGGTCCCGATATCCATCACCACATGGGGCACCAGTGCCGAGGTCAGCGGGTGGGTACCGGCCGGATGGACGAAGTGATGCCAGCGTGATCGGTGACCGACCGTACCGAGCACGAGCAGCGCGTCCAGCCCGAACAGCACGGCCAGCGCGACGGCGGGGCTGCCCGCGCCCGCCATCGCGTGCTCGGTCCCGTGCCCGGCCATCGCGTAGAGCATCGCCGCGGCGGCGACGGTGTGATAGCCCAGGGCACGCATACCGTCGGGTCCCGCTCCGGCGCGCCATTGCGCGATGCGTTCGGCCAGCAGGATCGCGAACGCGACCGTGAGCGCGGTGAGCAGCCCGCGCATCGCGTGCGGATCGGCGGCGGCCGGGAACACCAACATGGCCAGCATCACCAGGCACATGAGCAGGTGGGCGCTGTCGGAGGCGATATCGATCCGGTGTGCCGACGGCACTCGCCGGGTCAACCGGGCTGCCACGATCAGCGACGCCAGCACGAACGCGGCCACCACCGGCCACCGCACGAACGCATATTGCTCGACGAAATCGGCCACACCCCACCACTTTCGAGTCGACACCCGCGCCACCATGCTCGCACCCACGGCGGTGCCGACGGGCCGTTTCCGCGGTCCGGGCGTACCTCGTCGAGACCCCGCCCGCCGCGAACACGGCGAGGGTCACCGTGGCGGTGACCGACCCACGTCGCCGGACCTCGCCTCGGACCCGCAAACTGGGCTGATGACCGATAACCCGATCACCCCGGTCGGTCGGCTCACAGTGGTGGCCGATGACCTGTCCGGCGCGCAAGTGCTTGCACTGCTGGCCGCCCACCACGCGGAAATGGCGGACACGTCCCCGGCCGAGAGCATGCACGCGCTCGATCTCACCGCCCTGCGTGACCCGGCGGTGACCGTATGGAGCGCGTGGTCGGGCGACGACCTCGCCGGGTGCGGCGCGCTGAAGGAACTCGATCACGAACACGCCGAGATCAAGTCCATGCGCACCGCAGACGGCCACACCGGCCGTGGCGTCGCCGCCGCTGTGCTGGCCCACCTGGTCGCGGTAGCCCACGAACGCCGATACCGGCGCTTGAGCCTGGAAACCGGCGCCGAGGACTACTTCGCCCCGGCTCGTCGCCTCTACCAGCGCCACGGGTTCACCGAGTGCGGTCCGTTCGGCGGCTACTCCCCCGACCCGCTGAGCCGATTCTTCACGCTGCGCCTGGTTCGCGACTGATCGCCGGCGCGGTGATGTCGACACAGCGCCGTCGACTCCGACGTTCCAGGTAAGGGTGGGTCATCGGGACGCATCCGTGATCGGCGAAGGAGCCACGATGAAGTATGTGATCTTGATCCACTCGAATCCGCAACCGTGGGGGCATCCGACGGGCGACTACCTGCCCGAGTACCAGGCGCTGCCCGCGGCGCAACGGGATCGGCTGAACACCGAGTTCGAGGAGCTGCTCGGCGAACTGCACGAGCGCGGCGAACTGTTGGGCGGTGAGGCGCTGGGCGCTCCGGAGTCCTCGCGGCTGTATCGGTGGCACGACGGCAAGCCGCTGGTGACCGACGGTCCGTATTCCGAGGCCAAGGAGCATCTGGCCGGGTTCTTCCTCATCGACGTCGAGGATCAGGCGCGCGCCGAGGAGATCGTCGCGAAATTCGCGGGCCCCGGCGAGACCGTCGAACTACGCCCCACCATGCAGCTGGGCGAACACCTCTGATGGACGCGCGGGTGGTCGAGGACGTGTGGCGCCGCCAGGCACCGCACGTCCTGGCCGCTCTGCTGCGCAGGCACGGCGACCTGGGAGATTGCGAGGACGCGGCGCAGGAGGCAGCGGTGGCAGCGGCAAGCCGGTGGCCGACGGACGGTTTGCCGGACAATCCGCGCGGCTGGCTGATCACGGTCGCCTCGCGCAGGCTGATCGACCGTCTCCGAGCCGACCACGCGCGGATCGGCCGCGAACAGGCCATCGCGTCCGCCCGACCAGCCGACACCTACCTCGCGGCACCCGCCGATGCCGCTCCCGACGACGGTGACGACACCCTGCGACTGCTGTTGCTGTGCTGCCACCCCAGCCTGAGCCGCTCCTCCCAGGTCGCGCTCACTCTGCACGCGGTCGCCGGGTTGAGGAACGCCCAGATCGCGGCCGCCTACCTCGTCCCGGAACGGACGATGACCCAGCGGTTGAGCCGGGCCCGGACGACATTGCGTTCGGCAGGCGCGGTGTTCGCACTGCCCGAACCCGCCGACCTGCCCGCTCGAATCGCCGCTGTCCTGGATGTCTGCCACCTGATGTTCGCCGAGGGCCACACCCGCTCGGCCGGCGGCGCGCTGGTCGACCGGACCACCGCCGACGAAGCCATCCGCCTGACCCGCCAACTCCACGCGGTGATTCCCGACCACGACGAGGTCTGCGGTGCGCTGGCCCTCATGCTGCTCACCCACGCCCGTTCGGCGACCCGCACGCGCGACGGCGAGCTGGTACCGCTGTCCGAACAGGACCGCACCCGGTGGGACCGACCGATGATCGCCGAGGGCGTCGCGCTGCTCGAACGGGTACTGCCTCGCGGTCATGTCGGCCGGTTCCAGCTCCAGGCGGCGATCGCGGCGGTCCATGCCGAGGCGGCGACCTGGGCCGGCACCGACTGGCGCCAGATCGCCATCCTCTACGAGATGCTCGACCGCATCGCCCCCAGCCCGATCGTCACCCTCAACCGCGCGGTCGCCGTCGGCACAGTCTTCGGCCCGGACGCGGGCCTGGCAATGGTCGATCCCTTGCTCGACGACCCCACGATGGCCCGCCACCACCGCACTCACGCAGTCCGCGCTCACCTGCTCGAACTGATCGACGACACACCCGGCGCCATCGACAGCTACCGTCGTGCGGCGCAATTGACCGCGAGCATCCCCGAGCAGCGCTACCTCAACGCCCGCATTCGCCGGCTCACCGGCACCGCCGCAGCGGACTCGGCGCGCGAGGGCAGCCAGGTCAGCCCAGAGCGCGAGTGAAACCGTCGGCCAACTCGGCCACCTGGGCGTCGGTCATGACGAACGAGGGCGAGATCTGCATGGCGCCCGCACCGGCGGCACGGCCCGAGATGCCGTGTTCGCGCAGAGCTTTCACCAGGGCAGGGCCCTCGGACGGGTCGGCCAGCTGCACAGCCGCCACCGCACCGAGACCGCTGCGCACCTCGGCCACGCGTGGGTGATCGGCCAGCGGGGCCAGGGCGGTGTGCAGGGTGGTTTCGAGGCGCGCGGCTTCTTCGAGCAGACCTTCGCGTTCGACGATGGCGAGGTTGGCCAGGGCGGCGGCGGCCGCACCGGCGTGGCCGCCGTAGGTGTAGCCGTGGCGGAACCAGGTGCCGCCCGCGTAGAAGGGCTCGGCCAGGTGGGGGGCGATGAAGACCGCGCCCATCGGCAGGTAGCCGGAGGTGAGGCCCTTCGCGGTGGTCATCAGGTCGGGCTGCAGGTCGAAGCGGGTGGAGGCGAACCAGGAGCCGCCGATGCGGCCGAAACCGGTGACGACCTCGTCGGCGACGAACAGGATGTCGTGGTCGCGGCAGATCTGGCGGACCTCGGCCAGGTAGCCCTCGGGCGGCAGGTACACCCCGCCCGCGCCGATGATCGGTTCGCAGAAGAACGCGGCGATCCGCTCGGCGCCGACCTCTTCGATCAGGGCGAGCAGCGACTTCGCGTCGTCCCATTCGACGGTGCGGGTGTCGTCCACCAGCACGCCGTAACCCTGCTTGTTCGGCGTCAGGCCGCCGAGCGCGGTGCTCGCGTAATGCATGCCGTGGTATGCCAGACGACGCCCGACCAGGATCTTCTTGTCGGTGCGGCCCTGCTCGTGCCAGTAGCGGCGGGCCAGTTTCGCCGCGGTTTCCACCGAGTCGGAGCCGCCGGAGGTGAAGAAGATCTTGCTGCCGGGAACCGGCGCGATCGAGGACAGCTTCTCGGCCAACTCCTGGGTGGGCGCTTCGGTGAGATCGCCGAAGTTTGAGTAGTGCGCGATGGTGCGCAACTGGTCGGCAACGGCGTCGGCGATCTCGCCGCGACCGTGCCCGACGTTGGCGAACCACAGACCGGCGGTGGCGTCGAGGTACCGCTTGCCCGCGGTGTCGAAGATGTAAGCGCCCTCGCCGCGAGCGACAACGAACGCACCGTCACGATTGACGGCACCCATATCAGCGAACCCATGCCACAGCGCATTCATAGGTCCACATCTACCCCACCGAGCCGAGCCCCGCGCACCGGGCCCATCGCTGTCTCAGTCCTCGGACTCGCGTTCGCGCCACCGAGCGCGCAGATCGCCCAGCGAAGCCATCGCCACCGCGAGCACGACGAACACCACCAGCAACACCACCAACCCGATGGCCAGCGACACATAACCCTGCGTGCGCGGGTCGATGAACGGATAGGGGTACCAGTCGACGATCGGGCCACGGATCAAGCTGTAGACGCCGTAGAGGACGGGAAAGATCAGCCATGCGCCGATGAGCGCGGGGGTGGGCCGCAGGCGTCTGGCCATCGTGACGAACAACCAGTCGAGCAGCAGGACCAGCGGCAGGATGCGGTGCAGGACGTCGTTGATCCACTTGTCGGTGAGCATCACGTCGACCTGGGCCAGCAGAACCGCGTAGACCACCATTGTGATGAGCATGTACAGGGTCACCGCGCCGCGAAAGGTCTGCCAGCGCGGGCCCTGTGGCGCGAGGACACCGCCGACGAGCAGCACGATCACCGACAGCACGTTGGACTCGATGGTGAAGTAGCTCAGATAGTTGGTGAGCGAGAACGTCGCCGAGTCGAGATTGCGCAACGGGATCCACACCAGGGCGAGCACGCCGAGCAGACCGAACCCGATCCGGTAGATCCTGACGAACCACGCCGTTCGCACCGAGGTACTCATGCTGTGCCCTTCCCGGACTTCCGGGCTCCGCGCAGAGTGACGCGCGCTGCCTGCTCCGCGTACCGACCCGCTCATGGTGGCTCCCATCGTCGTGCTCGGGCGCCCTGCGTCGCTGCGCGCGCTACTCGGCCGCTCCTGCCGGGATCTTCGCACGACAAGTCGACGTGACCGGGGAGTTCGGCCGTCGCGTCGCACGCGGATTCCGCCACGCGCGCACGGCTCCCACCACCGACGTGGTGTGTCGTTGGTCTCCGCGAGAGTGCGCGCGGGCAACGCGGGGGAAAACCGGTGGCGGGCTTCGCTACGCTGGTAGGCGCAATGACCAGGACAGCAAGCACCGGAACCCGCGCGCTGCGCACCCGCCTGGCGGAGGTCTCGCTGCGCGACGAACACCGGCTCCGGCGCAAGCTCGACCGTGCGCGCCCCGACGATCTGCCCGCCCTCGACGCGGAGATCAGCGCCGCCGCCACCCGCGTGGCCAATCGCCGCGCGGCGCTTCCGCAGATCACCTACCCCGAGCAACTGCCGGTATCGGCGCGCCGCGACGACATCGCCGCCGCCATCGCCGCCCATCAAGTCGTGATCGTGGCCGGTGAGACCGGCTCCGGCAAGACGACTCAGATCCCCAAGATCTGCCTCGAACTCGGTCGCGGCATCCGCGGCACCATCGGGCACACCCAGCCGCGCAGGCTCGCCGCGCGCACCGTGGCCGAACGTATCGCCGAGGAATTGGGCACCGAACTCGGCGATGCGGTCGGCTACACCGTCCGCTTCACCGATCACGCTTCAGAGCGCACGTTGGTCAAACTGATGACCGACGGCATCCTGCTCGCCGAGATCCAGCGCGACCGGATGCTGCGCCGTTACGACACGATCATCATCGACGAGGCGCACGAGCGCAGCCTCAATATCGACTTCCTGCTGGGCTATCTGAAGCAGTTGCTGCCGCAGCGGCCCGATCTCAAGGTGATCATCACCTCCGCGACGATCGACCCCGAGCTGTTCGCCCGCCATTTCGCCGACGCGCACGGCGATCCGGCGCCGATCGTGGAGGTATCGGGGCGCTCGTATCCGGTGGAGTTGCGCTATCGCCCGCTGTCGCTGGAATTGCCGGGTACCGAAGACGACGAGGACACGCGCGTCGTTGATCGCGATCCCACCGATGCCATCGCCGACGGGGTCGTGGAACTGTTCGCGGAGGGCGATGGTGACGTGCTGGTGTTCCTGTCGGGTGAACGCGAGATCCGCGACACCGCCGACGCCCTGCGGGACCTGAAACTTCCCCGTACCGAGATCGTGCCGCTGTACGCGCGCTTGTCGGCCGCCGAGCAGCACAAGGTGTTCGCCCCGCACACCGGGCGCCGCGTGGTGCTGGCCACCAATGTCGCCGAGACCTCGCTGACGGTGCCGGGCATTCGCTACGTCATCGACCCTGGTACCGCCCGCATTTCACGCTATTCGATGCGGACGAAGGTGCAGCGGCTGCCGATCGAGGAGGTCTCGCAGGCCTCGGCGCGGCAACGATCGGGCCGTTGTGGTCGCGTGGCCGACGGTATCTGTATCCGGCTCTATTCCGAGGACGACTTCGAGGCTCGGCCCGCGTTCACCGAACCGGAGATCCTGCGCACCAACCTCGCCGCGGTCATCCTGCAGATGACGGCACTGGGGCTGGGCGATATCGAGAGCTTCCCGTTCGTGGAGGCCCCCGATCGCCGGGCCATCCGCGACGGCATCGCTCTGCTCGAAGAACTCGGCGCGCTCGCCCATGGCAGCTCGAAATCGGTGGACGGCGAACCGGATTCGGGCGGTCATCTCACGCTCACGCCGATCGGGCGCGAGATGGCGCAGCTGCCGGTGGACCCGCGGATGGCGCGGATGCTGGTCGAAGCGCAGCGCAACGGGTGTCTCGACGAGGTACTGATCATCGTTGCCGCGCTGTCCATTCAGGATGTGCGCGAACGGCCGGTCGAGCATCAGCAGGCCGCTGATGCCCAGCATGCCCGTTTCGTTGTCGAGGGCTCGGACTTCCTGGCCTACCTGCGACTGTGGGACTACCTCACCGAGCAGCGGAAATCGCTGTCGTCCAATCAGTTCCGCCGTATGTGCCGCGACGAGTTCCTGCATTACCTACGGATCAGAGAATGGCAGGACCTGCACGGCCAGTTACGCACGATCGCCCGCGGGATGGGCTGGAACGACGCGGGTTCGGTTCCAGGACAGACGAATTCCGACGCCACGACGATCGCGGACACGCGCACTGCGACTGCCGGTGCCGACTCGGCGCAGGACACCCCCCGCCGACGTCGTGGTCGCGGCCGCGGGGATTCCGCGCGTGCGACGGAGTCGAGCGCCGGTACGGCCGCTCCTACCCGGGGCGACGGTTCGCGCCAGGCGACCGGACGGCCCCGGCGTGGCGGCGACGGAGCTCGACGCGGCCAGTCGGCGGAGTCCACGAAAGCCGTTGCCGGTTCAGCGGATTCGTCCGACGACGACGCCATGCCGTGGCCGAGTACCCAGATCCACCAGTCACTGCTGGCCGGCATGCTCTCGCATATCGGGGTGCGTGAGGCGGAGTCGCGCGAGTTCCTCGGGGCGCGCAACGCGAAGTTCATGATCTTTCCCGGCTCGTCGCTGGCCAAGAAGGCGCCGCGCTGGGTGATGGCGGCCGAACTGGTGGAGACCTCGCGGCTGTGGGGCCGGATCGCGGCGAAGGTGGAGCCGGAGTGGGCCGAACGGCTCGCAGGCGATCTGGTGAAGCGCACCTACTCCGAACCACATTGGTCGTCCAAGCGTGGTTCGGCGCGGGCCTACGAGCGGGCGACGCTGTACGGGCTGCCGTTGGTGACCGGACGCCCCGTCGACTTCGGGCGCATCGACCCGGAACTGTCGCGCGAGCTGTTCATCCGGCATGCGCTGGTGCAGGGCGAATGGCAGACCCGGCACGGCTTCTTCGCCCGCAATCGCGCCCTGATCGACGACGTGGCCGATCTCGAGCACCGGGCGCGACGGCGCGACATCCTCGTCGACGACGAAGTGCTGTTCGAGTTCTACGACCAGCGCATCCCCGCCGACATCGTGTCGGTGCGCCACTTCGACAGCTGGTGGCGCAAGACCGAACGCAATGATCCCGCGCTGCTGGACTTCTCGACCGATACCGTGGTCAATGCCGGTACCGCCACGCTCGACCCCACCGACTTCCCCGATGCCTGGCGTCAGGGCGAGCTCAGCTTCCCGCTGACCTATCAGTTTGAGCCGGGCCAGGACGACGACGGCGTCACCGCGCGCATTCCGGTAGAGCAGCTCGCGCATGTGCGGGCTGTCGGCTTCGACTGGCTGGTGCCGGGCATGCGCGAAGAGCTCGCTACCGCTTTCATCAAGACGCTGCCGAAGACATTGCGGCGCGCGGTCGTTCCCGCGCCCGACTTCGCGGCAGCGGCGCTGCGCGGGCTGACACCGCGCGCCGAGCCCCTGCGCACCGGGCTGTCACGGGAACTGTCGCGACTGGGTTCGGTCACCATCACCGCCGACGACCTGTCCCCCGCCGCGCTGCCCGACCATCTGCGCATGACCTTCGCCGCTGTCGATCAGGGCGGCAAGGTACTGGCCAAGAGCAAGAGCCTCCAGCAGCTGAAAGTGCAGCTGGCCGATCAAGTTTCAGCATCGGTCGCGCGGGCGACCGCAGGCGCCGAACGCGCGCCG
>JACIXH010000232.1 GCA_014360565.1 Nocardia sp.
GGGATCCAGTGGGTGAGCAGCCGGGGGTCAGATCGACCAGCCGCAGCGAGAATTCGTATGCCCCCGGCGCGTCGAGCGTGGCCAGGATGCGAGCGTGAGTGCCGCTCGGTATAACGCTTCGCCCCCGACGAATCTTCGATCCCGAGCTGCTCGGCCAGGTACTCGACCAGCTCCACGGGAACGTCCAGCGAATCGGCCAGGAACGCCCCTGAGTTCCGCACCGTGACCACCTGGAGCGCGAAGCCCAGTCGGCTGTAGTCGCGACGTCGGGCGTCACCCACAGCCCAACACCGCTCGACGAACGATGCGGCTAACGCCGGATTTCTGGTGGATGCTCCCCTGCCCCCTGTCCCTCGACGACGTTCGCGACGACCCGCTCGCGGCCGAGTTCGGGTTGCACCGCTCTCGGGTGCCGAGTGAGGTTCGCGATCAGAGTGCGTTGATCCGGGCCAGTGCTTCGAAGGCCAGGTCGCCCGCCTGCCACAGAGCGGTGATCTCGGTGCGGATCGCCGGTGCGAGGGCCGGGTCCTGGAGGGCGAGTCCGTTGGTGAAGATCACCGTGTTGGCGGCGAGGTCGGCGGCGATGAGCAATTGCTCGGTGGCGACGCCCGCGCCGAACAATTGGTCGAGGCCCTCGCCGACGAAATAGAATCGCCACAGCGGTCCGAGGTCGGCCTGGTAGACGGCCTTGGTGCGGTCGATGATCACGTCGCCGACCGAGGCGATGCCCGCCACGATCTTGAAATAGTCCGGTGCGTTGTCCGGCGTGCTGCCGACCGCCGCCACCGAGTAGGACAGGTCCACGGTGAGGTGGGCGTTGTAGCCGGCCATCGCGGTTCGGGCACGGGACGCGCCACAGTCCTTGGCGAGCGCGAAGTAGTGCGCCCATTGGGGTTCCACGGTGCCGCCGGTGAATTCGGCGTGCAGGTTGTCGAGGAATCGGCGGAGGAGTTCGAGGCTGATGGCGTGTGCGTAGGCGCGGTTCGCGAACGCGGCCGGATCGCGTTGCATCGGCATGACCGCGGCGTATTCGACACCGTCGAGCCCGATCGCGAACAGCCCGCGCAAGTCCCGATGCTCGACGAGGATGTCGGTGATCCGGTGATGGCGGGCCACCGCATCCTCGAGCCGGTCCAGACCGCCCACACCCGAGATCGCCGACGTGTCCGACAACCGCGCGAGCTCGGCGATGTCGGACTGCGACAGTGTCGACCCGCACGCGGTGGTCGCGACCGCGCCGGTAGCCGGGCCGCCGGGCAGGACCAGGGTCGCTGCGATGGCACATGCTGCTATTCCGCTCGATACGCGCACGCGCCGATTCCACCACCTCATCGGGTGATCCGCGCTTCGACGCGCGCGGCGACACGGCCGATGGCCCGACGAACGCGACGGCGGGGGCGCCGCTAGACCAGACGCAGGCTGTTGATCAGCTGCTTGGCTTGATCGGCCGTGAGTTCCCCGGTGGTGCCGCGGTCGACGAGGATGGTCAGCACGAGCGTGGTACCGGCCGCGTTGGCGAAACCGAAGGAGTAGACGGAATACGCGTTCGCGGTGCAACCCGCGGCCATCGGGGTCCACGGGCCGGAGGTTTCCACGAACTGGCCGCTGACCCCACTCTGGGTCTTCATGAGCGTCGGGGAACTCATCTGGCCGCCGGTCGGGTCCGAATATCCGCCGCCCGCGGAGATTTTCGCGACCGTCGCGGCCGCGGACGCGAGATCGGTTTCGGAGGTCGAGGTGACCGCGGCCATCGCGCGGTAGACCGAGCCGGGGCAGTAGTCGGCGCCCTCGGTCGCCTGGCCGCGACCGCTGATGGTCCCGGCCGCGGTGCTGAACGACATCGGGTCGGAGTCGGCGTGGATCGTCCAGCCGGCGGGAACGTCGTAGGCCACGCGATAGGCGGGGATCAGCACGCCCTTCGATCCGGGCGTCAGTGGCGCGGTACTGGTGCCGGTCAGCGGACCCGCCTTCGTGGTGGTCGTGCCCGACGCCGCGGATGTCTTTTCCGACGATCCGGCTGAGACCGCGACCGCGACGGCAACCCCGATCACCAGTACGACGACCACCGCCACCACCGCGATGATCGCACCGGCGCCACCGCTGCGCCGCGGCATCGCCGAATAGGGTTGCGGCGCAGCAGAATAGCCGTAGGGCGGCTGGCCATACCCCGGTTGCGGTGCGAGTGGCTGTTGACCTAGCCCGTGCGGCTGCTGACCGATTCCCGGCTGGGACGGATACGGGTATGCGCTGCCCGATTGCGGCGCATAGGGATCCTGGCCCATCCCGGGTGGCGGCGGTGCGTAGGGATGCTGACCGGTTCCTTGCGGACCGTATGCCTGCTGGCCGGTCCCCGGCTGGGCATACGCCTGCTGCCCCGTCCCCGGCTCCCCCACCGCCGTCGGCGACGCGTACGACTGCTGGCCGACTCCTTGCTGGCTGTACGGCTGTTGGCCGGTTCCCGGCTGACCGTAAGTCAGCTGACCGTATGCCTGCTGACCGGTTCCCGGCGGCGCGTACGGCTGCTGCCCCGTCCCCGGCTGACCGATGACCGTCGGCGGGGCGAGCGGATGCTGGCCGCTACCGGACTGTCCCGCCTCTGGCCGTTGCCACAACGGCTGTTGGCCGGTGCCTGCTTGCTGCTCGAACGGCTGTCCGCTCACGCCGGGCTGCCCGAATACGGTCGGCGGCGCCACCGGCTGTTGGCCGCTGCCAGGCTGGTTCGTCTCCGGCGGCGAGTCCGACCACGGCTGGGCGTCGGCTTGCGGTCGAGCGCCCGGCGGGCCGGGTGCGCGCAGGAGCGTGGGGTCGGCGGGAGGTCGGTCGGCGGGATCATGGGCGTGGCCCGACATTTCGGGCGCCTCCCACCACCGATCATTGTCGTTTGCCACGGCCCGTCCCTTCTCGCCATCTGCCTCTACGACCGTGGAGCGGGGCGCAGCCGGGCAGATATCCCCTCTCAGGGTAATGGCGAACCACCTCGTCGGGAATACGACATCCTCTACGCGAGAACCGTTCGACGCGAACCAAACTCGCGCCGACACCGAATCCGAACATGCCGAGTTACGGCCACCGGGAGGGCTTCCCGCCGGATCCGACTACCAAAACGGCCGCCACCGAACCCCGCCCCCGGCTGCTCCCCCACCTGAGAAACATTTCCACAACTTCCGTACGCGCGGTGCATGACTGGCGACGGAGCGCGATTCAGTCCCCTGGTACGCCCCCGGTGATCCGGTCAGCGGCCGCGACGGTCGCCGCACCGAGCTCACCCAATGCCCGGCTCGACAACCGCGAGTCGGGGCAGCTGACCACCGCGGCCACCACCGCACCGTTGCGATCACGGACCGGCGCAGCCAGGGTGACCACCGCGTTCTCCGAACCCAGCTCGTCGGGGAGATAGTCGATGGTGATCAGTTCGGTGATGACCGAACCGAGCTGGGCACGCAGGGCGGCCGTGATCGGTGAGTCGCGCAGACCTGCCAGCACCTCCAGCATCGGCGTCGACTCGTCGACGAGTCGTTCCACGGAGTAGCCACGGTTACGGATCTCGGCGAGCACACGCGCCAGGCGGGCGCGATGAGCGGGCTCGGCGGTGGCCAGCCACGCGCTTTGGACCGATTCCGTTGCCCAAGCGATGAATTCGCGGCAGACCGGCGGCGCGAGCGGCAGGCGGCGACCGGGCCGGATCCAACCGGCCGACGGCTGCCCGACCACCTCGGTGACCACGATACTGCCGCCCGCTCGTTCGGCGAGAAACACCGGCACACCGGCCTGCTCGGACAACGCGCGCAGATGCGCAACAGCGGTGCGCCGCAGGGGAAAGGCCGCTTCGGCTCGTCGCGCCACCGTCAACATGCGCAACCCGATGCCGTAGCAGCCGTCGTCGTCGCGCACCGTCCAGCCATCGGCGGTGAGCTGGGTGAGCACAGCGTGCGCGGTGGCGCGAGACAGTCCCGCTTCCCGCACGATACGGGCCAGCGACAGGCGTTCGGTCGCTTGCCGCGACAGCAGCTCGAGCACCTTGACCACCCGCTGTGTCGGCGGCGATGCGGCGCCGGAGATCTCGGCATCGTCGATCGAATTCGGGCTCACCTCTTGACCGGCGCGCTCGGCCCGGCTTACTGTCGGTGTCACAATACCGAACAATAGCGTCGACTATTCGACATCGCAACCCGGCGGGGAAATTTCCCCGGCGAACCGCACGAACGAAATGGGTGAACAGTGCAGGCGGGGTACGAGTTATCGCATCTGGCGGCCTTGGAGGCCGAGTCGGTGCACATCTTCAGAGAGGTCGCGGCCACCCTGGCGCGGCCGGCGCTGCTGTTCTCCGGCGGCAAGGACTCCGCGGTGCTGCTGCACCTGGCGCGGCGGGCCTTCTGGCCCGCGCCGCTGCCGTTTCCGCTGCTGCACGTGGACACCGGACACAATTTCGACGAGGTGATCGATTTTCGCGACCGCACCGCCGAGCTGACCGGCGCACGCCTCGAGATCGCCCTGGTCCAGGACGACATCGACGCGGGCCGCGCGGTGGAACGCCCGGGCGGCACCCGCAATCCTTTGCAGACCACGACGCTGCTGCGCGCGATCGGTGAGCACCGGTTCGACGCGGCTTTCGGCGGGGCGCGCCGCGACGAGGAGAAGGCTCGCGCCAAGGAACGAGTCTTCAGCTTCCGCAACAGTTTCGGCGAGTGGGACCCGCGAGCGCAGCGGCCCGAGGTGTGGAACCTCTACAACGGCCGCCACCAGCGCGGGGAGCACATCCGGGTGTTCCCGCTGTCGAACTGGACCGAGCTCGACATCTGGGAGTACATCGAGCGCGAGGCCGTCGAGCTGCCGTCGCTGTACTACGCGCACCGCCGTCAGGTCATCGAACGCGACGGAATGCTGCTGTCTGCGACGCGATTCATCACACCTGCCCCGGGGGAACGCGTTTTCGAGGCCATGGTCCGTTTCCGCACGGTCGGTGACGCCACCTGCACCGGCTGCGTCGAAAGCACCGCCGACACCCCCGCGAAGGTGATCGCCGAGACCGCGGGCACCCGGCTCACCGAACGCGGCGCCACTCGTGCCGACGACCGGATCTCCGAGACCGGCATGGAAGACCGCAAGCGAGAGGGCTATTTCTGATGCGCCGCAACCTGTTACGACTGGCCACCGCCGGTAGCGTCGACGACGGCAAGTCCACCCTCATCGGCCGGCTGCTCTACGACTCCAAGTCCCTGTTCGACGATCAACTCGCCGCCATCGAACGCGTCAGCACCGAACGCGGCGGCACCTCGGCGGACCTCGCGCTGGTGACCGACGGCCTGCGCGCCGAACGCGAACAGGGCATCACCATCGACGTCGCCTACCGCTACGTCACGACACCGCGCCGCAAATTCGTCATCGCCGACACCCCGGGGCACGTGCAGTACACCCGCAACATGGTGACCGGCGCGTCCACCGCGGACCTCGCGCTGATCCTGGTCGACGCGCGCACCGGCGTGTCCGAGCAGACCCGCAGACATGCGTTCCTCGCGACGCTGCTCGGAGTGCCGCACCTGGTGGTGTGCGTGAACAAGATGGACCTGGTCGATTGGTCGCAGGACCGTTTCGAGGAGATCCGCACCGAATTCGCCGCTTTCGCCGCCAAATTGACGGTGGGCGACCTGAGTTTCGTGCCCGTGTCGGCACTGCTCGGCGACAATGTGGTCGAGGGCTCCGCGCACATGGACTGGTATCCGGGACCACCGTTGCTACGCCACCTCGAGGACGTGCACATCGCCTCGGACCGCAACCTCATCGATGCCCGCCTGCCGATCCAATACGTCATCCGGGCACAGCAGGGACTCGACCACCGCAGTTACGCGGGCACCATCGCGGGCGGCATTTTCAAGCCCGGCGACGAAGTGGTGGTGCTGCCCTCGGGGAGTTCGACCCACGTCGGGCAGATCTGGGGTCCGGGCGGCAGCAAAGTCGACGAGGCGTTCACCGGTATGGCGGTCTCGCTGACCCTCGACGACGACATCGATGTGGGGCGCGGCGACCTGCTGGCCCGACCGGGTAACCGCCCGCACATCGGCACCGACCTCGACGCGATGGTGTGCTGGTTCTCGGAGAGTTCGGCATTGCGTCCGGGCGCCGAGTATCTGGTGCGCACTGCCGCGCAGACCTCGTCCGCTGAGGTCACGGCCATCGAGTACCGCCTCGATGTGAACACGCTGCACCGGGTCGAGGACGTGGAGTCTCTCTCGCTCAACGACATCGCGCGCATTCGACTGCGCAGTCGTCACCCGCTGCTGTCGGATCCGTATCGGGAGAATCGGCGCACGGGCAGTTTCATCCTGATCGACCCGGTCACCGATCAGACCGTGGCCGCCGGGATGGTGACCGGTCGAGAATCCGGGTCCGACCACGCCCTGCTCGCATCGTCGACCGCAAGCGACGACAGTGCGCGCGTAGCGCAGTCGCTGGTCTGGCACCGCTCGGCGGTGAGTCGTACCGAGCGTGGTCACGCAGGCACGACGATCTGGCTGACCGGGCTGTCCGGGTCGGGAAAGTCGACGCTAGCCGTCGAGCTGGAGCGTCAGTTGGTCGCGGCGGGGCGCCCCGCCTACCTGCTCGACGGCGACAATCTGCGCCACGGTCTCAACGCCGGTCTCGGCTTCTCCCCCGCCGACCGGGACGAGAACGTCCGCCGGGTCGCCGAAGTCGCCGCGCTGTTCGCCGATTCGGGCGCGGTGGCGATCGTGTCGGTGATCAGCCCGTTCGCCACGCAACGGGCCGACGCCAGGACCACCCATGCCGATCGGGAACTCCCCTTCCACGAGGTCTTCGTCGACACCCCGTTCTCGGTGTGCGAACGCCGTGACCCCAAGGGCCTCTACGCGAAGGCTCGCGCCGGCGAACTGCCCGGGTTCACCGGCATCGGTTCGCCGTATGAGCGCCCCGAGCACGCTGATCTGGTCATCACCCCCGATCTCGGCACACCGGTCGAGATCGCCGCCCATATCCTTCGAGAGCTAGGAATCGCAGACCGTTGACTCACTCCAGCACCGCCACCGAAGCCGGTAGCAGCGCGCCACCGGAGCCGCTGACCGCACCGTTCCTTGCCGCGGTCGCCCAAGCCGAAACACTCATCGCCTCCGCGGAATTCGTCCGCAGCGATCAGGACCTCGCCGAGGGCTACGACTATCTCGCCGCGAGTATCGCCGCCTGCCTGCGTCTGTCGGGCGCCCACGGTACTTCCCATCCCTACTTCGTGTCCTCTACCGGCCCGTACGCCAAGATGGGCCTGGACAACCCGGACACCCTCTACTATCACGCCACCATCGAACCGAGCGCCGAGTACGTGGTCAGCGGGGTGCGTGGCAGCACGGTGGACCTGAGTTTCCAAGTGCTCAAAGGTGACTACACCGCGACCGAGGTGCCCGGCGGTGCCGACGCCTTCGATGACCGCCGCATTCCGATCGCCGCCGACGGCAGTTTCAGCATCCGCTTCGGGCCCGCGAAACCCGATGCGGGCCCGGACTACTTCCCGCTCGGGGAAGGCGCGTCCATGTTGGCGGTGCGCGAGGTCTACAGCGACTGGTCCGAACGCAAGGGCTCGATCCGGATCGAGCGGGTCGACACCATCGGCACCGCACCGGTCGAACCCGACCTCGCGCGGCTGCGCAAACGGTACGGCGCGGCGGCGAAAATGCTGCTCACCCGCGTGCACACCTGGTTCAACTTTCCGAAGTGGTTCTACCTCGATCTGCCGGTGAACACACTCACCGCACCGCGACTCACCCCCGGTGGCTTGAGCACCCAGTACTCCTCGGTCGGGCATTTCGATCTCGCCGACGATCAGGCGCTGGTGATCACGGTCCCGAAGTCCGATGCGCCCTACCAGGGTTTCCAGCTGGGCAGTCTCTGGTACATCTCCCTGGACTACGTCAACCACCAGACCAGCCTCAACCACGCTCAGGCACAGGTCGATTCGGACGGGCTGATCCGGATGGTGGTGAGCGCGCGGGACCCCGGGGTCGCGAACTGGATCGAAACCACCGGCCGCACGCGCGGCATTCTGCAGTTCCGGTGGCAACGCACCGACCGGCCGATGACCGAGGCGGACGGGCCGACGGTCGCGGTCGTGCCGTTCGACGCCCTCGCCGAGCACCTTCCCTGTTTCGAGGACAACCGGATCGACGCCGCCGGCTGGCGTGACCGAATCACTGCCCGGCAGCGGGCCTTCGCCGAAAGGATGTTGGGATGAGCGGGGCATTGCTGGACGGGAAGGTCGTCGTCGTTTCCGGGGTCGGCCCCGGACTGGGGCGATCGATCTGTCTGGAAGCGGCCACGGCAGGAGCGACGGTCGTGCTCGCGGCACGCACCGAGGCACGGTTGCACGAGGTAGCCGCCGAGATCGAGGCCGTCGGGGGCGCCACGCTCTGCGTGCCCACCGACATCACCGACGAGGCCGCCGTCACCGATCTCGTGGCGCGCACTGTCGAGGCCTTCGGTCGCGTCGACGCGCTCGTGAACAACGCGTTCTCGGTGCCGTCGATGAAACCGCTCGACCGCACCGACTTCGACCACATCCGGTCGAGCCTCGACATGACGGTGCTGGGCGGTCTGCGGATGACGCAGGCGTTCGCGCCCGCGCTCGCCGAGTCCAAAGGTGCTGTCGTAATGATCAATTCGATGGTCGTGCGCCACTCCGAACCCCGGTACGGCAGTTACAAGCTCACCAAGGCCGCGCTGCTTGCCATGTCGCAGACCCTGGCCACCGAGCTCGGCGGCAAGGGCGTGCGGGTCAACAGCGTGCTACCCGGCTACATCTGGACCGACCAGCTGAAGTGGTACTTCGGTCAGGTGGCCGAGAAGTACGGCATCACCGTCGAGCAGGTCTACGAGCAGACCGCGTCGAAATCCGATCTGAAGCGGCTGCCCGAACCCGACGAGATCGCCCGTGCCGTGGTGTTTCTCGCCTCCGACTGGTCCTCGGCGATCACCGGCCAGACCCTCGACGTCAACTGCGGCGAATACCACAACTAGGAGCTTTCCTGATGACTGTGCGCACCGATGTCGGCACCGTGGCCGACCTGCACGCCTCAGCCACCAAACTCACCGGTCTCACCGATTTCGGGGACGACGACTACACCGAGGCGCTGCAGGTTCTGCTCGACTCCTATCGCGACGAAGCCGGGCTCACCGAGCTCGGCTCGAAGATGTCGCGGTTCTTCCTACGTGGCACGCTGGTCGCGCGGGCGCTGAGCGAGGCCGCGTGGGCGGCGAATCCCGGCTACGCCGAAACACCGGTCACCCGGCCCATTTTCGTCACCGGCCTGCCCCGAACCGGCACCACCGCGCTGCACCGGCTGCTGGCCGCCGATCCCGGCAATCAGGGCTTGGAGATGTGGCTGACCGATTTCCCGCAGCCCCGCCCTCCGCTCGACACCTGGCCCGACAACCCCGCCTACCAGCAGATCGACGCAGGCCTGCGTCAGCACCAGGTGCAGAACCCCGAATTCATGGGCCTGCACTACATGAGCGCCTCCGACGTGGAGGAATGCTGGCAGCTGCTGCGCCAGTCGGGCATGTCGCACTCCTACGAATGCCTGGCCTACGTACCGGGCTACGCGCACTGGCTCGCCGCCCAGGACTGGACACCGGCCTACGCTCGCCACCGCCGCAACCTGCAGCTGATCGGCATGAACGACACCCGCCGCTGGGTCCTCAAGAATCCCAGCCACCTGTTCTGCCTCGACGCGCTGCTGGCGACCTACCCCGACGCCATCGTGATCCAGACCCATCGCGACCCCGCGACCATCATCCCGTCGGTGTGCAGCCTCAACGAACACGCCACCCGAGGCTGGTCCACCGTCTTCACCGGCGACACGATCGGCCGCACCCAGCTCGACCTGTGGGCGCGCGGGCTGTCCGAGTTCACCGCCGCCCGCGCCCGCCACCCCGAAGCCACCTTCATCGACGTCGACTTCGACGACCTCCGCACAGACCCCCTCGGCGTCGTGAACCGCATCTACGCCCGAACCGGAACCGCCATGACCCCTGAA
>JACIXH010000233.1 GCA_014360565.1 Nocardia sp.
TTCACCAGCGTGAACGTCGGAAGCCGCCTTCGGAGTCGATCACCTGGCCGACCACCCATCTGCCCTCGTCGGATACCAGCCACGCGATCAGTCGCGCCGGGTCGTCCGGCACCCCGACCCGGCCGCGGGGAAACGCCGCCCGCACTGCCTCGACGACCTCGAGTTCGCGATCGGCTGTTTCCGCCGACAGATACCCCGTATCAACCGGACCGGGATTGATCGTATTGAGCAGGATGCCGCGCTCGATCAACTCGTCGGCGACCGTCGAGGTCAGCCCGGCGAGCACTGATTTAGCCGCGGCATAGGCGATTTCGCCGCGCATCGGACCTTTCTGCTGCCCGGAGGTCATCCAGATGACCCGCCCACGATCGGACGCCGGTCCCGCCTCCGGCCGGTACCGCCGCGCGAACGCCTGCGTCAGCAACAACACCGAGCGGGCATCGACCGCCCAGTGCCCGTCGAGCATTCCGGCGTCGATCTCGAACAGGCTCCCGTCACCGCCGCTGCGCGCGTGATTGGCGACCAGGATGTCGACGTGCCCGAATGCCGCCATCGTCTCGGCGAGCACGCGCTCCGCGGCCGCCGGCTCGGCCAGGTCGACGGCGAGATCGGCCACCCGAGTGAGCACACGGAGCTCCTCGACCAGCTCCGCCGGGTCCTCCGCGCCCCACGGCTGAACCGCATCATGCGCAGACCAATGCGTCAGAAACAACGCCGCCCCCTGCCGCGCCAGCCGCTGTGCGACGGCGAACCCGATCCCGTTGCGCCGACTGACTCCGGTCACCACCGCCACGCGCCCGCTCAGCTGCGATTCCATCCCCCGATTGCACCGGCCGCCCCGGCCCGCCCGCAACCGGATAATCCGCCATCCACAGAATCGGGCCGCACCGAACACTCGACACCGCAACACATCGCCGCCCACCCCATCCGGCGAAACCCCCGCGCTCACAGCGCTTTCGCGTCGTCTGTGATCGCCACCGCACCAGATATCGCCGACCCGCCCCTGGTGGCCGCGCTCACAGGTGGGCCTACCTGGTCAAAGGGGCCTCGCGGCGCTGATAGGCTGACGGGCGAGTTAGGCATCCTTTAACGGACCGTCCGGTGAGGCGGGGAAGGAGGTCGGCATGGCTGTGCCCGAACGGGCGGCCAGAACCGGCGCGGGCGAAACATCGCAGCGGCACACCCCGGAGTGGGTGGCGGCCGGACGAGAGTTGTTGTCGCCGTCGGATGTGACCAGCACCGTAGCGCGAATCGCGCATCAGATCATCGAGAAGACCGCCCTGGATTCCGGCGACGCCGACGCACCTCGGGTGGTTCTCATGGGAATCCCCACCCGCGGCACCACGCTGGCGAACCGGCTGGCCGACAGGATCGAGGAATTCTCCGGCGTGCGGCCCGCGCTCGGCTCCCTCGACATCACGCTGTACCGCGACGACCTGCGCAGCCGCCCGCACCGCCCGCTCGAGCGCACCTCGGTGCCCGACGGCGGGATCGAGAACTCGCTGGTCGTGCTCGTCGACGACGTGTTGTTCTCGGGCAGAACGGTCCGCTCTGCCCTCGACGGCCTGCGTGACCTCGGCCGCCCCCGCGCCGTGCAGCTGGCCGTGCTCATCGACCGCGGGCACCGCGAACTGCCGATCCGCGCCGACTACGTGGGCAAGAACGTGCCGACCTCGCGCGCCGAGGACATCTCGGTGCTGATGACCGAGCACGACGGCCGTGACGGCGTGTACCTGCATCAGGAGGGCCAAGAACTGTGAACGCAGCCATCCGAGGGTTCACCCCGGAGCCGAGTGCCGGCGAGGTGGCGGCGTGAAGCATCTGCTGACGGTCGCCGACCTGGATCGTGGCACCGCCACCGAATTCCTCGACGAAGCCGAGCGCTTCGAACAGGCCCTGCTCGGCCGCGAGGTGAAGAAGCTGCCGACCCTGCGCGGGCGCACCGTGATGACGGTGTTCTACGAGAACTCCACCCGCACCCGCGTGTCCTTCGAGGTCGCGGGCAAGTGGATGAGCGCCGACGTGATCAACGTGAGCGCGTCGAGTTCCTCTGTCTCCAAAGGTGAATCGCTGCGCGACACCGCGCTCACCCTGCACGCGGCAGGCGCCGACGCGCTGATCGTGCGCCACCCGGCCTCGGGCGCCGCGCACCAGATCGCGCGCTGGATGGAGCAGTGGGCCCGCGAGCAGAACCGCGTCGCCCCGTCGATCATCAACGCGGGCGACGGCACCCACCAGCACCCCACCCAGGCCCTGCTCGACGCACTCACCCTGCGTCAGCGCCTCGGCGACATCGAGGGCAAGCGGATCGTGCTGGTCGGCGACATCCTGCACAGCCGAGTCGCTCGTTCCAATGTTTGCCTGCTCAGTACGCTCGGCGCCGAAGTGGTGCTGGTCGCGCCGCGCACGCTGCTGCCCGTCGGTGTCGACGCCTGGCCCTGCCGGGTTTCGAGCTCGCTGGACGCGGAACTGCCCGGCGCCGACGCGGTGATGATGCTGCGGGTGCAGGCGGAGCGGATGAACGGCGGGTTCTTCCCGTCGGCCCGCGAATATTCGATCAATTACGGACTGTCGGAGCGCAGGCTCGGACTGCTCGGCGACGACGCCGTGGTGCTGCACCCCGGTCCGATGCTGCGCGGTATGGAAATTGCGTCGGCCGTCGCCGATTCACCGAAATCCGCTGTGCTGCAGCAGGTATCGAACGGTGTGCACATGCGGATGGCCGTGTTGTTCCGGCTGCTCGTCGGTCAGGAGGAAACGGTATGAGTGAGCTGCTGATCAAGAACGTCAAGCCCTACGGCGAGGGCGAGCCCGTCGACGTCCTGGTGCGCGACACCATGATCGCCGACATCGGCACCGGTCTGACGGCGTCCGACGACGCCGAGGTGATCGAGGGCAACGGCCAGATCCTGCTGCCCGGCTTCGTCGACCTGCACACGCATCTGCGCGAACCCGGCCGCGAAGACACCGAGACCATCGAATCCGGTTCCGCCGCCGCCGCGCTGGGCGGTTACACCGCGGTGTTCGCGATGGCCAACACCAGCCCGGTCGCCGACTCGGTCGTGATCACCGACCATGTGTGGCGCCGCGGCCAGGAGGTCGGCCTCGTCGACGTGTTCCCGGTCGGTGCCGTCACCGTCGGTCTGCAGGGCAAGCAGCTCGCCGAGATGGGCACCATGGCCGCCGGTGTCGGCCAGGTCAGGATGTTCTCCGACGACGGCTTCTGCGTCGACGACCCGCTGATCATGCGCCGCGCTCTCGAATACGCGAACTCGCTCGGCGTGCTCATCGCCCAGCACGCCGAAGAGCCGCGCCTGACCAGGAACGCCATCGCCCACGAAGGCCCCAATGCCGCGCGCCTGGGCCTGCACGGCTGGCCGCGCGCCGCCGAGGAGTCGATCGTCGCGCGTGACGCACTGCTGGCCCGCGACGCGAACGCCCGCGTGCACATCTGCCACGCCTCCACCGCGGGCACTGTCGAGTTGGTGAAATGGGCCAAGTCCCAAGGCATCTCGATCACTGCCGAGGTCACCCCGCACCACCTGCTGCTCGACGACTCGCGCCTGGAGACCTACGACGCGGTGAACAAGGTGAACCCGCCGCTGCGCGAGTCCACCGACGTCACCGCCCTGCGTCAGGCACTGGCCGACGGCATCATCGACTGTGTCGCCACCGACCACGCCCCGCACGCCGAGCAGGACAAGTGCTGCGAATTCGCCGCCGCCCGCCCCGGCATGCTCGGTCTGGAGACGGCGCTGTCGATCATCGTGGCGACGATGGTCGGGCCGGGACTGCTCGACTGGCGCGGGGTCGCGAAGGTGATGAGCGAGAAGCCCGCCGCGATCGTCGGCCTCGACGACCACGGCCGGCCGATCGCCGTCGGTGAGCCCGCCAACCTCACGCTGATCGACCCCGACGCCGAGTGGACGGTGCGCGGCGCCGAACTGGCGAGCATCTCGAACAACACACCGTTCGAGGACATGACGTTCCCGGCCGAGGTCACAGCCACCGTGCTGCGCGGCCGGGTAACTGCCCGCGAGGGCAAGGCGGTCGGGATCTAGGGAGGCCAGGACGTGGAAAGAACGCTGTGGGTAGTCGGGCTGCTGGCATTTTTCATTGTGTGCCTGTGGCTGATGTACCGAGCTTGGCAGAAGAAGGCCACGCGGCAGCAGGCGCGGATCGGCGAACTGCCGACGGTGCCGGCCGAACTCGGCGCACAACTACTGGAACCGACCACCGGGATGTACCTGGGCAGCACCATCGCGCCCAGCTGGCAGGACCGGATCGCGGTCGGTGACCTGGGATTCCGGGCGAGCGCCGAACTGACGCGGTTCGAACGCGGAATTCTGCTCGAACGCGACGGCGCCACGGCGATCTGGATCCCGCAGGGATCGGTGACAGCCGTGCGTACCGAGCGCGGACACGCGGGCAAAGTGATGACGGAAAATGGCGTGCTGGTAATTCGCTGGACACTGCCGACCGGAACCGAGATAGATACCGGTTTCCGGGGCGACGACAAGACGGTGTACCCGGCCTGGACAGCTGGGGCCGCGGATTCGACCAGGGTGACGACGGGAGACGATGAATGACGAAGGCAAAAGCAGCCTTGGTGCTCGAGGACGGCCGCGTATTCCGCGGTACCGCCTTCGGCGCGCAGGGCCAGACACTCGGTGAGGCCGTGTTCTGCACGGCGATGACCGGGTACCAGGAAACCCTGACCGACCCCAGCTACGCCCGCCAGATCGTGGTGGCCACGGCCCCGCAGATCGGCAACACCGGCTGGAACGACGAGGACGACGAATCGGGGAAGATCTGGGTCGCCGGTTATGCCGTGCGCGACCCCTCGCGGGTCTCCTCCAACTGGCGCGCCACCGGCACGCTGACCGACGAGCTCGACCGCCAGGACGTGGTCGGTATCGCCGGGATCGACACCCGCGCGGTGGTGCGGCATCTGCGCAGCCGCGGTTCGATGAAGGCGGGCATCTTCTCCGGCGCCGCACTGGCCACCGACGAGGAACTCCTCGCGCGGGTCAACGGCCAGGCCTCGATGCTGGGCGCCGACCTCGCCGAAGAGGTCAGCACCGACTCGATGTACACCATCGATCCGGTCGGCGATCACAAGTTCACCGTCGTCGCGGTCGATCTGGGCATCAAGACCAACACTCCGCGCATGTTCGCCGAGCGCGGCGTGCGCACCCACGTGGTGCCGTCGAACACCTCTCTCGACGACATCCTCGCGCTGAACCCCAACGGCGTGTTCCTGTCGAACGGCCCCGGCGACCCGGCCACTCAGACCGGTGCGATCGCGCTCACCCAGGGCGTGCTCGAGCGCGGGATTCCGCTGTTCGGCATCTGCTTCGGCAACCAGATCCTGGGCCGGGCATTGGGCCGCAGCACCTACAAGATGAAGTTCGGCCACCGCGGTATCAACATCCCGGTGATCGAAGAGGGCACCGGCCGCGTGTCCATCACCGCCCAGAACCACGGCTTCGCCCTCGAAGGCGAGCGCGGCGAGGTGTTCGACACCCCGTTCGGCAAGGCCGAGGTCTCACACATCTGCGCCAACGACGGCACCGTCGAAGGGGTTCGGCTGATCGACGGCCGCGCCTTCTCGGTGCAGTACCACCCCGAGGCCGCCGCAGGCCCGCACGACGCCGCATATCTGTTCGACCGTTTCGCCGGTCTCATGGAAGGAGCCTGATGCCTCGCCGCGAGGATCTGAAGCACATCCTGGTGATCGGCTCTGGCCCGATCGTGATCGGCCAGGCGTGCGAATTCGACTACTCCGGTACCCAGGCGTGCCGGGTGCTGCGGTCCGAGGGACTGCGCGTTTCGCTGGTGAACTCCAACCCGGCGACCATCATGACCGACCCGGAGTTCGCCGACGCCACCTACGTCGAGCCGATCACCCCGGAGTTCGTCGAGAAGGTCATCGAGAAGGAGCGCCCCGACGCCATCCTGGCCACCCTGGGCGGACAGACCGCGCTCAACACCGCGGTCGCGCTGCACGAGAACGGTGTGCTGGCCAAGTACAACGTCGAGCTGATCGGCGCCGACTTCGACGCCATCCAGCGCGGTGAAGACCGGCAGAAGTTCAAGGACATCGTCGCCAAGGTCGGCGGTGAGAGTGCCCGCAGCGCAGTCTGTTACACCATGGACGAGGTGCGCGAGACCGTCGCCGACCTCGGTTATCCGGTGGTCGTGCGCCCCTCCTTCACCATGGGTGGGCTCGGCTCGGGCATGGCCTACAACTCCGAAGACCTCGACCGCATCGCCGGTGGCGGCCTGTCCGCCTCGCCGACCGCGAACGTCCTGATCGAGGAGTCCATCCTCGGCTGGAAGGAGTTCGAACTCGAGCTCATGCGCGACCGCAACGACAACGTGGTCATCGTCTGCTCGATCGAGAACGTCGACCCGATGGGTGTGCACACCGGTGACTCGGTCACCGTCGCCCCCGCGATGACCCTCACCGACCGCGAGTACCAGAAGATGCGCGATCTCGGCATCGCGATCCTGCGCGAGGTCGGCGTCGACACCGGCGGCTGCAACATCCAGTTCGCGGTGGATCCGGCCGACGGTCGCCTGATCGTCATCGAGATGAACCCCCGCGTCTCGCGCTCCTCGGCGCTGGCGTCGAAGGCCACCGGCTTCCCGATCGCCAAGATCGCCGCCAAGCTGGCCATCGGCTACACCCTCGACGAGATCGTCAACGACATCACCGGTGAGACTCCGGCATCGTTCGAGCCGACTCTGGACTACGTCGTCGTCAAGGCGCCGCGGTTCGCCTTCGAGAAATTCCCCGGCGCCGACGCCACGCTGACCACCACCATGAAGTCGGTGGGCGAGGCGATGTCGATGGGCCGCAACTTCTCCGAGGCGCTGGGCAAGGTGCTGCGTTCGCTCGAGACCAAGGCCGCCAGCTTCTGGACCACCGACGACGGGCAATGGGCCCCGGCGGATCCGAGCGATCCGGCTTCGGTGCGCGAGGCGATCGAAGCCATCCTCGCCGACCTGCGCGTGCCGACCGAAGGTCGCATCTACCAGGTCGAACGCGCACTGCGCTACGGCGCGAGCGTCGCAGAGGTCGCGCTGGCCTCCGGTGTCGACCCGTGGTTCGTCTCCGAGGTGCTCGGCCTGGTCGAGTTGCGTCAGGAAGTTCTCGACGCACCCGTCCTCGACGAAGACCTGCTGCGTCGCGCCAAGCACTACGGCCTGTCCGACCGTCAGCTGGCGGCACTGCGCCCCGAACTCGCCGGTGAGGCGGGCGTGCGCTCGCTGCGTCACCGCCTGCGGGTGCGCCCGGTCTACAAGACCGTCGACACCTGCGCCGCGGAGTTCGAGGCCAAGACCCCGTACCACTACAGCACCTATGAGCTCGATCCCGGTGCGGAGTCCGAGGTCGCGCCGCAGCGTGAGCGCGAGAAGGTCATCATCTTGGGTTCGGGCCCGAACCGCATCGGTCAGGGCATCGAGTTCGACTACTCGTGTGTGCACGCGGCGCAGACGCTGTCGGCCGCCGGGTACGAGACCGTGATGGTCAACTGCAACCCCGAGACCGTCTCCACCGACTACGACACCGCCGATCGGCTCTACTTCGAGCCGCTCACCTTCGAGGACGTCCTCGAGGTGTACAACTCCGAAGCCGAGTCGGGCACCGTCGCCGGCGTGATCGTGCAGCTCGGCGGTCAGACCCCACTGGGTCTGGCGCAGCGGCTCACCGATGCCGGTGTGCCGGTGGTCGGTACCTCCGCGGCCGCGATCGACCTGGCCGAGGACCGTGGCGAATTCGGTGACGTGCTCGTCGCCGCCGGTCTGCCCGCGCCCAAGTACGGCACCGCCACCACCGTGGCGCAGGCCAAGAAGATCGCCAACGAGATCGGCTACCCGGTGCTGGTCCGCCCGTCCTACGTGCTGGGCGGGCGCGGCATGGAGATCGTCTACGACGAGACCTCGCTCGAGGGCTACATCTCCCGCGCCACCGAGCTCAACCCGGATCACCCGGTGCTGGTCGACCGGTTCCTGGAAGACGCGATCGAGATCGACGTCGACGCACTGTGCGACGGCGAAGAGGTCTACCTCGGCGGCGTGATGGAGCACATCGAGGAGGCGGGCATCCACTCCGGTGACTCCGCCTGCGCGCTGCCCCCGATCACCCTGGGGCGCAGCGATATCGAGGCCGTGCGCCGCTCCACCATCGCGCTGGCCAAGGGAATCGGCGTCAAGGGCCTGCTCAACGTGCAGTACGCCCTCAAGGACGACGTGCTCTACGTCCTGGAAGCCAATCCCCGTGCGAGCCGGACGGTGCCGTTCGTCTCCAAGGCCACCGCCGTGCCGCTGGCGAAGGCCTGTGCGCGCATCATGCTCGGCGCCACCATCGCCGACCTGCGCAAGGAAGGCATGCTGCCGCCCGAGGGCGACGGCGGCCACGTGCCGCTCGACGCGCCGGTCGCGGTGAAGGAAGCCGTACTGCCCTTCCACCGGTTCCGTCGCGCCGACGGCACCGGGGTGGACTCGCTGCTCTCCCCGGAGATGAAGTCCACCGGTGAGGTCATGGGCATCGACGCCGACTTCGGCACCGCCTTCGCCAAGAGCCAGGCCGCCGCCTACGGTTCGCTGCCCACCGAGGGCACCGTGTTCGTCTCGATCGCCAACCGCGACAAGCGCGCCATGGTGTTCCCGATCAAGCGGCTGCACGATCTGGGCTTCCGCATTCTCGCCACCGCGGGCACAGCGGAAACATTGCGCCGCAATGGCATTCCCTGCGAGCAGGCGCGCAAGCACTCCGACCCGGAGAGCGTCGACGAGGCCACCGGCATGCCGGAGGCATCCATCGTGGAGCAGATCCGCGACGGCGAGATCGACATCGTGTTCAACACCCCCTACGGCAATTCGGGCCCCCGCGTGGACGGCTACGAGATCCGCACCGCCGCGGTGGGCGCGAACATCCCGTGCATCACCACCGTGCAGGGCGCGGCCGCGGCGGTGCAGGGCATCGAGGCGAGCATCAACGGCGGCATCGGCGTGCGCTCGCTGCAGGAACTGCACTCGAAGCTGCGTGGCTGACATGACATTCGGTCACCGATTGCAGCAGGCCATGCGGCAGTTCGGACCAGTGTGTGTCGGCATCGATCCGCATCCCGGCCTGTTGCGGGCCTGGGGCCTGACCGAGGACGTCGACGGGCTGGAGACCTTCGCCGAGATCTGCGTCGAGGCCTTCGACGGCCGCGTCGCTCTGGTCAAGCCGCAGGTCGCGTTCTTCGAGACCTACGGTTCCGGCGGCCTCGCGGTCCTGGAACGCACCATCTCGGTGCTGCGCGCCTCGGGCACCCTGGTGCTGGCCGACGCCAAGCGCGGCGACATCGGCTCCACCATGGACGCCTACGCCCATGCCTGGCTCGGTGACGGTCCGCTGGGTTCGGACGCGGTGACGGTCTCGCCCTACCTCGGCTTCGGGTCCCTCGACCCGGCGCTGAGCCTGGCGCAGGCCAACCATCGCGGCGTGTTCGTCCTCTCGGCGACCTCGAATCCCGAAGGGGCGCAACTGCAACGGATCACCGCGCCGGACGGTCGCACGATCGCGCAGACGATGGTCGACGAGGCCGCGGCCCGCAATGCCGGACCCGACTTCGGTTCGGTCGGCGTCGTCGTCGGCGCCACGCTCGCCGAGGCGCCGGACCTGTCCGCCCTCAACGGCCCCATCCTGATGCCGGGTGTCGGTGCGCAGGGCGGGGGACCGGACTCCATCCGCGCGCTGGTCGCCGAGGCCAACTTCGCCTCCGCCGTGCCCGCCGTGTCCCGCGAGCTCCTCAACGTCGGCCCGTCGGTGACGGCGCTGTGCGACAAGATGGCTCAGCTGCAGGAGGAGTTCGCCTTCCTGCAGAGCTGATACGAACACGACAGGCCGGGGCGGCGACGCGCTTCCCCGGCCTGGTCGATTCCCGCCCGTCGATCCGCAGCACGGCATCGGCATCGGACCACCGCGCCGATGCTCCACCCGCTGTGCCGCCGACCCGTCAGCGGGCCGT
>JACIXH010000234.1 GCA_014360565.1 Nocardia sp.
GCCGGCGTTCTCCACGGGGAACGCCGGCCACTGCCCAGCGAGTAACTACGTGCTCCGAGATCACCCGGCTCGTTACCGGAACCGCAAAAGGTCCTGCTAATCTAAAACGGTAACGATTTCCATTATGATCTAGAGCTTGCTCGCCAGCATCGCCAGGAGTCCGCGTGAACCCTCGATTCGTCCGCTTGTTTGCCGGTGTCACGGCGGGAGTGGCGGCCGCGGTCGTCCTCAGCGCCTGCGGCACCAGCTCCACCGATTCCGATACCCCCCAGATCGTCGCCTCCACCAACGTGTGGGGCTCCGTCGCGACCGCTGTCGCCGGGCCGGACGCGCAGGTGAGTTCGATCATCAGCGATCCCGCCGCCGACCCGCATTCGTTCGAGACCTCCGCCACCGACACCGCCAAGATCAGCGACGCGGATCTGGTGGTGTTCAACGGTGGGCACTACGACGAGTTCATCGAGAAGGCCATCTCGGGCAAGGACAAGCGCACCGTCGAGGCGTTCGAGCAGCGCCCGGACAAGAGCGACGAGAACGAGCACGTCTGGTACGACGTGACCACTGTCGCCGCTGTCGCCGATCAGATCGCCGTCGAACTCGGCGCGGTCGACGCCGCGCACGCCGGCGCCTACACCGAGCGCGCGGTCGCCTTCAAGAACGCGCTGATCGGCGTGAGCACCATCACCGGCACCATCGCCACCCAGACCCCGAACGCCCCGGTCGCCCAGTCCGAGCCGCTCGCGCACTACCTGCTGACGGCCGCGACCGCGCAGGACAAGACCCCGCACGAGTTCCAGGAAGCGATCGAGCAGGAAACCGACCCGTCCCCGGCCGCCGTCGCCGCCACGCGCGACCTGATCACCGCCAAGCAGGTCAAGGCGCTGATCTACAACACCCAGACCGAGGACAAGATCACCCAGGATCTGCGCGCGAGCGCACAGGCCGCGGGCATCGCCGTGGTCGAGGTCACCGAAACACTGCCCGCCGGAATGGATTACATCCAGTGGCAGACCGCCAACGCCAAGGCGCTCGCCGCGGCCCTGCGCTGAGGACGTCCATGACCGAGGCAACCGCACTGTCGGAAACCATCGCCGGATCGGCGGCAGCCGCCGCCGATCCGGCGATCCGGCTGCGCTCGGCGACCATGGCCTTCGGCGACCGCACCCTCTGGCGTGAGCTCGACCTCGACGTGCGACCGGGCGAATTCATCGCCGTTCTCGGACCCAACGGCTCCGGCAAGACCTCGCTGCTGCGCGTGCTGCTCGGCACGCTCGCGTTGAGCTCGGGCAACGCGCAGATCGCGGGCAGGCGCGCCGGCGTCGGCAATCCCGGAATCGGCTACATCCCGCAGCAGAAGACCATCGACGCGGGCGTGCAGTTGCGCGGGGTCGATCTGGTCGGGCTCGGCGTGGACGGGCACCGCTGGGGACTCGGATGGCGTCATCGTCGCGCCCGGGCCGAGCAGGTCGAGGCGGCTGTCGCCGCGGTGGGCGCCGGATCGTTCGCGCACGCGTCGCTGGAGACGTTGTCCGGTGGTGAACAGCAGCGGTTGCGGGTCGCCCAGGCACTGGTCGGCGATCCATCCGTGCTGCTGTGCGACGAACCACTGCTGAGCCTGGATCTGGCGAATCAGCGGCTGGTCGCCGAATTGGTCGACCAACGCCGCCGCGAACACGACACAGCGGTGCTGTTCGTCACGCACGAGATCAATCCGATCCTGCCGATGGTGGACCGGGTGCTGTATCTGGTCGACGGCGGGTTCCGGATCGGTACGCCCGACGAGGTGATGACCTCGGCGACGCTGTCGGAGCTGTACGGCACCGAGGTCGAGGTGTTGCGGGTGCGCGGGCGCCTGGTCGTCGTCGGGACCGGCGACGACATGGACGCGCTCGGCGGGACGGCCTGATGGAAAAGCTCACCAAAGTGTTCCAGCAGATGTTCGACTTCGGCACCACCGCGAATCTGCTCAGCTACGACTTCGTGCAGCAGGCCCTGCTGGCGAGTGCGCTGCTGGGGCTGCTGGCCGGCCTGATCGGGCCGTTGATCGTCGCCAGGCAGATGTCGTTCGCGGTACACGGCACCAGCGAGCTCTCGCTCACCGGTGCGTCGGCGGCGCTGCTCGTCGGCGTCGGAGTCGGCTTCGGCGCGATCGCCGGCTCGGTGGTCGCGGCAGTGCTGTTCGGCTGGCTGGGTTCTCGTGCGCGCGAACGCGATTCGGTGATCGCGGTGGTGTTGTCGTTCGGGCTCGGGTTGTCGGTGTTGTTCCTGTGGCTCGCGCCGGAGCGGGCCGGGTCGAAGTTCTCGCTGCTCACCGGGCAGGTCGCCGGAGTCGGTTACGACGGGCTGGCGTTGCTGGTCACGTGTACGGCGGCCGTGCTCGCGGTGCTGGCCGTGGTGTACCGGCCGCTGCTGTTCGCCAGTGCCGATCCCGAGGTCGCGATCGCGCGCGGGGTGCCGGTGCGGGCGTTGTCGGTGGTGTTCGCGGTGCTGCTCGGCATCACCGCGGCGTTCGGTGTGCAGATCGTCGGCGCGCTGCTGGTCCTCGCATTGCTGATCACCCCGGCCGCCGCGGCCGCGCAGGTGACCTCGAGCCCGATGCGGGCGACCGTGCTGTCGGTGATCTTCGCCGAGGTCGCCGCGGTCGGCGGGTTGCTGCTGTCGCTGGCGCCCGGAGTTCCGGTGTCGACCTTCGTCACCACGATTTCCTTCAGCATCTACCTGGTGTGCCGGGTGGTCGGCCACCGCAATCGGCAACTCGCGCACGCGCGCTGAACCTGACGGATTCTCGGCGGCACACGAGATCTCGCCGTCGATGACCGAATGCCCGCGAGCCTGCTGGATCGGCGCGCAGAATGGCCAGCATGATCGACTTCACCGTTCCGGACGGTCTGGCCGCACTGCGGGATCGGGTCCGCGCCTTCGTCGTCGAGCAGATCGTGCCGTTCGAGCGCGATCCCCGGCTCACCGCGCACGGTCCGACCGACGAATTGCGGGCCGAACTCGTCGAGCTCGCTCGCGCCGAGAAACTGCTGACCGTCCAGGCGCCGGTGGAACACGGCGGACTCGGGCTCAGCCATGTCGAGCAGGCACTGGTGTACGAGGCAGCGGGGTGGTCCACGCTCGGGCCGGTTGCGATGAACTGCGCCGCGCCCGACGAGGGAAACATGTTTCTGCTCGGCAAGATCGCCGATCCGGAGCAGATCGACCAGTATCTGATGCCGGTGATCCGGGGCGAGCAGCGCTCGGTTTTCGCGATGACCGAACCCGGTGGGGCCGGTTCGGATCCCGGACAGCTCAGCACCGAGGCGATCTTCGACGGCGAGAACTTCGTGATCAACGGCCTGAAATGGTTGATCACCGGCGCCGACGGCGCCAAGACCTGGATCATCATGGCCCTGCTCGCCGAGAACCCCCACCTGCCCGCGGGGCCGACACTGTTCATCACCGAAGGTGACGCGCCGGGCATCGTGATCGAGCGGATCATGAACACGATGGACCGCAATTACGTCGGCGGGCACGCGGTGGTCCGGTTCGACAACCTCACGCTGCCACCGACCGCCGTGCTCGGTCGCACCGGACAAGCCTTGCGGTACGCGCAATTACGGCTCGCGCCCGCCCGGCTCACGCACTGCATGCGCTGGCTCGGCGCGGCTGCCCGCGCGCAGTCCATCGCGCTGGACTACGCGCGCACCCGCACCGCCTTCGGCAAGCCGATCGGCGAACACGAGGGCGTGTCGTTCATGCTCGCGGACAACGAGGTGGCTCTGCACCAGTGCAGGCTCACCATCTGGCACGCCTGCTGGCTGATGGATCAGGGCCAGCAGGCCAGGCACGAGTCGTCGATGGCGAAGTCGTACGTGTCCGAGGAACTGTTCAAAGTCACCGATCGGTGCGTGCAGGTTCTCGGCGGAATCGGGATCAGCGACGAGACAGTCGTGGAGATGCTGTTCCGGGATATGCGCGCGTTCCGTCTTTACGATGGACCGACGGAAGTGCACAAGTATGCGATCGGCAGACACTTGCTGGCCGGTCGCTAGTACGATTCGGTTCCATGAGTTCGGAATTGCTCGTCGATGTCGAAGGCGGCGTCGCACTGCTGACGCTCAACCGACCTGCCAAGCAGAATGCCGTCACCCCGACGATGGCTGCCGAGCTGAGCGCGGCGCTGCGCCGCTGCGACACCGAGGACGCGATCCGCGCGGTGATCATCACCGGCACGCCACCGGCCTTCTGCGCGGGCGCGGATCTGGCGGCGCGCGGCGGCGACGTGAGCGCGACCCTCGATCCGCCGCCCTGGCAGGTACGCAAACCGGTGATCGCCGCCGTGAACGGACACGCGGTCGGCATCGGACTGGCGCTGGCTCTCCAGTGCGACCTGCGCTACTTCGCTCGCGACGCGGTCTACGGGCTGAACCAGGTGCGCCGAGGAGTCCTGGCCGACGGGTTCGCCCACTGGACGGTCCCGCGGCTGGCCGGGCTGGCCAATGCCGCCGACATCATGATCACCGGGCGCACCTTCGACGGCGACGAAGCCAAGTCGCTCGGACTGGCCAATGCCGCATTGCCCGCCGACGAGGTGCTGATGACCGCGATGGCAGTGGCCCACGACATCGCCACCGGCACCGCTCCCCTGCCCGTCGCGCTGACCAAACGGCTGATCTGGGAAAGCCTCGGCATGACGCCCGCGGTGGTCGGGCAGCTCGAATCCGAGCTCAACGCCCACGTGTCCAAGAGCGTCGACGGCGGCGAGGCGATGGTGGCGTTCAAAGAGCGGCGCCCACCCAACTGGACCGGCAGCGTCAGTGACGAATGGCCCGCCTGGGACGCTCCCGGCGAGCACCAGAGCCTGGACTGAGACTCAGAAATTGCCGTTGCAGGAACCGGCCAGATACAGCAGCGCGAGCAACAGCATGCAGATCGTGCCGATGATGCCGGCGATATAGCCGATCATCACCTGCGAGCGGCCACTGAGCGCGCCGTAGGACGAGTCGATCTCGTTGAGTGCCCGTTTACCGAGCACCCACGCGATCGGCCCGAAGATCCCACAGCAGAACGGGCTGAGCAGCCCGAGCACAAGGATCATGTTGGCCTGCGGGTGCTCGACCGTCTCGCCGATCGGCTGATTAGGGATCGCCACCCGTCGAATCCTACTGTGCCGGAGCGCCGCTGACGCGAACTACGACCACCCGCAAGCCCCGAATTCCGCGACGCCCACACCAAGGCCACACCCGCCCGCCATCCCCACACCAAGACCGCCAGATCCATACTCCCGGCCCACATCGCCCGCCCTAGGACCGCCACACTCACGCCCCTGCCACACCGCCCGCCCCAAGGCCGTCACACCCACGCCCCGGCGAGATTGCGTACCCGAAGACCGCCACGCTCACACTCCCGGCCACATTGCGTACCCGAAGATCTCCACGTCCCGGCCAGATTGCCTACCCCAAGCCGGCCCGCCCATGCCCCGACCACATGGCGCACCCCAAGACCGCCACGATCGAAGGCCCACCCCGGCCACACCCCGAACCGCCAAAGATCCTGACCCCCGACCACACACCCCAAAGTCCGAAGCACTACCGCACGTCCAACCCACACCGTCCGCCCCGGTATGTCCCCGTCACCCACAACCCACACAACCCAAAGTCCGCAGCGCCACCGCACGTCCAACCACACCCCACCCAACCCAGCCACCCACCCGCGACCCATAGGTGTGTTGACCAGTGAGGTTAGGAACGCGGCTGGCTGGTGGCTGTCCACCGAGTGCGGTGTGGGCTCGGTGGTGATTGTAGGTATGGAGCCATTCGGAGAACGCGGCTCGGCGTTCGGCCTCTGACCGGTAAGCGCGGGCATAAGCCCACTCATCGACAAGGGTCCGGTTGAATCGTTCGACCTTGCCGTTGGTTTGTGGCCGATAAGGCCGAGTGCGTCGATGGGTGATCGAGGCTGCGGTCATCGCCTCGGCCCAGACCCGAGACCGGTAGCAAGGACCGTTGTCGGTCAGGACCTTGCGGACTGTTACTCCGTTGGTGGAGAAGAACTTCTGGGCCCGTCGCCAGAACCCGGCAGCGGTTTCCTTGCGTTCATCGGCCAGGATCTCGGTGTAGGCCAGGCGGGAATGGTCATCGACGGCATTGTGGAGATAGCTGTAACCCACGTGGCTGTGACCACGTGGGTCGAGGGTTTTGTTCACCGATCGGGTGCGGTTGGTGCGCCCTAGTTTTTGGCCTACTGCTCGGGCCCCGCCGCCGTCGGGGATATTGCCCAACTTTTTGATGTCGACGTGGACCAGATCGCCGGGGTTGTCGTGTTCGTAGCGGCGGATCGGGGTGCCGGTTGTGCGGTCGAGCCAGCGCAGACGGGCCAGTTTGTAGCGGGTCAATACCCGGTGCACGGTCGAGGGATGCAGGCCCAGCAGGTAAGCGATCCGTGCCGGCCCCCACCGGCGCAGGACACGGACTTTGATGATGCGCCGTTCGGTGCGGGTCGGGGTTCGGTTCGGGCTGTGGTGAGGACGTGAGGACCGGTCGGCCATGCCATCGCGACCGTGGTGTCGGTAGCGGGTGGCCCACCGTGTCGCGGTTGTGGGTGAGACCTGGAACCGTTCAGCGGCTCGGCGTAGTGGCCAGCCGTCGTCGATGACACAGCGGGCGAGTCGTAGACGGCCGAGTTCGGTCAGGGGTGCATTACGGTGTGTCACTGAAGACCTCCGTGGTGGTTGCGTTCCTAGACAGCTCGCATCTCACTCGGAGGTCTTCGCCATGTCAGCTCGCCACGCCGTCACCAACCTGCGTGGTCAACACACCTATGGGTCGCGGGTGGGGGCTGGGAGTGCGGTCATGGCGGTTTGGGGTGAATGAGCGATGTGCGCGGGGGCGGGTGGGGATACAGGTGTGGCCGGGTTCGCTGGTGTGCGGACCCGGCCACATCGTGGCGTGCGGAATTACTGTGCGGCGCGGTTTACGGCCGAGACGACGGCGCGCAGGGAGGCGGTGGTGATCGAGGTGGCTATGCCTACGCCCCAGACGACCTTGTCGCCGATGGCGACCTCGACGTAGGCGGCGGCTTGGGCGTCGTCGCCGGCGGACATCGCGTGCTCGCTGTAGTCGAGGACGCGCACGTCGAAGCCGACGGTGGCGATCGCGTCGACAAACGCGGCCAGGGGCCCGTTGCCGGAGCCGCTGATCTCCTGCTCGGCGCCTTCGACCTTCACGGTCGCCACGATCGAGTCGACGCCGCCGTCGGTCTCGGCGGCGGTGACCTTCTGCTTGATCCGCTCGAGCGGCAGGATCGGGTTCAGGTACTCGGTGGCGAAGACGTCCCACATCTCCTTGGGGGTCACCTCGCCGCCTTCACCGTCGGTGATCGCCTGGATGGCCTGCGAGAACTCGATCTGCAGGCGACGCGGGAGCACCAGGCCGTGATCGGTCTTCATGATGTAGGCGACGCCGCCCTTGCCGGACTGCGAGTTCACCCGGATGACGGCCTCGTAGGTGCGGCCGACGTCCTTGGGGTCGATCGGCAGGTACGGGACCTCCCAGACGATGTCGGCCACGTCGGCGCCCTGTGCGTCGGCGGCGGCCTTCATCGCGTCGAGGCCCTTGTTGATCGCGTCCTGGTGGCTGCCGGAGAAGGCGGTGTAGACCAGGTCGCCGCCGTAGGGGTGACGTTCGGCGACGGCCAGCTGGTTGCAGTACTCCACCGTGCGACGGACCTCGTCGATATCGGAGAAGTTGATCTGCGGGTCGATGCCGCGCGAGAACATGTTCATGCCCAGGGTCACCAGGCAGACGTTGCCGGTGCGCTCACCGTTGCCGAACAGGCAGCCTTCGATGCGGTCGGCGCCGGCCTGGTAGCCCAGCTCGGCGGCCGCGACGGCGGTGCCACGGTCGTTGTGCGGGTGCAGCGACAGCACGATCGAGTCGCGGCGGGCCAGGTTGCGGTGCATCCACTCGATCGAGTCGGCGTACACGTTGGGAGTGGCCATCTCGACGGTCGCGGGCAGGTTGATGATCAGCGGCTTGTCCGGGGTCGGGGCGATGATCTCGGAGACCGCGTCGCAGACCTCACGGGCGTAGTCGAGCTCGGTGCCGGTGTAGGACTCCGGGCTGTACTCGTAGCGCCACGCGGTGTCGGGGTAGCGCTTCTCGATCTCCAGGCACAGCTTCGCGGCGTCGGTCGCGATCTTCTTCACCGCGTCGCGCTCGGCGCGGAAGACCACGCGGCGCTGCAGGATCGAGGTGGAGTTGTAGAAGTGCACGATCACGTTCGGTGCGCCCGCGCAGGCCTCGAAGGTGCGCTCGATCAGTTCGGGGCGGCACTGGGTGAGCACCTGGATGGTCACGTCGGCGGGCACAGCGCCGTCTTCGATGATCTCGCGGACGAAATCGAAGTCGGTCTGGCTCGCGGCCGGGAAACCGACCTCGATCTCCTTGTAGCCCATCCGCACGAGCAGGTCGAACATGCGGCGCTTGCGGGCCGGGCTCATCGGGTCGATCAGGGCCTGGTTGCCGTCGCGCAGGTCGACGGCGCACCACGCGGGCGCGCGATCGATGATCTTGTCCGGCCAGGTGCGGTCGGGCACCGTGATGGGCTCGACCTCTTCGGCGAAGGGGCGATACCGGAACGACGGCATCGAGGAGTTCTTCTGGGTGTTCCAGGCGGGCTGGTCGGCCGGTGCGGGTTTGCCGGGGGCCGAAATGGTGCGCGAAGCGGATACGAATGCGTCAGCCGAGGACATGCAAGTTTCTCCGTGGGTGTGATGGATTCCCTGAATGGGAGCGGGTCGACCGGCGCGTTGGAACCCCGCGACGGGAGCCGGTCCGTATCAGGACCCGTCGCGGCGGCCGAGAAGAAGAGCCCGCTGCAGCATGATCCTGCGAGCTTACCGCGTGCCCACCCTCGCTCGTAAGCGGCCTGAGGAATCACCCTCGCCGATTTCACTCACCAGATGACCAGTACGGTTTCCCTCATAACGCACGCTTGTACGGACCTGCGCGTCCGACGAGACGTACCAAAGGAATTCGAATGACTTGGTTGCAACAGGTGGCCATCTTCGCCGCGGGAATCGCGGCGGGTGGCATCAATACGATCGTCGGATCGGGCACGCTGATCACCTTCCCCACGCTGCTCGCGTTCGGGTTGCCGCCGGTGACAGCGAATGTGTCGAACACGATCGGTCTCGTCCCCGGCTCGGTGAGCGGCGTGATCGGGTATCGGCGCGAACTGCGCGGGCAGCGGTCGCGACTGCTCCAGTTGGGCACCGCGTCACTGCTGGGCGGCATCACCGGCGCGATTCTGCTGCTGACGATGCCAGCGGAGGCGTTCAAGGCGATCGTCCCGGTGCTGATCATCGTGGCCCTGATCCTCGTTGTCGTGCAGCCTCGGCTGGCCGCGTGGGTCAAGAAGCGCCGTGCGGAAGGCGAATCGGCGGCGCCGGAACACGGCGGCCCGATTCTGCTGGTCGCGGTGTTCGCCACCGGTATCTACGGCGGATACTTCGGCGCCGCCCAGGGCGTGCTGCTGATCGGTCTGCTCGGGGTGTTCGTGCACGAGGACATCCAGCGTCTCAACGGTGTGAAGAACGTCCTCGCCCTGATCGTGAACGGGGTGTCGGCGGCGATCTTCATCGCGATCGCCGAGGTGGACTGGCAGGTGGTGGCGCTGATCGCGGTCGGCTCGATCATCGGCGGGCAACTCGGCGCGAAAGTCGGGCGGAAGTTGCCGCCGAATGTGTTGCGGGGCGTGATCGTGGTGGTGGGGACGGTAGCGGTGGTGCGGTTGCTGACCAGCTGATCGGTAGTCCCAGATGGGTTGGGCTGTGTTTTTTGGAGCGCTGGCGCGCTCGAGTCGCGGCCCTGAGGGGCCGCCGGTTAGCCACCGGGGCTTGCTCCTTCGTCGCCTACGCCCCGGCGGC
>JACIXH010000235.1 GCA_014360565.1 Nocardia sp.
CGCATGTTCGTCCAGCGTGTGGACATCGCCGAACACCAGCGCTCGAGATGAACGTTGTCGGGCCACACGACCGGGCGGATCACATCGATGACCGTGCGCCGCACGATCCAGGTGGGATCGGTGAGGTGCAGGGCGGTCTGATTGAGCTCGTCCCAGGCGATATCGGAGAGGTAGCGCGCCACGGCATCCAGGCGCAGCCGTTGATAAGGATCCACGTCGCCGGCCCGGACGGGCCACGCCGTGGCGAAACCCGTGCCCTCCTGGGGAAGCGGGGCCAGTGGCTGATCGAGTGACACGTGTGCTCCTTGCACGGCGCACCAGGTGCGCCGCGACTTCTTGCGTAGTTCTGTACACGACTTTACGGGTCGCAGATCACACCCTCACGCCCAGTCGCGACTAGCGGTACCAGTTGCCGGTCACCACGGCGGTATCACCGCGATTGTCGTACATGACAGAGATGTCTGTGCCCAGGTAGCCTGCTGTAATGGCCGGCGGAGCGATGGCGGGCTCGATGTTCGGGCGCTATGAAATTCGCAGACTTCTCGGAGTCGGCGGTATGGGGGAGGTCTACGAGGCCTACGACACCTCCAAGAATCGTGTTGTCGCCCTCAAGATGCTCAACCGCGAACTGGCCGTCGACCCCACCTTCGTGCAGCGCTTCCGCCGCGAATCGCAGGCCATGGCGAGCGTGCAGGAACCCCACGTCATCCCGGTGCACGACTGGGGCGAGGTCGATGGTGTTCTCTACATCGATATGCGCCTGGTCAAGGGCGTCGATCTCAAGGAGCGGCTGCAGCAGTACGGCGCGCTCACGCCGGTCGAGGCGGTGCAGGTGGTCGAGCAGATCGCGTTCGCCCTCGACGCCGCGCACGAGGTCGGCCTGGTCCACCGCGACGTGAAACCGGGCAACATCCTGCTCACCGGCAACCTGTTCGCCTACCTGGTCGACTTCGGCATCGCCCACACCGCCACCGACACCCAGCTCACCAGCGCGGGCAGCGCGGTCGGCTCGATGGCGTACATGGCCCCGGAGCGGTTCGACAACGTGCCGATGTCGCCGTCGGTGGACACCTACGCGCTCACCTGTGTGCTCTACGAGAGTCTGGTCGGTCGCGTTCCGTTCCCGGTGAACAGCCTCGCGGGCGCGATCGGCTCGCACCAGATGGCGCCCGCCCCGCGTCCCAGCGCCGCCGACCCCTCCCTGACCTCCTTCGACCCCGTCATCGAGCGTGGCATGGCCAAGCGGCCCGATCAGCGCTACGCCTCGCCCGTCGACCTGGCCCGCGCCGCCCGTGCGGCCCTCGTCCAGGCCGAACGATCGACTCCGGCAACGGTGGCAGGCCCGCGGATCGAGATCACCGGCCCGCAGACGCCGCCGCGTCGAGAGCCCGACGCTCCCCGTTCCGCGCCGATCACCCGCGATTCCGCGGCACTGTCGGCCGACCAGGTGTCGCCGCAGGCGAACCGGGGATCCGGTGAGGTCGTGGATCCGTCCGCACCTCCGACGACGCGGGGCTCGGCGGCCGTACCGGCCCACTCGCCGTCGCAGGCGGTTCGCGGCCCCGCTGTCGTTCCGGCGAAGTCACCGACCGCTGCCGGGCCGCATTCGTCGGCTGCTGTGGTGGGCACGCACGCTGCCGGACCGCACTCGTCCCCTCGGGTGGCGAGCGCGCTTCCCGCCGAACCACATTCGACCCGTCGGGTGACCGCCTCCGGAACCATGGGCGCGTCTCGTATGCGTGGCCATGAACCTGCGGGGCCGCGCCCGGTGCATCGCGTGGCCGGTCCTGATCCGATCGGCGGCCACCCGTCGGCACCGGTACCGCGTCCACCGCAACGTGATTCGGCGACTCCTATTCTGGCCGGTGCGCTGGGCTCGCTGATCGTGTTGGCGGCAGTGGGGATCGGTGTGTGGTTCATGCTGGATGCCGGCGACGATCGCGCCGGGCCTGTCCCGACACCGCCCGCCTCCGATGTCGCCGAACCGCCCGTGATCGAGACCGTGCAACAGACGGTCCCCACGACAGCGCCGTCGCCGACCGCGACCACCGTCCCCCCGTTGCAGTCGAGCGTCTTCGGAGCCGACGGCCAAGGTTTCCTCACCGAAGGCCCACGCTGCAACGACAACGATGCCGCGATGTCGGTCGCGCGCACCACGAAGTCACGAGTTGTCATCTGCCACACCGGCGATCAGCGCTATTACTACAAGGGCGTGCGCGCCAGCGACGGCGCGGGCATCGAGCTCGACGATCCGGTACCGCAGGGTGGTGGCGCGTACACCGTGACCAACCCGGTCGACGGCACCCGCTACGAGCTCGACGCGTCCGGGCTCACGATCACCAAGGCCGGTTCGGTGCTCGCCGATGAACCGGTGACCGAGTTCGCCCATCGCTGATCCCGCGATCGGGTTATGTTCGCGGGTGAATGTCATCGAGAGAGGTTTCGAAAATGCGCGCAGCCCAGGTCGGCAAGTTGGACGGCCCGTCGGCGATCGAGATCGTCGACCTGCCCGAGCCGGTGGCCTATCCGGGCGGTGTCCTGATCGACGTGCACGCCGCAGGCATCGCCTTCCCCGACGTGCTGATGACGCGCGGCCTCTACCAGATGAAGCCGGGCCTGCCCTTCGTCGTCGGCGGTGAAGTGGCCGGTATCGTCCGCGAGGCGCCGGAGGGTTCGCCGTTGCGCCGGGGCGATCGCGTCGCCGCGCTGACGATGCTGGGCAACGGGGTCGCCGAGGTGGCGGTCTCACCGGAGCACGCGGTGTTCCGGCTGCCCGACAACATCTCGCTCGAAGCGGGCGCTGGGATCCTGTTCAACGACCTCACCGTGCACTTCTGCCTGACCCAGCGCGGCAGGCTGGCCGAAGGCGAGACCGTCCTGGTGCACGGCGCGGCAGGCGGTGTCGGCACCTCCACGCTGCGGATCGCGAAGGCGCTCGGCGCGGGCCGGGTGATCGCAGTGGTCAGCACCGATGCGAAAGCCCAGGTGGCCAAGGCCAATGGCGCGACCGATGTGGTGCTCACCGACGGCTGGCTCGCCGCGGTGAAGGAACTGACGCAGGGCCGCGGCGTCGACATCGTGCTCGACCCGGTCGGTGGCGATCGCTTCACCGACAGCGTCCGCTGCCTGGCGGGCGGCGGCCGCTTGCTGGTCGTCGGCTTCACGGCGGGGGAGATCCCGACCGTGAAGGTCAACCGCCTGCTGCTCAACAACGTCGAAGTGGTCGGCGCGGCCTGGGGTGAATGGGTGATGTCCCACCCGGCCTACCTCGCCGAGCAGTGGGCACAGATCGAACCGCTGCTCGCCTCCGGCGCGATCGTCGCCCCCGACCCGGTCCTCTACCCGCTCGACCGCACCGCGCAAGCCGTCGCGGCCCTGGACGAGCGCACTGCCGCGGGCAAAGTCGTCGTCCAGCTGCGGTGAGATCGTGGTAACGCAGCTGTCGAATCGGGTGTTGAACCGGACCCTGCTCGCGCGCCAGCACCTGCTCGAGCGGTCCGGCTCGACGACACCGCAGATGTGCGACCACCTCGTCGGTTTGCAAGCTCAGGATGTGCCACCACCGTTCATCGGATTGTGGAGCCGGATAGCCGATTTCGATCCGGCGACGGTGTCGCAGGCCCTCGATGAACGTCGCCTCGTGCGAATCACCTTGATGCGCGGGACGATTCATCTGGTCACCCCTGCCGACGCGCTCCGGATAGCGCCGCACATCCAGCCGGAGCTGGAGAAAGTCCCGTTCCGCAAGGGCTTCAACTTCGGCGCGATGGTCGGCCTGGACCCGGACGAGGTGCGCGCGCACGGCGAAGCGGCCCTCGGCGACGAGCCGAAATCGGCGGCGGACCTGCGGGTCGAAGCGGCCCGCTGCTACCCCGACCGCGACGCCGGTGCGGTCGTCCAGACCTGGCTCTACCAGCTTCCCGTTCTGCAAACGCCGCCGCGCGGTCGCTGGCGCGACAACAGCAGGCCGGTGTGGTCGCGCGTGCAGCCGTGGCTGGGCGCGCCGCTCGACCCGAGCTACCCGGCATCGGAATTGATCCTGCGTTATCTGCGCGCCTTCGGTCCCGCGAGCACGATGGACATGCAGGCCTGGTCCCGGCTGCCCGCGATGAAGAAGGCCGTGGCCGAATTGGGCGACCGGGTCCGCACCTATATCGACGCGCGCGGGCGCACCCTCTACGACGCCGCCGACCTCGAACTGGCCGGTCCCGACCTACCGGCTCCCGTCCGCCTGCTCGGCTGGTACGACAACGCCCTGCTCTCCCACCAGGACCGTGCCCGGATCACCGGTGACGACACTGCGCCGACGTTGCGCGTCTTCGCCACCAATGTCTCGCCGATCTTGGTCGATGGTTTTGCCGCCGGGGTGTACAAGGTCTTCGTCAAGTCGGGAACCGCGCGCCTTCGTGCGAGCCCGAGCCGATCCTGGACGAAAACCGAGGCGGCGCAGGTGGAAGCGGAGGCCAACGCACTGCTCGCCTTCCTCGAACCGGAGTCCGAACCCGTCGTCGAGATCCTCGAACCCGGAGCCGACCTCCGCCTGTGACATCGCCGCCACCCGACCTTCGGGCGTCGGGGACAGGGGGAGGGAACAGCCGGCTGCGAGTGGGTCGGGCGCCTCAGCGGTGATCCCGGTAGGCGGGCGCCTTCGCGGTCCCCGCCGGGGTCAGCGTGTGCAGCAGCGGCATCGTTCGATGCGCGACCACCGTCGACAGGGCGATCACGCTGTGCGATCGCACCACCGAGCCCGTGCGGTCGATGCTCAGCAACACCGCCTGCAACCCGGCGTGCGAATCGGCTCCGATCCGGCACAGCACGTCGCCGGAGCCGGTCGTGGCATAAGCCTCGATCACGCCCGGAATCGCCGCCAGATCGGCACTGACGGTATCGAGCGCCCCCTGGGCGATCTCCAGAGTCACGAACGCCTGCACATCGAAACCCGCTGCGGTGACATCGATCTGCGGATTGTAGGAGGCGATCACCCCGGACTCCTCCATCCGATTGATCCGCGCCTGCACCGTGGCCCGCGCGACCTTCGTCCGCCGGGACAGCTCGAGAATTCCGGCCTTCTGGAACTCGTGCATCGCGGTGAGGATCGCCAGGTCGAGTTCGTCCAATTTCGCGGGTGTGCGCATGCGCGGACCTCCATCTCCGGTTGCTATTCAAATTGTCCACCATCTCGGCGGTTTCGGTGGCTTCTCGAGCCAGCCTGTTCAGGCGAAGATGGAGTAGTTGCTCAGCTGGCGGGCGACGCGATTTCCTAGGGTATGACCATTGAGCAGCAGCTCGTCGGGCTGATCGAGCACGACGACAGTGTCGATCCGTTCCCGGTGATCGGGTGGGACGCACTCGTCTGGGTTGTCGGCAACGCGACCCAGAGCGCCCACTTCCTGCAATCGGCGTTCGGGATGCGCCTGGAGGCGTACTCGGGCCCGGAGACCGGCAATCGTGACCACAAGTCGTTCGTGCTGCGCAGCGGGGGAGCGCGGTTCGTGATCACCGGCGCGGTCGACCCCGACAGCCCGCTCGTCGCCCATCACGATCGCCACGGCGACGGCGTCGTCGACATCGCGCTCGAGGTTCCCGACGTGGACCGCTGTATCGCCTGGGCCCGCGAACACGGCGCCACGATCCTCACCGAACCGCACGACGAGTCCGACGAATTCGGCACCGTCCGCTCCGCCGCGCTGGCCACCTACGGCGACACCAGACACACCCTCGTCGACCGCTCCGGCTACGCCGGGCCCTATCTCCCCGGCTATATCGCGCGCACTTCCACCCGCGAGCCGGGCAAACGCGTGTTCCAGGCCATCGACCACGTGGTCGGCAATGTCGAGCTCGGCATGATGGACCGCTGGGTCGAGTTCTACCGCGGCGTCATGGGGTTCACGAACATGGCCGAGTTCGTCGGCGACGACATCGCGACCGAGTACTCGGCGCTGATGAGCAAGGTCGTCGCCAACGGCAACCACCGCGTGAAGTTCCCGCTCAACGAACCGGCGGCCGGCCGCAAGCGTTCGCAGATCGACGAATATCTCGAGTTCTACCGTGGTCCCGGCGTGCAGCACATCGCGCTGGCCACCGGGGACATCATCGCCACCGTCGACGCGCTCCGGGCCGAGGGCGTGGAATTCCTCGCCACGCCAGACACCTACTACGAGGACCCCGAATTGCGCGCCCGCATCGGCGCCGTGCGGGTCCCGGTCGACGAACTGCAACGCCGCGGCATCCTGGTCGACCGCGACGAGGACGGCTATCTCCTCCAGATCTTCACCCGCCCGCTCGTCGACCGACCCACTGTCTTCTTCGAACTCATCGAGCGGCACGGCTCACTCGGTTTCGGCAAGGGCAACTTCAAGGCTCTTTTCCAGGCCATCGAACGGGAGCAGGAGGCCCGCGGAAACCTGTAGCCGACGCGGGCGTCGCGGTGTGATCGCGGACGCTTGGATGCCGCCCGGTCCTTGCCCACTGGGTAGAGTCGAGCCCATGCGGTTCAAACCTGCGGTGGCGCTCGGGCTGGCGTGTGTGGCGGTCTCGGCCGCGTGCGGATCGGGCGGCGACGACGAGTCGTCGCGTACGGCACGCACCCCGCCGAAGGTCTCCGCGCTCGGTCCGTTCGTCGGAGAGTGCGGACATGTCACCGACGACGAGGTCCGCTCCACCGCGGGACTGCCTGCGGTATCCGCGGTGTTCCGCAACGCGGTCGGATGCAACTGGCAATCGGCTGGAACCGATTCGGCCGTGGTCACCTTCGCCTCGTATCGGGGCAGTCCGATCGAGCGTGAACGTGCGTGGGTGGAGTCCAAGGACCGCACCGTGGAGACGGTAACGGTGCAGGGGCACACCGGGTTCCAGTCGTACGGCACCAATTTCGGCGGCACCACATGCGATTTCGCGATCGGCCTCGGTGACGACTTCTTCGAATGGTCCACCTTCGGCTACACCGTGGTCGGCGGTGAGCCGTGCGGCTCGGCGCGCAGGCTGGCCGAAATGACGCTCGGGCGGATGCGGTGACCCACACGCGGACAACGCACTCCGGAAAACGCTTCGGTGCGGCGCTACTCGTGGTCGTCTCGGCGGCGGTGCTCGCGGGCTGCGGCCAGACCGTCCCGGGCACGCCAGCGCCGGTCGGCTCGGGGGGCGGCGGCGGTGATCCGGTCAATGTCGACTTCGACAAGTTGTTGCGCGAGTGCGAGGTGCTCACCGAGACCCAGATGAGCCAAGCGGTCGGCGAGGGTACGCAGTTCGCTGCCTCGTTCGTCGGCGCGGTGTGCATGTGGGACGTCCTGGGTGCGCCGGGGGGCGGGGCGAAGCTGACCCTGAACTGGTACGAGAACGGTTCACTCAATGTCGAGCGCCAGACCTACCAGAAGCTCGGGTACAGCTCGGCGATCACGACGATCCAAGGCGCGTCGGCTGTCGAGATCCGCCGTCCGGGCGATCCGGACTCCTGTGGGGTGAGCGCCAAGGCCGCCGACGCGGGCGTGGTCGGTTGGTGGATCAACTACCGCGCGGGGTCCTCGCACCCCGATCCGTGCCCGGTAGCGGCCAAGCTGGTCGAGCTCACATTGAATCGGGCCCGATAGAACGCTTGACCAGGCACCCCGCTTTGCCCCTCGGTTGCGACGCGGGTATCGTGGACCCCTGTGCCCGGATTGCTTCGGGCAAGTTCGTGTGTGAACGTAGGCCAGCGAAAGCGGCCGATACGTTCCAGCGTGCCTTGGAAAGGGCACTGAGCGCCTCAGCGACACGCCCGACCACGGGTTAAAGGAAACGTGGTCTGACGTGCGGGTGAAAGCTCGATGAACTGCAAGACACTGCACATCAAGCGCAATTACCAATAAGGAAAGCCGGTCTATGCCAACCATCAACCAGCTGGTCCGCAAGGGTCGCCGCGACAAGGTCACCAAGACCAAGACTGCGGCCCTCAAGGGGAGCCCGCAGCGTCGTGGCGTGTGCACTCGCGTGTACACCACCACCCCCAAGAAGCCGAACTCCGCGCTCCGTAAGGTCGCGCGTGTTCGCCTGACCAGTGCGATCGAGGTCACGGCGTACATCCCCGGTGAAGGCCACAACCTGCAGGAGCACTCGATGGTGCTCGTTCGCGGCGGTCGTGTGAAGGACCTCCCGGGTGTCCGTTACAAGATCATCCGTGGATCGCTCGACACCCAGGGCGTGAAGAACCGCAAGCAGGCGCGCAGCCGCTACGGCGCCAAGAAGGAGAAGAGCTGATATGCCACGCAAGGGCCCCGCACCCAAGCGTCCGCTGATCAACGACCCGGTCTACGGGTCCCCGCTGGTCACTCAGCTGGTCAACAAGATCCTGATGGACGGCAAGAAGTCCACCGCCGAGCGCATCGTCTACGGCGCACTCGAGCAGGCGCGTGAGAAGACCGGCACCGATCCGGTCGTCACCCTCAAGCGCGCGCTGGACAACGTCAAGCCCGCCCTCGAGGTGAAGCCCCGTCGTGTCGGTGGCGCCACCTACCAGGTGCCGGTCGAGGTCCGTCCGGGCCGCGCCAACACCCTCGCGCTGCGCTGGCTGGTCAGCTACTCCCGCGCCCGTCGTGAGAAGACCATGGTCGAGCGTCTCGCCAACGAGCTCCTCGACGCCAGCAACGGCCTCGGTGCCGCGGTGAAGCGTCGCGAGGACACCCACAAGATGGCCGAGTCGAACCGGGCCTTCGCGCACTACCGCTGGTAAAGTCCGGCCCGTCACTCAAAAGGGAGAATTCCGTGGCACAGGACGTGCTCACCGACCTGAACAAGGTCCGCAACATCGGCATTATGGCCCACATCGATGCGGGCAAGACCACCACCACCGAACGCATCCTGTTCTACACCGGTATCACGTACAAGATCGGTGAGGTTCATGACGGCGCGGCCACCATGGACTGGATGGAGCAGGAGCAGGAGCGTGGTATCACCATCACCTCCGCCGCTACCACCTGCTTCTGGAAAGACAACCAGATCAACATCATCGACACCCCCGGGCACGTCGACTTCACCGTCGAGGTGGAGCGTTCGCTGCGCGTGCTCGATGGCGCGGTCGCGGTGTTCGACGGCAAAGAGGGTGTCGAGCCGCAGTCCGAGCAGGTGTGGCGTCAGGCCGACAAGTACGACGTGCCGCGTATCTGCTTCGTGAACAAGATGGACAAGCTCGGCGCTGACTTCTACTTCACCGTGCAGACCATCAAGGATCGTCTCGGTGCCAAGCCGCTGGTCATCCAGCTGCCGATCGGCGCGGAGAACGACTTCGAGGGCATCGTCGACCTGGTCGAGAACAATGCCAAGGTCTGGAAGGGCGAGACCAAGCTCGGCGAAGAGTACGAAGTCGTCGAGATCCCGGCCGACCTCAAGGACAAGGCCGAGCAGTACCGTCAGGAACTGCTCGAGACCGTCGCGGAGTCCGACGAGGCCCTGCTGGAGAAGTTCTTCGGCGGCGAGGAGCTCTCGATCGATGAGATCAAGGGCGCCATCCGCAAGATGACCGTGAACTCGGAGCTCTACCCCGTGCTCTGTGGTTCGGCGTTCAAGAACAAGGGCGTGCAGCCCATGCTCGACGCGGTCATCGACTACCTGCCGTCCCCGCTGGATGTCGAGGCCACCACCGGCCACATCCCGGGCAAGGAAGAAGAGCTGGTCACCCGCAAGCCGAACGTCGACGAGCCGTTCTCGGCGCTGGCGTTCAAGATCGCGGTGCACCCGTTCTTCGGCGAGCTCACCTACGTGCGCGTCTACTCGGGTCAGGTCGCCTCCGGTGCCCAGGTCGTCAACTCGACCAAGGGCAAGAAGGAGCGTCTGGGCAAGCTGTTCCAGATGCACTCCAACAAGGAGAACCCGGTCGGTGCCGCCTCCGCCGGTCACATCTACGCCGTGATCGGT
>JACIXH010000236.1 GCA_014360565.1 Nocardia sp.
TCATCGTTCCGCCTCCTCACTATGTGTTAGCGCAGAATGATTCTTTCCGCCGGACCAGATACAACTCCGGCGGCCCAACACCGCGACGTAGTCTCGCGGGCTTCCCCGAGCCTGCCTTCCGGCGAGTTGGAACCGCTCGAACGTCCCTTGCGCTGTGTGCTCGCGCTGTGGCCGTTTCGGGCGACTTGGAACCCTCTCGCAAACGCCCCCGCGCTATGCCCTCTCGCGGTGACCGGAATGACATGTCTGTGATTAGACACGCCGCACTTGCCGGTGGTCAACCCGCCGTCACCCTTCCGTTACACTCCGCACCCGCCTTTCGTGTTGATCTTGTTATGTGCTGTGGCAAATGATCAGCAACTTCGCTGGGGTTCGGTGCCGAACGAATGGGCAACCGCCACTCACTACGCTGTGACCTTGTGACTGCACAACACTCGGCGCGCGAGCCCAAGATCGCCGTTCTCGTCGGCGGCGTCGGCGGTGCCCGGTTCCTTCAGGGCGTCCGGCAGCTGCTGCCCGAAGCCGACATCTCGGCCATCGTCAACGTCGGCGACGACGTCTGGATGCACGGCCTTCGCATCTGTCCCGACCTCGACACCTGCATGTACACCCTCGGTGGTGGCATCGATACCGAGCGCGGCTGGGGCCACGCCGACGAAACCTGGCACGCGAAAGAGGAGCTGGCGAAATACAACGCCCAGCCCGATTGGTTCGGACTGGGTGATCGCGATATCGCCACCCACCTCATTCGCACCGAAATGCTGCGCGCCGGATACCCGCTGTCCGCGGTCACCGAAGCGCTGTGTAATCGGTGGCAACCGGGAGTGAAGCTGATCCCGGCTACCGACGATCGCTGCGAAACCCACGTTGTGGTCAGCGATCCCGACAATGCTGGCGAACGTCGCGCGATCCACTTTCAGGAATGGTGGGTGCGGTACCGCGCGGCGCTCCCGACACATGGATTTGCCTCGATCGGCGCCGAGCAAGCCTCTCCGGGGCCGAATGTGACTGAAATCATAGCCGCCGCTGACGCCGTTTTGCTGGCTCCGTCGAACCCCGTGGTGAGCATCGGAGCGATCCTCGCCGTGCCCGGAATCAGGGGCGCTTTGCGCACCAGCGAGGCCAAGGTGATCGGGCTCTCGCCGGTGATCGACGGAAAGCCGTTGCGCGGCATGGCCGATGAGTGTCTGACGGCGATCGGCGTCGAGTCCACCGCGGAGGCGATCGGCCGCCACTACGGCGCCCGCTCGGCCACCGGCATCCTCGACGGATGGCTGGTGCACTCCACCGACTCCGCCGAGGTACCCGGCGTCGAGGTGCGCAGCGTTCCGCTGTTGATGAGCGATCCGGCCGCCACCGCCGAAATGGCGCGAGCGGCACTGGAATTGGCGGGAGTGAAAGCATGACTATCCCCGACACCGGCAGCGCCGGCGCGCTGCCCGACCATGCCGCCGACGAGCTGCGGATCCTGCCGGTGGCAGGTCTGCCGGAGTTCCGTCCCGGTGACGACATCGCCGAACATCTTGCGGCACAAGCGCCCTGGCTTGCCGACGGCGACATCGTCGTGGTCACCAGCAAGATCGTGTCGAAGGTCGAGGGACGCATCGTCGCCGCGCCGATCGACCCCGAGGAACGCGACACCGCGCGCCGCAAGCTCGTCGACGACGAGGCCGTCCGAGTGCTCGCGCGCAAGGGCCGCACTCTGATCACCGAGAACCGGCTCGGCATCGTGCAGGCGGCCTCCGGCGTCGACGGCTCGAACGTGGCCGAGGGCGAATTGGTGCTGCTGCCCGTCGATCCCGACGGCAGCGCGAAATCGCTGCGTACCGCGCTCGGCCGGCGGCTGGGTGTCGACGTGGCCGTGGTGATCACCGACACCATGGGCAGGGCGTGGCGCAACGGGCAGGTCGACGCCGCGATCGGGTCGGCCGGGTTGCGCGTGCTGCACGACTACGCGGGATCTGTCGACGGGCAGGGCAACGAACTGCACGTCACCCAGGTGGCCATCGCCGACGAACTCGCCGCGGCCGCCGATCTGGTCAAAGGCAAGCTCGGCGGGGTGCCGGTGGCGGTGGTGCGCGGACTGCGCACCGACGACGACGGTTCGACCGCGGCGGCGCTGTTGCGCGGCGGCGTCGACGACCTGTTCTGGCTCGGCACGGCCGAAGCGCTCGCACAGGGGCGCAAAGAGGCTGTGCCGCTGCGTCGTTCGGTGCGCGCGTTCGCCGACGAGGCCATTGACCCGGAACGGATCCGCGCCGCCGTCGCGGTCGGCCTCACCGCGCCCGCGCCGCATCACACCCGGCCCGTGCGCTTCGTCTGGCTGCGCAAGCCGACACCGCGCGCGCAGTTGCTCGAGGCCATGGCGGAGAAGTGGAGCGCCGACCTCACCGCCGACGGGCTCGACCCCGAACGGGTAGCGCGCCGAATCGCGCGCGGCCGCATCCTTTTCGACGCACCGGAAATGATCATCCCGTTCTGCGTGCCCGACGGCGCGCACGACTATCCCGATGCGCGCAGGCAGGCTGCCGAGCAGACGATGTTCACGGTGGCCGTCGGCGCGGCGGTGCAGGGCTTGCTCGTCGCACTGGCCGCCGATGGTCTCGGCAGCTGCTGGATCGGCTCGACGATCTTCGCGCCGGAGATCGTGCGCGAGGTCCTCGGTCTCGACGAGGACTGGATGCCGTTGGGCGCCATCGCCATCGGTCGCCCGCTCGAAGAGCCCGCGCCACGCACCGTGGGTTCGGCCGGCGCCGGACTGGTGGAGCTGTGAACGCGAAGCCGCACGTCGACCCCCCGCGCCCGCCTGCGCTCGCCACCGAGCAGGCGCTTGCCGCTGGGTCGGCGTCCGGCGTGCTCGCCCACGCCGCGCGGACGGAGTTCGGTCGATGACCGCGGAGTCGCTGCACGCGTCGGCGACGGAGCTGCTCACCCGATGGGAGCCCGAGGCGGGCGCGGATCAGTCACTGCGCGAAGCGATTCTGGCTTTTCTCGGCTCGGCGCCGCGCGGCTGCCTGCGCGAACACGCGCCCGGCCACATCACGGCCTCGGCGATCGTGCTGTCCCACGATCGCCGCGATGTCCTGCTCACCCTGCATCCGCGGGTCGGGCGCTGGATCCAGCTCGGCGGTCACTGCGAACCCGATGACAAGACGGTGCCGGACGCGGCGTTGCGCGAGGCGGTGGAGGAATCGGGCATCTGCGACTTGGTCCTCACGCCCGGTCTCTACGGCGCGCAGGCGCACCCGATCACCTGCTCGCTCGGAGTGCCGACGCGGCATCTCGACCTGCTCTTCGAGATCGTGGCGCCCCCCGGCGCCGTCCCGGTCCGCAGCGCCGAATCGACCGATCTGCGGTGGTGGCCGGTCGACGGGCTACCGGCGGGCGCCGACGTCATGCTCCGGTCACATGGCTCTTGTCAAGGACCCTGAAAAGGTCACTGACCTGTAACGACGGCGGCTGTGTCCAGTTCGGACACGGCCGCCGTCCGCGTTATCGGACCGTCACCGCTTTACAAATCGGCCAATTTGTATAGACAGCGGGCGCATGGGGACATATCGTCTGTGACAGAGAGTTACGCACATCACAGGTGTGAGATGTGCCTCGGAACTGGAGACGATGATGTCGACTGATGCCAAAGCGTCCGAGCAGCGGGTCGCGCCGCCGCAGTGGCGAGATTCCAAGCGATATTTGTGGCTGTGGGGGCTGTTCGCCCCGACCGGTCTGTTCACGATCGCGATCCCCCTGATCTGGGGCCTCAACCAACTCGGCTGGCATCGCCTCGCCGAAGTTCCGTTCTGGCTCGGGCCGGTGCTGGTCTACCTCGTGATCCCGCTGGCGGATCTGTTCTTCGGGCCGGACGGCGACAACCCGCCCGACGAGGTGATGGAGTACCTGGAGAACGACAAGTACTACCGGTACCTGACCTACCTGTATCTGCCGTTCCAGTACGCGTCACTGCTGTTCGCCTGCTACATCATCACCGCGCCGAACCTGCACTGGCTCGGCTTCCCCGGCGGCGCCAACGTGGTGGACAAGATCGGCATCGCGATCAGCGTCGGCATGATCGGCGGCATCGGCATCAACACCGCGCACGAACTCGGCCACAAGAAGGTCGAACTGGAGCGCTGGCTCGCGCGCATCGCGCTGGCGCAGTCGTTCTACGGCCACTTCTACATCGAGCACAACCGCGGTCACCACGTGCGCGTTGCCACTGTCGAGGACCCCGCGAGTTCGCGCATCGGCGAATCCTTCTGGGCCTTCTGGCCGCGCACGGTCTGGGGCAGCTTGCGTTCGGCGTGGCACCTGGAGAAAGAACGTCTCGGCCGGCTCGACAAGAGCCCGTGGACGTTGCGCAACGACGTGCTCAACGCCTGGGCGATGTCGCTGGTGCTGTGGCTGGGCCTGATCGCGGTGTTCGGCATCGAGGTCCTGCCGTATCTGATCCTGCAGGCCGTGGTCGGATTCAGCCTGCTCGAATCGGTGAATTACCTCGAGCACTACGGCTTGGTCCGGCAGAAGACCGCGAGCGGGCGCTACGAACGTCCCGCACCCGAGCACAGCTGGAACAGCGACCACATCGTCACGAACATCTTTCTCTACCACCTGCAGCGGCACAGCGACCATCACGCGTACCCGACCCGTCGCTACCAGACGCTGCGCAGCTGGGACGGTGCGCCGAACCTGCCGAGTGGCTACGCCAGCATGATCCTGCTCGGCTACTTCCCGCCGATCTGGCGCAAGGTGATGGACAAGCGCGTGCTCGCGCACTACGGCGGGGACGTGACCCTGGCCAATATCGAGCCCAAGCGCCGGGAGAAGGTGCTGGAAAAGTACGCAACCGAGGCCGAATCATGAGCGCTTACAAATGCCCGGTCTGCGATTTCGTCTTCGATGAAGCCAAAGGCGCGCCACGCGAAGGATTTCCGCCTGGCACACTGTGGGCGGCCGTTCCCGACGACTGGTGCTGTCCGGACTGCGGGGTGCGGGAGAAGATCGACTTCGAGGCGGTAGGAGAATCGCTGTGACCGACTACAAGCTGTACCAGTGCGCACAGTGCGGTTTCGAGTACGACGAGGCCCAGGGCTGGCCCGACGACGGCATCGCTGCCGGCACGCGCTGGGACGACATCGCCGACGACTGGACCTGCCCGGACTGTGGTGCCCGCAAGTCCGACTTCTTCATGGTCGAGATCGAACGTTCGTGAGCGTCGCGGGTAATCCGCGCACCGGTTCGCGCATCCCGTATCAGGAGGCCGCGCGCGAACTGCTGCGCAACTCGGTTCTCGACGGGATGCGCGAACTGCTCACCGAGCGTGACTGGTCCAAGGTCACGCTCGGTGACGTCGCGGCAAGCGCCGGGGTGAGCAGGCAGACGCTCTACAACGAATTCGGCTCCCGCGCCGGGCTCTCGCAGGCCTATGCGCTGCGCCTGGCCGACGATCTCGTCGACCACGTACGCGAGGCGCTCGATGCCAATGTCGGTGATGCGCGCGCCGCGATCAGGGTCGGGATGACCGGGTTCTTCCTCTCCGCCGCGGGCGATCCGCTGGTCCGCTCGCTGTTGAGCGGAGAGATGAAGCCGGACCTGCTGCGGTTGATCACCCTCGACGCGGGGCCGCTGCTCGAGCACGCCACCGCGCGGCTGACCCACATTTTCGTGCACAGCTGGGTGGCCGCGACCGACGCCGAGGCCGATGTGCTCGCGCACGCGCTGGTGCGCATCGCGCTGAGTTATATCCCGAACCCGCCGGTCCCCGAGCGCGACGCCCCCGCCGAAATGAGCGCCCTGCTCAGTCCGTATGTGGAGGCGATCGTGCAGATGCGAGGCATGCGCACCCCAGCGGGTGAAGTGGATCACTGAGAGAAGTCACGAGTTCTGATTCGCCCGCGTGTAACCGTCACCACGTTTGAGGTTCTGCCGCTGTGTAACGCGCCTACGTTCTGTCAGTATTCACTTCGGTCGACGATCGGTCTTTTTACAGCGGAGCGGGTGTGCAAGCGGTTGCCAAACCGGGGGGTTTTCGTGATCCCAAGCGGTATCTCTGGGCATTGGGGCTGATCGCCCCGGCGTGCGCGCTGTTGCCCTCCCAGCTGGTATTCCATACCAAGGCTGAGGTCTTCTGGTGGATCGGTCCTGTCATCATCCTGATCGCCATCCCCGTGCTCGACTGGATCGTGGGTGAAGACGGCAACAATCCGCGCGAAGAGGACTACGCGGCCCTCTCGGCCGACCGGTACTACCGGTGGTGCACCTATCTGTTCCTGCCGATCCAATTGATCAGCCTCGGCGTGGCCTGCTTCATGTGGACAAGTCCCGAGCTGGCCCTGGTCGACAAGCTCGGATTGGCCGCCACGGTGGGCTTCGTGAGCGGCATCGGGATCAACGCCGCCCACGAATTGGGCCATCGGGTGGAGAGTGCTGAAAAATTGCTGTCGAAGATCGCGTTGGCCCAATCGGGCTACGGGCACTTCTTCGTCGAGCACAATCGCGGACACCACGCCCGCGTGGCCACCCCGGAGGACCCGGCCAGCGCCCGGATGGGCGAATCGCTGTGGGAGTTCTTGCCGCGCAGTGTGATCGGCGGGTTCCGATCGGGCGTGCAGCTCGAGCGCGCGCGCCTGGCGCGGCAGGGTCGCGGCTGGTGGAGCGCCGAGAACAACATCCTGCAGGCCTGGGCGATGACGGCCGTGCTGTTCGGTTCGCTGACGCTGGTCTTCGGTCCGGCGATCCTGCCGTGGCTGGTCGTCCAGGCCGCGATCGGCATCGCGCTGCTCGAGACCGTCAACTACGTCGAGCACTACGGACTGCTGCGTGCGCGCAAGCCCAACGGCCGCTACGAACGGTGCTCCCCGCGCGACAGCTGGAACTCCGATCGCCTGGTCACCAACATCTTCCTGTTCCATCTGCAGCGTCACAGCGACCACCACGCCAACCCAGGGCGCCGCTATCAGACCCTGCGCAGCACCGAGGACGCCCCGCAGCTACCCGCCGGGTACGCCACCATGCTCGTGCTGGCCGCCGTTCCGCCGCTGTGGCGTGCGGTGATGGACCCCAAGGTCGCCGCTCATTACGGCGGCGACCTCAGCCTGGCCAACGTCGCGCCCGAGAAGCCGCGACGGTTGCTGGCCCGATACCGCGCCACTGCCTGAGCGGCGACCTCGACGGAGGAGGGAACCAGCGCGGCCCCAACCGGTAACCTAGCCACCGTGACGACCTCAGAACTCCCCGCGCGTACCGAGCTCACCCCCGACGTCCGCAACGGCATCGACTACAAGGTGGCAGACCTCTCGTTGGCCGAATTCGGCCGCAAGGAGATCCGCCTCGCCGAGCACGAGATGCCGGGCCTGATGGCGCTGCGTCGTGAATACCACGACGTCCAGCCGCTGAAGGGCGCGCGAATCTCCGGATCGCTGCACATGACGGTCCAGACCGCCGTCCTGATCGAAACCCTCGTTGCCCTCGGCGCCGACGTGCGCTGGGCCTCCTGCAACATCTTCTCCACCCAGGACCACGCGGCCGCCGCCATCGTGGTCGGCCCCAACGGCACCGTCGACGCACCCGCGGGCATCCCCGTCTTCGCCTGGAAGGGCGAGACGCTGGAGGAGTACTGGTGGGCCGCCGAGCAGATGCTCACCTGGCCGAACGAACCGGCCAACATGATCCTCGACGACGGTGGCGACGCCACCATGCTCGTGCTGCGCGGCGCGCAGTTCGAGAAGGCCGGTGTGGTCCCGCCCGCCGACGCCGACCACTCCGCCGAGTACACGGTGTTCCTCGACCTGCTGCGCGCGAGCATCGAGGCCGACAAGACCAAGTGGAGCACCATCGCCGAGTCGGTCAAGGGTGTCACCGAGGAGACCACCACCGGTGTCCTGCGGCTGTACCAGTTCGCCGCCGCGGGTGAGCTGGTGTTCCCGGCGATCAACGTCAACGACTCGGTCACCAAGTCCAAGTTCGACAACAAGTACGGCACCCGCCACTCGCTGATCGACGGCATCAACCGCGGCACCGACGTGCTCATCGGCGGCAAGAAGGTGCTGATCTGCGGTTACGGCGACGTCGGCAAGGGCTGCGCGGAGTCGCTCGCAGGCCAGGGCGCGCGCGTGCAGGTCACCGAGATCGACCCGATCAACGCGCTGCAGGCGCTGATGGACGGCTACGACGTGGTCACCGTCGAGCAGGCGATCGGCGATGCCGACATCGTCATCACCTCGACCGGCAACAAGGACATCATCACCCTCGACCACATGAAGGCGATGAAGGATCACTCGATCCTGGGCAACATCGGCCACTTCGACAACGAGATCGACATCGCGGCGCTGGAGCGTTCGGGCGCGAGCCGGATCAACATCAAGCCGCAGGTCGACGAGTGGACCTTCAAGGAGACCGGCAAGGCGATCATCCTGCTGTCGGAGGGCCGTCTGCTCAACCTCGGCAACGCGACCGGTCACCCGTCGTTCGTGATGTCGAACAGCTTCTCCAACCAGGTCATCGCGCAGGTCGAGCTGTGGACCAAGCCGCAGGAGTACGACAACGAGGTCTACCGCCTGCCCAAGCACCTCGACGAGAAGGTCGCCAAGATCCACGTCGAAGCCCTCGGCGGCACCCTGACCAAGCTCACCAAGGACCAGGCCGAGTACATCAATGTGGACGTGGAAGGCCCGTACAAGCCCGACCACTACCGCTACTGATCCAGACATGACTTCTGGCCCGTCGACCATCCGGTCGACGGGCCACTGTCGTTTCGGGTCTCAGCCGGGGTAGTAGCCCTGGCAGAAGATGTTCTGCGGTGACATGCCCGACATCGTCGCCAGGGCACACAGCGCGCCGGGTGCCGCCGGGCTGTTCGCCGTCCCGCTGGTGATGGCATTGCTGCCGGTGATGCCGCCCTGCCCGGAGCCACTCATGACCAGTTCGTTGAACAGCGGTGCGATGGCGTCGGACCCGGTGGTCGTGTCGGCCACGGCGGCGGGGTAGGTGCCGCACGTGGTCGACGATCCGCAACGGATCGCGCGCAGGATTCCGTCGACGAAGCTCTGAGCCGCACTGCCGGAATCCGCGACGGGCACCGGAGCCGACGGCGCCGGGGTGGCGCTCGCGGGACCGCAGGTCAGTGCGACCGCGGCGGCGAAGGCGCCCGCCGTGATGGCCAGTCTTCGTGTGTTCATGGTCGGTCCGTTCGATCGCTGTGCAAGGAGAGTGTGATGTGTTCACCCTGTCGTCGCGCCGGCGACTGCGCCAGACCGAAGAACTCGGGGCATATGAAGGAGATTCACTTCACATTGGGTGTGTTCCGAAGCGGTTCAGCGCAGTAGGAGCCAGATGGCCCGATACGGAGCCGCGCGGCGCTGACCGCGCGATAGCCCCGGTGTCAGCAGAGGACGTAGCTGCCGCACCACCCGGGGCCCCTGAGCAGTGCGAACAGCGTATCCGCGCTGCCGGTGGCCGAGGATCCGCTGCCCGGCTCGGCAACGCCCTGCGCGGCGGGTTCGGCAGCGAATGGCTCGAGCGGAAGCGGGGCGGCCGTCGCGGTGGCGCACGTCAATGCGGCGCCGACGGCGAATCCGGCGAGAACAGTGGAAACGGGACGGTACACACGCATGGCGTCACTCCTGGTCGATGGGCGAACGGAACCGACTCTGCCCAACCGGATCGTCATCGGGCAGACGTCACTTT
>JACIXH010000237.1 GCA_014360565.1 Nocardia sp.
CATCGCGATCGAGACCTGGCTGCGCTTCGTGATCTGGATGGCCTTCGGCGTCGTGGTCTATTTCGCCTACGGTCGCAGGCACTCGATCCTCGGGTGTGGGCAACCACAACTCGCGGAACCGGAGCTGACCCCGGTTCGATAACCGAACCATTGCATGCTCATCAGGACCGGCGCTCCCCGCAGCGCCGGTCCGCGAGCATGGGTCGATCCGCTGTCTAGGATCGCGACATGGACGGGCGCTCGGAATTGACCAGCTTCCTCATGTCGCGCCGGGCACGGTTGCGGCCCGACCAAGTAGGGCTGGCAACCTATGGCGATCGCCGGCGGGTGCCCGGGCTGCGGCGCGAGGAGCTCGCCCAACTGGCCGGAGTCAGTGTCACGCACTATGTCCGACTCGAACAGGGCAAGAGCCGCAACATTTCCGCCGAGGTACTGGACGCGGTCGCCGCCGCACTCGAGCTCACCGACGACGAACGCGAATATCTGGGCAATCTGGTTCATCCGTGCCATACCGAGCCGCCCGGGCCGACCGAGGTCCGCGCGGACCTGGTCGATCTGGTGAATTCCATCACCGGTGCGCCCGCCTACATCACCGGCCGGTACGGAAACGTCCTCACCTGGAACTCGATGACTGCGACCATGCTGTACGACTTCACGACGGTAGCGCCGGTCCTGCGTACCTGGACACACCCGCTCTTTCTCGATTCGGACTTCCGCGCCATGTTCTGCCCCGCCGAATGGCGCCAGATCGCGCGCTATCAGGTGGCTTTCACCCGCCTCGCGTGGAGCCGCCACCCCGGCGACCCCGCGCTGGCCATGCATTTGGCCTCGTTGCGCGAGCACAGCGCGGAATTCTGCGCACTGTGGGACGAGCACGACGTCGGCGCTTGGCCGCCACATCGGGTGCGACTCGATCACCCCGAACTGGGGCGCCTCGAGCTGGCGGTCGAAGTGATGCAACCGGGTGAAAGCCGCGATCAGACCTTCGTGGCCTTTGTTGTCACGCCCGGCTCACAGACTGAATCCACCCTGCGACGCCATGCGGCGCGGTCCGAACGGGCTGGCTGATCAATTCTTGGGTAGCCAATTCTGTGTCCTGGGCCGAACCGGACCCAGACCACAGCCTTGTTCTGGGTATCGGTCGATCGGTCCGCAGCAGCGGGTCGGCTTCCCCACGAACAAAAGGCAATTCGCGATGTCTGTGATCACTCGTCTCACCCTCGGCGTACTCTCGGCCGGTGTCGTTCTGTCACCGATGGTCAACGCGCAAACCGCTGGGGCACAACCGGTTTCGCCGTTAGCCACCATCGACGACAGCGGCTCGACCGGAAGCGCCTCGCAGTTCACCTGCGCCCTGCTGCGGCTGGTGCACATGAACCAGGGCCCCGAGTGGTGCGCCTGACCTTCGGACCCGCGGTCCGGGATTCCGGCGCTCTGGTGCGCAATCTCGCCTCGGCGACCGGCTGCCCCGCAATCGCACATTACGACGAATCCTGAAGGAGACGCACCGATGACACGAACGCTCATGCCGTTCAAGGGACTTCGGCTCACCCTCGGCGCCGCCACACTCGGCGTGGTCGCAAGCATGTCGGCCCTGGCAGCACCTCATGCGTCGGCCACCGTCACGAGCATCGCCACCATGCCCTCGTTCACACTCGGCACCCACCCCTACGGAACCACCTGTTCCTACGTGGCGCACGTAACCGTCGATGACATCACCAAGCCGGTGTTCTTCTACGAGGAAGGCCAGGGCCCGAGCGGCTTCGCCGAGGTGATGCCCGACCCCAACGGCACCGCGAAGGCGAACTGGACCCCGTCCAGGACGGGTATCACCTATATCTACGCCTTTCAGCCGGGAGCGACGCATCAGGTTCGCCAGAACGTCGGCGTCGGCACCGGGATCAATGCAGGGTCGGCCTGTATCGCCTTGTGAGCCCTTGTCGACCGACATCGACGACACACCGGGGTGCGCGTCGGCGTCGGTCGGCCCGGAGAGCTTCGGTCGGCACCGTCCCCCCGTTCCGGCAGCCTGTGGCACTCAGTGCCAGCGCGGGTGAAATAATCACCGCAACAGCCAGGGCAATGCGATGTTGGGAGTACGGCAGTGGAGTTGATCGGTGTAATCGGTGGCGGCACGATGGGCGCGGGTATCGCGGAGGTGTGTGCGAAGGCCGGCAGTTCGGTGCTCGTGCTCGAGACGAAGCCGGAGTTCGCCGAGGCGGCGCAGAATCGGATCGCCACCTCCATCGGCCGTGCGGTGACCAAGGGCAAGCTCAGCCAGGACGAGGCCGACGCGGTGCTCGCGCGGGTGCGCGTCACCCTGGACATGGACGAGTTCGCCGATCGTGACCTGGTGATCGAGGCTGCGCCCGAGATCGAGGCGCTGAAGTACGAGATCTTCGGCAAGCTGGACAAGATCGTCAAGCCCGAGGGCATCCTCGCCACCAACACCTCCTCGATCCCCGTGATCAAGGTGGCCGGGGCGACCGAGCGGCCCGAGCGGGTCGTCGGCGTGCACTTCTTCAACCCGGTGCCGGTGATGCCGCTGGTCGAGATCATCTCCACCCTGGTGACCGCGCCGGAAGCGGCCGTGGCCGTCACCGACTACGTGAAGAACACCCTCGGGAAAATGGCCGTGCAGGCCGGTGACCGCTCCGGGTTCATCGTCAACGCGCTGCTCATCCCCTACCTGTGCTCCGCGGTGCGGATGCTCGAGTCGGGCTACGCCACCGCCGAGGACATCGACGCGGCGATGAAGGGCGGCTGCGGCTACCCGATGGGCCCGCTGACGTTGCTCGACACCGTCGGCCTCGACATCGCGCTCGCCGCCTCGGAGTCGCTGTACGCCGAGTTCGCCGAGCCGCACTACGCCCCGCCTGCGCTGCTGCGCCGGATGGTGGACGCGGGCCGGCTGGGCCGCAAGACCGGACGCGGGTTCTACGACTACGCGAAGTGAGGTCGGTGTCCCGCGCGAGCGCGTGCTCGCGCGGGACAACCGGGCATCGACCACGCTCAGCGTGATCCGCCTGCCCGCGTCAGCGACACCGCGCCGGGATCCGGGAAGAAGCCGATGTCGATGTAGTGGTCGAAGTAGCGGGCGATGATCTCCGCGTCGACCGGGGGGAATTCGATCGGTAGCCCGCGCGACGGTGCGACGGGGGCCGACTCCACGGCGCTCAGCACAGTGGCCGGGCTCGCCTGGGCGACGGCGGCGGCGTAGTTGCCGCTCAGCGCGGAGGCCCGCGCCAGAATGGGGTCGGCGCCGGGCCGCTCGGCGGCCGCCGTCAGGGTGATGGCGAACTCCATCGGGTCGATGAAGTCGAACTGGTAACCGCGACTGCGGATTTCGGCGTAGACGACCTCCAGAGAAACTTGGGCGCCGCTCGCGCGGAAGATGTTGCCGAGCGCGGACGGCTGGCCGGAGCGGCTGACGATCCCCGCCGCGACGTGGTCGACGGGCGCCATTTCGATGCCGATCGCCCGCACGTCGACGGCGACGCCCAGCACGAGCATGGCGCGCAGCATCGTCCACCAGGCGTCCTCGGCGGGGGCAACGCCGGTGCGGGAATCGCCGGTGATCAGACCCGGGCGGTAGACCGCGATGGGAATCTCGCGCTCGATCGCGGTGTGTACCAACTGTTCGGCGACCCACTTGGTCATCGCGTAGCCGGGCAGCCCCGCGGGCACACCGTTGTCCTGCGGGATGCCTGCCAGTACCGACAGCGTCGAGACGTAGTGGATCGGCTTGACCCGGGTGGTGGTGGCCAGACGCAGCACCTCGGTGGTGCCGCCGACATTGGCCGCCCGCATCCGCGCGTACGGCTCGAGGTGGTTCACCAGCGCACCGTTGTGGTAGATCACGTCGATCGTCGCGGCCAGCTCGGCGAAGCGCAGCGGCTCGATGCCGAGGCCGGGTTGCGCGAGATCGCCTGGGACGCCGACGATTCGGCCGAGATAGCGGGTCAGGTCGATGTGGTATCCGGCGGCCGTGGAGACGACTCGATCCACCGCAGCCCGGTCATCGGTGGCGCGAACCAAGCAGTAGATCGTCGCGGAGGTCTGCTCCAGGAGCTCGCGCAGCAGGAAGCTGCCGAGGAAGCCGGTGGCGCCGGTGAGCAGCAGGGTCGCCGGTGCGCCGGTGCGCTGGGGTGCGCAGCCTGCGAGGTCGATCGAGGGATCGAGGATCGCGTCGACGGCGGGATCGGGGCCCGCCGACGAGGCCGACGATTCGTCGCGCACGGCCAGCGCCAGGTTGCTGACCAGCGGATAGCTGAACAGCAGGCGCAACGCAACCTCGATGCCGAGTTGCTCGGCGATGGCGGCGCGCACCCGGATCGCCGCGAGTGAGGTGCCGCCGAGAACGAAGAAGTCGTCGTCGCGGCCGACTCGCTCGAGCTCGAGCACTTCGGCGATCGCCGTCGCGACGATCTGTTCGTCGGCGGTGACCGGAGCCTGATATTCGCGGATCTCGACGGCGGGCGCGGGCAGCGCCGAGCGGTCGAGCTTGCCGGTCGCCCCCAGCGGGAACTCGTCGAGCGCGAGCAGTCGATGCGGAATCATGTACGGCGGCAACAGGGTTCGGATCGTGGCCAGCACCGCCGCGGTGTCCACATGCTGGGGTGTCACGTAGCCGACGAGCTGTTCGTGGTGCACCGCGACCGCCGCACCCGCGACCGCGGGATGGGTGCGCAGCGCCGCCTCGATCTCGCCGGGTTCGATCCGCAGCCCGTGCAGTTTGAGCTGAACGTCGGTGCGGCCCAGGTAGGTCAGCGCACCGGAGGAGAGCCGGCGCACCAGATCGCCGGTGCGGTACATGCGTTCACCGATGGGACCGTACGGGTCGGCGACGAATCGCTCCATCGTCTTGTCCGGGCTGCCGAGGTACCCGCGGGCGAGTTGCGCACCGGCGAGGTACAGCTCGCCCGGCGTGCCGACGGGTACCGGCTGCAGGCGCGCGTCGAGGACATAGGCGCGAGAGTTCCAGTGCGGCAGGCCGATCGGGACGATGCCCTCGCCCACCTCGGTCACATCCGCACCGGTGACCGAGACCGTGGCCTCGGTCGGGCCGTACAGGTTGTGCAGGCGGCCCGCGGTGACGGTGGTGAAGCGTTCGACGGTGGCGTTCGGCAGTGCCTCACCGCCCACCCAGACCGCTCGCAGCGAACGCAGGGCGCCCGCAGGCGCTGAATCCACCAGCATCTGCAGTACCGAGGGCACGATGGTGGTGCCGGTAACCCGGTGGCGCGCAATGAGTCCGGCCAGATAGGTGGGATCGGTGAGCCCCTGCGAGGCCGCCACGATCATGTGCGCGCCCGCGCGCAACCCGGTGACGAAACCGATCATCGAGGCATCGAAGGTGAACGGAATCGACTGCAGGACAGTATCGGAATCCCCTATGCCGTACTCGCCGACCATGAACGCCGCCTGGTTGACGATCGCCGAATGCGGCACACCGACGCCCTTGGGCTTGCCCGTCGAGCCGGACGTGAAGATCACATAGGCCAGATCGAGGGCACGCAGCGGGCGCCGTCGATCGGCGTCGGTCAGCCAGGCATCCGAGAAGCCCGCACCGGAGTCCTCGTTCACCGAGACCGCCGCGAGCCCGGGCGCCGCGATCGCGTCCGCGGCGGTGGTCAGCAGGCAGACCGGCTGTGCGGCGGCGAGGATGTCGGCGCGACGTTCGGTGGGCGAATCGGGATCGAGCGGCACATAAACGCCGCCGGCCGCGAACACCGCGTACATCGCGACGACCAGCTCGATGGACGGCCGAATCGCCACGCCCACAGTGCTTCCCGGTCCGACGCCGTCGGAGACGAGCAGCCGGGCGAGCCGGTTCACGCGGCGACCGAGCTCGCCGTAGCTCAGCGTGATCTCGCCGAAGGTGACCGCGGGCGCGTGCGGACAGCGCTGGGCGTCTGCCCGGAATGCGTCGAACAGTGTCAGGTCGGGAACGAGGCGCAGCTCGCCCTGCGGCTCGATCTGCTCGACCGCGGTCAGCAGCGGCAGGTCGCCGACCGGCCGGTGCGGTGCGGCGACGGCCGCGCACAGCAGCCCGGCCAGCCGCGCGCCGAGGGTCTGCATCGTCGACGCGTCGAACAGGTCGGTGGCATAGCGCCAAGAGCAGCGCAGGCCCGCGGGCCCGGCGGCGTCCTCGAGCGGAACGACGGTGAGCTGTAGGTCTACCGGTGCGGATTGCTCGCCCAGATCGATCGCCGACACCGTCAGCTCGGGCAGTTCGAGGCGGGTGGCGCCGAAGTTCTGAAAAGACAGCGCCACCTGGTACAGCGGGTGGTGTGCCTGGGTCCGCGGCGGATCCAGTTCGGCGACAAGACGTTCGAACGGCACATCGGCATGGGCGAACGCGGCCAGATCGATATCGCGCACCCGCCCGAGCAGGTCCGCGAAGGATTCGGCGGCGTCGATGCGGGTGCGCAAGACGACGGTGTTGACGAACATCCCGACGAGATCGTCGAGTTCGGGTTCACCACGGCCCGCGACAGGCGCGCCGACGGTGACATCGTCGGTGCCCGCCACCCTCGCCAGCAGCACCGACAACGCCGCCCGCACCACCATGAACAATGAGGCATTGTGTTCGCGCGCCAGAGCTTCCAGCGCCTGGTGCACCTCGGCGGTGACGGCGAAGTCCTGCGCGGCACCGCGCGTGCCCGCGATCGGCGGACGCGGCCGGTCGGTGGGGAGTTCCAGCAGGGCGGGCGCACCGGCGAGAGCGGTGCGCCAGAACCCGAGCTGCGCGGCCAGCAGCGAGCTGGAATCGGCTGCCGCACCGAGCATTTCCTGCTGCCAGAGGGTGTAGTCGGCGTACTGCACCGGCAACGGCACCCAGCCGGGCGCCGCACCGGCGGCGCGGGCGGCATAGGCGGTCATCAGGTCGCGAGTCAACGGGCCGAGCGAAAAGCCGTCGGTGGCGATGTGGTGCACGACCACCGCCAGCACGTGCTCGGTCGCGCCGAGCTGGAAGATGGCCGCGCGCACGGGAACACGACGGCACACGTCGAACCCGCCGAATGTCAGCCGGGCCAGCTCGCCCGGGAGATCGGACTCTTCGATCGGGTCGACCACCACATCGAGTCCGGCCTGGTCCACTGTCAGCACCTGTTGGAACCCCGCACCGTCGTGCTCGGGATACACGGTGCGCAGCACCTCGTGCCGGTCGAGTACGTCATCGAGGGCGGCGGTGAGCGCGGCGGTGTCGAGCGGTCCGGACAGGCGCAGCGCGACCGGGATGTTGTAGGCGCTGGATTCTGGATCGAGTCTGGCCATGAACCACATGCGCTGTTGAGCAAGCGAAAGGGGCACGCGCGCACCACGTTCGCGCGGCGTCAGCGGGACGCGCACCGAGGCGTCACCGATCAGCGCGTCGAGCGCGGTCGCCAGCGCGGCCACCGTGCCGTGTTCGAAAACGGTGCGCGCGGGCACCCGCACATCGACCGCGGCGCCCAGCCTGCCCGCCAGCTGGGTGGCCAGCAGGGAGTTGCCGCCGAGGGCGAAGAAGTCGTCGTCGCGCCCGATCGGGTCGGCCCCGAGCAAGTCCGCGAAAACAGCCGCGACCGTCCGTTCGGTGCCGGTGCGCGGCTCCTCGAACTCGCGCACCATCATCTGTGGGGCGGGCAGGGCCCGGTGGTCGAGCTTGCCGACCGGCGTCAACGGCACCTGATCGAGCACGACGATCGCGGCCGGGACCGCGTGCTGGGGCAGGTGCCGCTGCGCCAGCCGGTTCAAAGCCGCTGTGTCGATGGAGATCCCGGCGGTCGCGACGACGTAGGAGACGAGCGCGCTCTCGCCGCTGGGCAACGTCCGAATCAGGGTCGCGCAGAAGCGCACCGTGTTCTCGGCCGCGAACAGCGCGTCGATCTCGCCGAGTTCGATGCGGAAGCCACGCAGTTTCACCTGCGCGTCGGTGCGGCCGAGGAACTTCAGACCGACCCCACCCGGCACCGGAACCCATTGCACCAGATCACCGGTGCGGTAGAGCCTGCCGCGTCCGAGGGGGTCGGCGACGAACCGGCTCGCGGTGAGCCCGGCCCGGTCGTGATAGCCGCGGGCCAGGCCGTCGCCGTAGAGGTAGAGCTCGCCGGGAACGCGGTCCGGCACCGGGTGCAGGCGGGCATCGAGGACCAACGCCCTCATGCCGGGGATCGTGTCACCCATGGTGATCACGTCGTCCGCGGTCAGGCGCTCGCTCATCGCGCAGACGATCGTTGTCTCGGTGGGGCCGTAGACGTTGAAGAACGCGCGCCCCGGCGCCCATTGCGCGATCAGCTCGGGCGGATAGGCCTCGCCACCGACGGCGAGTGCGGCCAGCTCCGGCAGTGCGGCCGCGTCGAGCCCGGCCAGGGCCGCGGGGGTGATGAAGGCATGGGTCACCCGCTCCGCGCGCATCAGTTCGGTGAGTTCGTCGCCGCCGTACACATCGGGTGGGGCGATGACCATCGTCGCACTCGCCCCGATCGCGAGGAGCAACTCCAGCATGCTGGCATCGAAACTCGGCGAGGCGAAGTGCAGCGTGCGCGAGTCCGCGGTGATGCCGAACCTACGGACCTGCTCGACGCACAGCCCGGCCAGGCCGGTGTGGGTGACCGCGACGCCCTTGGGGACGCCGGTCGAGCCCGAGGTGTAGACGAGGTAGGCGAGGTCGTCCGGGGAAAGCCTGCGCAGACGTTCGCTTGCGCTCACCGGCGCATCCGACGTGGCGGCGAGCTCGTCACCGAACTCGGCGGTATCGATGCAGAGCCACTGGATCGCCGCGTCCAGTCGCGCGGCGTCGGCAGCCTTGGCCAGCCCGAACACCGCACCGCAATCGGTGAGCATGTGGGCCACGCGTTCGGCGGGGTATCGCGGATCGACCGGAACGAAGGCGGCGCCCGTCTTGGCCGCCGCCCAGACCGCGACCACGGAGTCGATCGAGCGCGTCAACGCGAGAACGAAGCGGTCGCCGGGGCCGAGCCCGCGCGCGATCAGCGCCCTGGCCAGGCGGGAGGAACGCTGGTCGAGGTCGGCGTAGGTGAGGGTCAGGCCGTCGAATCGCAGCGCGGGCGCCTCGGGAGCGCGCTCGACGGCGGCCAGCAGCAGCCGTGGCAGCGTGGACGACAGCGAGGCACGACGAATTCGGCGGGATCCGCGTCGAGGGACGCCAGAAGCTTGCTCAGTCACCGGAAAGGCTTCCCTTCACCATGGATCACCATTCGATCGCACATCTCGAACGTCGTTTGGACTCTCGGCTACACGGGGTATCGGAAAAATCCTGCGTGACGGTACGGCAAATATCTCATCAATTCGAGCGCAGTGGAAATTCAGTGGTTTTACCTCGAACAAAACGGGTATAGCCGACTGTCTAGTCTGTTGTGCGGGTCATATACAGGTCTTACGCAGGGCGAACGATTAAACTCGGAATACTGCATTTTCACATTGCGCGGCTGTGCCGACACTGCGCGTCAGTGACGATTGCGCGTCCGCAGACGACGAAACCGGAGGCCACGATAGCGGCCTCCGGTTGTCGATGAATTGCGCCGAGAACGGTTACCGGACGGTAGCCCCGGTGGGTCGGCGAACCTGCTCCTGCTCCCCCATCGAGGGATCCT
>JACIXH010000238.1 GCA_014360565.1 Nocardia sp.
GGGAGCTGCTGACCAACCCGCAGCATGAGCGCACACAGGCATTCCTGTCCCGCCTGCTGTGAGATACCGCCGATCGGCCCCGCGGATTCCGGCATTCGCGGGGTCGTTCGGCGTTCAGGCGGTGTTCGGGTTCTTCAATAGTTCCAGTGACACCTGAGCTTGGGCGATGCGACGGATGGCGGCCAGTGCGGTGTCACCGAGCACGGTCAGAACCACGACCGCGTCGATGATGTCGTCGCGTCCGCCCGCGGCCAGGGCGGCCGCCACGTCGGTTTCCGCGATGGCGCGCGTGCTGTCGAAATAGGTGGGCAGGGTCGTGGTCGCCCAGTCCCGGTAGCCGAGTTGCGTGAGGCGCACGATCACGCCGGTGAGGGTGTCGATGGCTTGCGGACTGGGCTTCATGTCCCAGCCGCGCCGATCCATCTCCGCACGCACGGCCTCGTATGCGCGATCCCGATCAGCGTCGTGGGCGGCGGGCACGGGCGTGGACAGACTCTCCTGCGCTACGCCGAGCACGTGGAACAGGGACATATCGGGGGAGTCGATCGCCGCGAGAACGTCGCTGACAGTGGCGATCGGAATCCCGCCCACCTCGATCAACGCGCGGATCAGACGCAATCGGCGCAGGTGGTCTTCGCCGTAGCTGGCCTGGTTGGGGCTGCTGCGAATCCCCGCGGGCAGCAGGCCCTCGCGAAGGTAGTACTTGATAGTCGCTACCGCGATGCCGCTGCGTTCGCTCAACTCCGAGATGCGCACTGTTCCTCCGATTTTCGTTCCTAGCTCTTGCCTACGCCACCCATAGTGGATAGTCTAGCTATCTATAACAGATAGTGCGACTATCTAACTCTGGGAGATTCACATGTCTATCCTGACTGTCCCCGACTCACTACCCCGCCGACGTGCCCCGCTGCATCGCCCCCTGCTCTATTTCGCCGCGGCCGATGCGGTGCTGGTCGTGGTCGCCTCGGTCGCGATGCTCGTCGACGACCGGGTGATCGCGGGGTCGGCCGCATGGTTCAAGCCGATGAAGTTCGCCCTGTCCTTCCTGCTCTACAGCGTGGCATTGGCCTGGCTCATTTCGTTGCGGCCCAAGGCTTCCCGGCTCACCTGGTGGATGGCGAACGTGATCGTGACGGCCGGGGTGATCGAGATGGTGATCATCGTGGGCCAAGTGGTGCGCGGCAAGCGCAGCCACTACAACACGACCACCTCCTTGGACGCGGCGCTGTGGATGGCGATGGGCTCGACCATCGTGGCGCTGTTCCTGGCGACGATGGTGGTCGCGGTCGGGGTGGCGCGCGCACGCATCGGTGACGCCGCGATCTCCTGGTCGATCCGGCTGGGGCTGCTGATCACGCTGGTGGGGTTGGGTCTGGGCCAGCTGATGCCGAGGCGGGAATCGGGTATCGACGGCATCGCGGGCGCCCACACCGTCGGCGCGTCCGACGGGACGCCGGGCATGCCGCTGACCGGGTGGAGCACCACCGACGGCGACCTGCGCATTCCGCACTTCTTCGGCATGCACGCGCTGCAGGTGCTGCCCTTGCTCGCGGCGCTGCTCGTCGTGCTGGCACCGCGCATGCCGTTGCTCGGTTCGGTGCGCGTGCGCCTGGGCCTGGTCGTCACCGCGTCGGCGGGCTACGCGGCGGTGCTCGCGCTGCTCACCTGGCAGGCGCTGCGGGGGCAGTCGCTGGTGCATCCCGATCAGGCCACGCTCACCGCGGCGGCCGCGATCGGAATCGGAGTTGTTGTCGCAGTGATGATCTCGGTCGCGAGCGCGACCGGAACACGAAAGGTAGCCACCGCATGAGCACGCTGTTCACCCTGTCCTTCTCGGTCACGGTGCCGTTCTGGGCACTGATGATCTTCGCACCGACCTGGCGATGGACCCGCACCATCATCTCGTCACCGTGGATCGTGGCAGCACCCCTGGTGATCTGGGCGATCGTCGCGCTACCGGTGCTCGGTGCGATGTGGTCGCTGGTGACGTCGCCGTCGCTGGCCGCGATCACCGCCGCCACCGCCGACCCCGCCGTGCTGACGGCACTGTGGGCGCAGATCATCGCATGGGATCTGTTCCTCGGGCGCTGGGTCTACCGCGACAGTCGCCGACGCGAGATCCATCCCCTGCTGATGGGCCCGCTGCTGGTCGGCACGATCCTGTTGTCGCCCATCGTCTTCCCGATCTATCTGGTGGTACGCGAGGTGGCCCGGCGCGATACTTCGCCGGTGCCGCAGCCCGGTTCGGTCGGGGCCCAGCTGCCGTGAGTGGCATCGCGGGGGCTCACGCTGAATACAGCGTCAGCGCCCTGCGAACTCGCGGTGGCCCGGTGCCGCGACGACAACCGTCGATGCGTCGAGGCTGTACAGAAGCGGCTGTCCCGGCCACAGCGAGTTCGCCGTGGTGGTGCGCTACAACGGCATGAGGCGATGTTTGCGCGGCGCCTGTTCGACGTGTTTGTCGCCGAGCAGGCGCAGCGCTTTGCGGATCTCCAGCCGGGTGGTGGACGGCTCGATGACCGCATCGATGTATCCGCGCTCGGCCGCGATCCACGGGGTGGCGACGGCGGCGTTGTAGAAGTCGACCATCTGCTGGCGCACAGCCGGACGATCGGCCTCGGGGACGGCGGCCAGCTGTTTGCGCTGGGTCAGACCCACCGCGGCTTCGGCGCCCATCACGGCGATCCGCGCGGTCGGCCAGGCGAGATTGATGTCGCCGCCGAGCTGCTTGCACCCCATCACCGCGTAGCCGCCGCCATAGGCCTTGCGGACCACCACGGTGATGATCGGGACGGTGGCCTCGACGACCGCGTAGAAGAATCGGCCGCCGCGTTTGATGACGCCGATCTTCTCCTCCTCGACCCCGGGCAGCACGCCCGGCGTATCGACGACGAACACCAGTGGAATGTCGAACGCGTCGCAGAGCCGGATGAAATGGGCGGCCTTGTCCGACCCGCGCGCATCGATCGCGCCGCTGGCCACCAGCGGCTGATTGGCGACCACGCCCACACTGCGCCCGTCGACCCGCGCGAATCCGGTGATCAGATTGCGCGCGGCGCTGTCGCCGATCTCATGGAAGTCCCCGTCGTCGAAGATCCTGAGCAACACCTCGTACATGTCGTAACCGCGGCGATCGGAATCCGGGATGAGCGTGTCGAGTTCGCGATCGGAGTCGGTGATCTGCGGTTCCAGCCCGGGATTCACCAGGGGCGCCCGCTCGTAGCAGTTCGACGGCATGAAGCTCAAATATGTTCGCGCCCACTCGAATGCGGCCTTCTCGTCGGCCGCCACGTGGTGGATGTTGCCGTTGTGCGCCTGGTTGAACGCGCCGCCGAGCTCGTCGAGGGTCACTTCCTCGCCGGTGGTCTCGCGGATGATCTCGGGCCCGGTCACGAACATGTACGCCGACTCGGTCGCGATCAGCACATCGGTATTGATCGGCGAATAAACCGCGCCCGCAGCACATTTGCCCAACATCACCGAAACCTGGGGCACCACGCCGGACAGTCGCGTCTGCCGTCTGCTCATCTCCGCGTACCAGGCCAGCGACGTCACCGCGTCCTGCACCCGCGCACCGCCGGAGTCGTTGATCGCCACGAACGGGCACGCGATATCTGCCGCCAGGTCCATCGCCATCGCGACCTTGCGCCCGAACATTTCACCCACCGACCCGCCGAACACGGTCTGGTCGTGCGCGATCACCACGACCGGCCGCCCGTCGATCCGGCCGTGCCCGGTGACAACACCGTCACCGTAGAGACCATCGGCGGCGCCGGGTTGTTTCACCAGCGCGCCGATTTCGGTGAAACTGCCCGGATCGAGAAGTATTTCGATGCGTTCGCGTGGGCTGGGTATTCCTTTCGCCGCACGCTTGGCGATTCCCGCGTCCCCCGCCGGTTCCCGCGCCGCCGTCAGGTTGTCCCGTAGCTCTTGCAGTTTCGCAGCAGTAGTCGACTCCACCACGCACGCCCTTCCCTCGTCCTGGTCGAGCTCTCCTTCATCGGTTAGCCAGAGCGTAGCGCTGAGGCGGGCGGCTACGTCAACGGCACGGTGGACCGGTCTGGCAGATCGTGGGCCGCACCGGCGTCTATCGGGCCTCGTGCGCCGGTATGGGCGCCGAATGCGATGCGCAGTTGCCCGAGCAACACCTTCGTTGCCGGGCTCGGTGCGGGATCGGTGCGCCAGGCCAGGGCGAGGCGGCCGTGAAGGGTGGGTTCGACGATGTCGAGGGATCGCACGGCGAAGGCAGCGGCTTCGGCGGGCGTGAGGGCGGGGACGATGGCGGTTCCCAGTCCGCGGGCGGCGAGCGCGAGCAACAGTGGCGGTGCGGCGGCCTCGTAGGCGATGTCCGGAGTGAAACCGGCAGCGGTACAGGAGCGTTCGAAGACGCCGCGCAGGCCTGTGCCACGGGTGAGGCAGATGAGCCGGCGATCGGCGAGGGCGGCCAAGGCGATGGTGCCCGCCGATTCGGCGGGATCCGCGGGTGCGTCCGCGGCGATGGCGGCGGCGAGCGAGGTCTGCAGAATGACGTGCACACTGACATGGGGACCTGTTGGGGCGCCGGTCAATCCGGTCAGGGCGATGTCGAGCTCGTCGCGTTCGACAGCGGCGAGCATGCGTTCGGCGGTGTCCTCGGTGAGTCTGATCCCGACCTGCGGATGGTCGTGGTGGAAGTCGGCGAGAACGCCTGCGACATCGAATACTTCCGATGCCGCACCGGAGATCATCCCGAGCCGCACCTGCCCGCGCAGCAACCCGGTGAACTCCTGCACCGTCTCGCCGATCCGGTCGGTGGCGGCCAAGGCGGCCCGCGCGTGTTCGAGGACGGCAGCGCCGATCTCGGTCGGCGTCACGGTGCGCGCGCCTCGGTCGAGTAGCGGTTGCCCGAGCTCGCGTTCGAGCTGGCGGATCTGGGTGCTGAGGCCGGGTTGGGTCAGGTGCAGGCGCGCGGCGGCGCGGGTGAAACCGCCTTCGTCCACGACTGTCACGAAATAGCGCAGTTGCCGCAGTTCCATAACTAGTGATTATAGGTGCGAGACGAACTATCTCTTGTACTTATTCATCGGCGGCGCGCACAGTCGAAGACATGACCGATACCGCGATGCAGCCCGACGTCACCGGCCCCGTATTCACCCCTGAGGACGCGGGTTATGCCGAGGAGATCGCCGGCTTCCAAACCGCCTATACCCACCGCCCCGCGTTCGTGGTCGGCGCCCGGCACGCCGAGGACGTGCGGGCCGCGGTGGAATTCGCCGCACGACACGATCTTGCGGTGGCGGTCCAGTCCACCGGGCACGGATTGTCCGTCGCCGTCGCGGGCGGCGTGCTGATCACCACCGGCCGGATGGACGCCATCACGGTCGACCCCCGGACCAGGACCGCGCGCGTGGGGGCCGGGGTGCGGGCCGGAGCGCTGGTCGAGGCTGCCGCCGGATACGGGCTGGCGCCGTTGAACGGGTCCTCGCCGTCGGTGGGCCTGGTCGGGTATGTGCTCGGGGGCGGGCTCGGTTTGCTGGCGCGCGAATTCGGCTATGCGGCAGACCATGTGCGCTCGCTGGATCTGGTGACCGCCGACGGCAGGATGCGCACACTCACCCAGGGCGACGAATTGTTCGGGGCGGTACTGGGTTCGGGCGGGAACTTCGGCGTGGTGACCGGGCTCGAACTCGATCTCGTGCCCGTCACCGAAATCTACGGCGGCCAGCTGGTTTTCGATACTCCGCTGGTAGGCGCCGCACTCGAGGCCTGGCGCACGTGGACCGCGATCGTGCCGAGTGAGTTGACCTCCACGATCGCGGTGCTGACCTATCCCGACATCGCGCCCGTGCCGGACTCGTTGCGCGGGCGCCATGTCGCCTCCATCCGGATCGCCTTCGAAGGACCAGACGAGGAGGGCGAGCGATGGGCCGCGCCGTTGCGGCAGATAGGGCCCCGGCTCCGCGATGACCTGCGCACGATGCCCTACGCGCAATCGCACACCATTCACAGCGACCCGCCCTTCCCGCACGCCTACGCCGCCACCAATGCGCTGCTGTCGGAGCTGACGCCCCAGGGTCTTTCGGCGCTGCGGGCGCTGACCGCACCGGGTGGCCGGGTCGACGCGGTGATCGATATCCGCCATCTCGGCGGCGCTCTTCGGCACGGAGGCTGTACGTCGATCGATCATCGCGATGCCGACTACCTCGTGCGGGTGATCACCGGCCCCGGCGACGGTGACCGCGCGCCCGACGGCCTGGCCGCGGTGCGAGAAGCACTGGCGCCGTGGACGATCGGACACAGCCTCGCGTTCCTCTACGGTGCGGGCGGCGCCGCGGACGCGGCGCAGACCGCGGCGGGATACTCCCCGCACACCTATCGCCGGCTGACGGCGGCGAAAGCGAAGTACGACCCGCGCAACATGTTCCGGGCCAACCGCAATATCGCTCCCGGCTCCTGACCCGGCTTGCCGAGCCGCCCGGCATCTACTATCGTAGTGATATCACTTAGATATCTGGAGGATGTCATGGAGCTGCGGTCCGCATTCCGCGTCAACGGATTCGTCGTCTTGCTGGGGTGGTTGGTGCTCACCCTGTTGTTCGGGGCCGCCGCCGTCCTCGCGTTCATATCCGCAGGCAACAACGACGGCGGCGCACTCGCCTGGGCCGGTGCGGTGGCCGCCGTCGTCGCGGCGCTGGTCGTCTCGTTGCTCGCCACCGGGCTGATCATCGTCAACCCCAACGAGGCCAAGGTCGTCACCTTCTTCGGCCGCTACATCGGCTCGGTCAGCGAGCCCGGGTTCTTCTCGGTGGTCCCGCTCACCGTCCGCAAATCCATCTCGCTGCGGGTACGCAACTTCGAAACCCAGAAGCTCAAGGTCAACGACGCCGACGGCAACCCCGTCGAGATCGCGGCGGTCGTGGTCTACAAGGTCGTCGACAGCTTCAAGGCGGCCTTCGCCGTCGACGATTACGAGGAGTACGTCGAAACCCAGTCCGAGGCGGCCGTGCGCCACCTCGCCACCACCCACCCCTACGACGCCCACGACGACGCGCGTACCAGCCTTCGCGACGGCGCCGAAGTCGCCGAGGAACTGACCGTCGAGCTGCGCGAACGCACCCTCACCGCGGGGATCGAGGTCATCGAGGCCCGCATCACCCACCTCGCCTACGCTCCCGAGATCGCCCAGGCGATGCTCGTGCGTCAACAGGCCGCGCAGGTCGTCGCCGCCCGCACCCAGATCGTCGAAGGCGCCGTCGGCATGGTCGCCCTCGCCCTCGACCGCCTCGCCGAACAGGGCACCGTCGAGCTCGACGAGGAACGCAAGGCCAACATGGTCTCCAACCTGCTCGTCGTCCTCTGCGGTGACCGCGCCATCCAGCCGGTCGTCAACACCGGATCCCTCTACGCCTGACCCGCCCATGACCACGCCGAAGAAGGACCCCAAAAAGATCCTGCTGCGGCTCGACCCGGCCGTCCACGAGGCAGTAGCCAAGTGGGCGGCCGACGACCTGCGCAGCATCAACTCTCAGATCGAATACGCCCTGCGCCTGGCCCTCGACCACGCGGGACGAAAACCTCGCTAGTCCACGGCGCGCGGTGATGCGCTGTGGCACAATCGAATCCAGCATTCAGTGGGCACATCGGATATCGCACTACTGCGGTCCGACGGAAACTACGGGGGTTGGATGTCTGAGGGATTCGTCTGTGTTCAGGTATTGACGGGCTCGGGGAGTCTGTTGACCGAGCGGCTCACCCGAGATCTTGTCGGTTACCTGGCCGGTCACCACGTCGAAGCCGAGTTCGCTGAACCTGCCGAGTCGGTGACCGGTCACAAGGGTGCGGTCGGCGATGCGTTGGTCCTGCTTGTCGGTTCGGCCGGTGTCACGACCGCTTTCACCACGCTCGTCAAGGAATGGTGCCGCCGTGATCGTGGGCGCCGCGTCGAGATACGACTCCATGACAACTCGCTCGTACTCGACGACAATCCCGACGACCAGCTCGCGATCATCGAGAGGTTCATCGCGGCCGCGGGCACCGACGCGTCGCGGACGGCCGATACCGAAGCGGACCCGTCGTGAGCCGCCTGGCGCGGCGACGAGCGCTGCTGATCGGCAATGAGAACTACAGCTATCCCCACTTCGCCGGATTGCCCGCGGTGCGGACCGACCTGACACTGGTCGAGGGTGTGCTGCGCGACGGCCGGATCGGCGGGTTCTCCGATGTGGTGTCGCTGATCGACCTGACCACCGACCAGATGCGCACCGCGGTCGACGAATTCGTCGCAGGCAGTCGTGAAGACGAGCTGATGGTCTTCTACTACTCCGGACACGGCGCGCGGACTGTGCGCTCCGATGGTGAGTTCCATTTCATCGGCACCGATACCGACCCCGACCGCCTTGCCGACACCGCGATGCGCGCGGGCTTCGTGAACCAGCTGCTCGAGCAATGCTTGGCCCCGCAGAAAGTGGTGATCATCGACAGCTGCCGCAGCGGTGGTTTCTCGGTCGGCCTTCGCACCTCGGATCCGGTCGCGAAGGGGTCGGCGGACAGCCAGCCTGCCGCATTGGCGAGTCGTGGTGTCTATGTGGTGTCCTCGTCTCGCGCCGGGGAGGCGTCGTTCGTCGGTCGTGAGGCGACGGACGCGTCGGTCTTCACCGGATCGTTCGTCGAGGCGATGCGCACCGGTGCCGCGTCCGGCGGCAAATCGGAGCTGTCGGTGTCGGATCTGTTCGACTACGTCAACGATCGCCTGCGCAGGCAGGACGCCGGCCAGACACCGGTGATCTCGTCGTCGGGGGTCGACGGCCGGATCATCCTGGCGGCCTCGCCGCTCTCGCCCATTCAGCTCGACACCGCCGCGCGGCCCACCGCAGGCGCGGAGATGCTGGTCGGAACCGTTAAGTCGGTCACTCCCGACTGGTCGCGATTGCTGGCCTACTACCAGACCTGCCTGCGGGCCGAGGAACTGTCGTGGTTGTCGCTGGACGATCCCGACCAGTACGCCTGCATCCCCGGACGAGAGCAGCTACTGGTCGGCGATCTCGACGACGATCACGCGATCGGGGTTCCCGCGAAGCTGGAGGAGTTCGTGGCGACGGCCGCCGGGGCCAACGATCAGCTCTGGACCGGCTATCCGGCCGTGGTGGTCCGGCCACGCCGCCAGTCGTCGCGAGCAGCGACCAGAGTGTTCGCGCCCCTGCTGATCCGGCGGCTCGAGCTCCACGGCAGCGGTGATCGGCTGGTGCCGGTGGGACCACCGCTGGTGAATCCCGTTCTGCTCCAAGAGTTCCTGGAGCCCGATGCGGCAGCGACGTTCAACGAGGGATACGAGCCGACTTGGCACGCCGGTGAATACGCCGCGCTGGCTGCCGAGATTCGCCAGATCCTGCGCAACGAGCTCGGAATCATGACCGTGGACGAACCGGAGCCGGAGTATCTCGAGGAGTCCTTGACCGCGGCGACCGGAGCGGTCGGCGCCCGCAACGTCGCGGTGTTGTTCCGGATGACCTCCGTCGACGGCGGGCCGAACAAGAAGCTGTTGGCCGATCTGGCCGATCTG
>JACIXH010000239.1 GCA_014360565.1 Nocardia sp.
CCGGAATTCGTGGTCGGTGGTGGATCACGCGCGCCGCGTACCCATCTCGAGATGCGGGTGGCCGCGGTGTTCACCGAGATTCTGGGCCGCCCGATTCCCGGTGCGGAAGACAGCTTCTTCGACATCGGCGGCAACTCACTGCTGGCGACCCGGCTCGCCGCGGCGCTGCACGCCGACTTCGAGGTGGACCTGCCCGTCCGGCAGATCTTCGAGGCGCCGACCGTGGCAGGCATCGCCGCGCTGATCACGGAAGCGCCCCGGACGCAGCGGGTGGCGCTGGCGGTACACACCCCACGCCCGGGACGCATACCACTGTCGTTGCCGCAGCAACGGCTGTGGTTCCTCAACCGATTGTCCCCCGAATCGAGTGCGTACAACATCGCGTTCGTCTTGCGAATCGGCGGAGATCTGGACATCAGCGCGTTGCGGGCCGCCCTCACCGATCTGGTGGAGCGCCACGAGGTGCTGCGCACGGTCTTCCCCGAAGATCTCTCCGGCGCACAGCAGGTGATCCTGCCGCTCGCCCAGGCCACGCCGCTGATCGAGGTCGTCGACACCGCGCCGGACCAGGCGCAGGCGGCGCTGACCGCCCTCGCCCAGCAGGGATTCGACCTCACCCGGCAGACGCCGCTGCGAGTGTCGTTGCTGCGCACCGCGGCCGAGGAGTACCTGCTCGGTGTCGTCGTGCACCACATCGCCGCCGACGGCTGGTCGCTCGGCCCGCTCACGCGCGACCTCGCCCTGTCCTACGTGGCCCGGACCGGAGGCTTCGCCGCCGAGCGCGCGCCGTTGCCCGTGCAGTACGCCGACTTCAGCCTCTGGCAGCGGGCGGTGCTCGGCACCGAGGACGATCCGCAGAGCATCGCCGCGACCCAGCTCGCGTTCTGGCGCGAGACCCTGTCCGAACTGCCCGACGAGCTGCCCTTGCCGTTCGACCGGCCGCGCCCGGTCGAGCCGACCGGCGCGGCGGGCACCGTGAGCTGCCAGGTCTCGGCACCACTGCAACAGGCACTGGACGAGTTGGCCAGTGCTACCGGCGTCAGCCTGTTCATGGTCGTGCGGTCGGCGCTGTCGGTGCTGCTGCGCAGCGTCACCGGCGGACGTGACATCCCCATCGGGACCCCGGTCGCCGGGCGCACCGACATCCAGCTCGACGATCTCGTCGGCATGTTCGTCAACACCCTGGTCCTGCGCTCCGATGTCGACCCCGATCGCAGTTTCACCGAGTTGCTGCATGCCGACCGCGACGCCGAACTGGCGGCCCTGGCCCATGCCGATGTCCCGTTCGAGCGGGTCGTCGACGCGCTCGGCCGGGAGAGCAGGGCGAGCAACCGGCACCCGCTGTTCCAGGTCGCGCTGAGCATGCAGGACGGTCGCACGCCCACGCTGGAACTGCCCGGACTGCGGCTGTCGGCGGAAGAACTCGATATCGCCCTGGCCAAGTTCGATCTGGAACTGCGGGTCGCGCCGGCCGACGAGAAGGGACTGCGGTTCGACTTCGTCTACGCCACCGAACTGTTCGACGCCGCCACCATCGATACTCTGGCCGATCGGTTCGTACAGATCCTCACCCAGGTGAGCGCCGACCCTCGGCAACGGGTGTGCGATCTGGACCCGCTCACCGTGCCCGAGCGTCGCGATCGCGTCCCCGCGCAGGGACCCGCCGCGGTCACCCCGGTGGTCCTGGCCGACATCCTCGACCGGGCCGCGACGAAGTACCCACGGCGGCCTGCACTGCGCTGGTTCGCCGAGGGCAGCGTCGCCGGTGCGGTGGGCGAGCTCGACTACGCCGACGTCGCCGATCGGGCCCACCGGCTCGGGCGGGCGCTGATCGCTCGCGGCATCGGCACCGGCGACCGGGTGGCCGTCGGGCTGACCCGCTCGCTGGACTGCGCGCTCGCCATCTTCGGCGTCGCCGCCAGCGGCGCGGCGTTCGTGCCCGTCGACCCGCGCTACCCGGCCGATCGGGTGCGGCACATGCTCACCGACTCCGGAGCCAAAGCCGTTCTCACCGCCCGCGCCGACGCGGACGCCCTGCGTGCGGCCGCCGGCCCGATCGACGCCCAGTGGTTGTTGATGGACGGTGACGAGCTCAACACCGAACTGGCCGGCTACGACGGCGTCCGGATCACCGACTCCGAGCGGGTCCGTCCGGTGCGCACCGCCGACCTGGCCTACCAGATCTACACCTCCGGCTCCACCGGCCTGCCCAAGGGCGTGACCGTCACCCACAGCGGGCTCACCAGCCTCGCGCTCGATCTGCGCGAACGCATGGGCCTGGACCGGTTCTCCCGGACGTTCTTCTTCTCCACCCCCAGTTTCGACGTCTCCGTCCTCGACATCCTGCTCGCGGTCTACTCGGGCGCCGAGATGGTGATCGGTCCGATCGACATCTACGGCGGCGACGAGCTCGGGGCGCTGCTCGAACGCGAGCAGATCACCCACACCTTCCTGACCCCGGCGGTACTCGCCTCGATCGACGCCACCCGCTGGCCACTGCCCGCACTGCGCGGTCTGATGGCCGGTGGCGAGGCAGTGCCACCGGACCTGGTGGAGAACTGGGCGCCGGGTCGGCGGTTCGTGAACGCCTACGGTCCCACCGAATTCACCGTCATCGCCGCCATGTCGGAGCTGCACGTCGGTGTCCCCGTAGCCATCGGAACGCCCACCCGCGGCTCCAGGGCACTGGTGCTCGACGAGCGGCTGCGACCGGTCGTCACCGGCGTGCCGGGTGAGCTCTACATCGGCGGCGCGGGCATCGCCCAGGGCTACCACGAGCGATACGGCCTGACCGCGGGGCGCTTCATCGCCGACCCGTTCGGCCCCGCGGGCAGCCGGATGTATCGCACCGGCGACGTGGTGCGCTGGACCACGAGCGGCGAGATCGACTACCTCGGGCGCAGCGACCATCAGGTCAAGGTGCGCGGCTTCCGGATCGAACTCGGCGAGATCAGCGCCGTGCTCGGCAGCCATCCCGAGGTCCGCTTCGCGCACACCGAGGTTCGCCGGATCGCGGGCGACGATCGGATCGTCTCCTGGATCCAGCTGAACGAGGGCACCGACCCGGCCGAAGTGGCCGCGGTGAAACGCCACGCGATGGTGCGGCTGGCGGGGCACATGGTGCCCGCGTCGCTGAACCTGATCGACCGGGTGCCGCTCACGCCGGTGGGCAAGCTCGACCGCACCGCACTGCCGGAACCGGAATTCACCGCCACCGCGGGGCGCGCACCACAGACCGAGGCCGAGCGGACCGTCGCGCGGGTGTTCGAAGATCTGGTCGGGGCGAGCGAGGTCTGCGCCACCGACAGCTTCTTCGACATCGGCGGCAACTCGCTGCTGGCCACCCAGCTGGTGGCCAGGCTGGCCGCGGCGAGCAATGTGCGCCTGGAGGTGCGCACCGTGTTCGCGACGCCGACGGTCGCCGAACTCGCCGCGCTCATCGAATCCGGACCCTCCGGCGACGAGCACCGTCCCGACCTGGTGCCCCAGCCGCGACCGGCGCGGATCCCGTTGTCCGCCGCGCAGCGCCGCCTGTGGTTCCTCAACCGCTTCAACGCGGGCGCCGAGGGCGAGAACGGGTCGGCGGGCGCCTACAACGTCCCGGTCGTGCTCCGCCTGCACGGCACCGTCGACCTCGATGCACTCATTGCCGCTTTGCACACGGTGCAACGTCGGCACGAGACGCTGCGGACGGTGTTCCCGGAGACCGCGGGCGAGCCCGAGCAGCTGGTCCTCGACCCCGACAGCGCCGCCGTGACGCTGTTCCACGCGACGGCCACCGCACGCGAAGTCGGCACCGCGGTGACCCGTTTCGTCACTCCCGGATTCGATCTGGCGTCCTCGGTGCCGATGCGGGCCGCGCTGATCACCGTCGACCACACCGGACACACGGCGCCGACCAAGGCCAAGTTCGCTGTCGCACGCTCCACCGAGCACGTGCTGGTGCTGGTCGTGCACCACATCGCGATGGACGGCTGGTCGCTCGAACCGCTCGCCGCCGAAGTGGCCGCCGCCTACCGTGGCATCCAGATCGGGGAACCGTTCGGCGAACAGATCCCGCCGATCCAGTACGCCGATTACACCCTGTGGCAACAGGAACTCCTGGGCACCGAGGACGATCCGGACTCGCTGATCAGCAAGCAGCTCGACCACTGGCGGGGCGTGCTCGACGGCCTGCCCGAATTGATGACCGTGCCCGCCGACCGGCCCCGTCCGCCGGTGCCTTCCTATCAGGGCGGCACTGTCGACTGCGCCGTCGACGCCGCGACCCACCGGGCGCTGCGCGGCATCGCCACCGCCAACAACGTGAGCATGTTCATGGTGTTGCACGCCGCGCTCGCGGTCCTGCTGCACCGGGTCACCGGTACCGAGGACATCGCCGTCGGCACCGCCAGCGCGGGCCGTGGGCATCCGGCGCTCGACGCGATGATCGGCATGTTCGTCAACACCCTGGTGCTGCGCACCGAGGTGGCCGACGAGCGTGCGTTCATCGAGCTGCTGCGCACCGTGCGCGACAGTGATCTCGATGCGTTCGCCAACGCCGACCTACCCTTCGAACGGCTCGTCGAAGTGGTCAATCCGGCGCGCTCGCAGTCGCATCACCCGCTCTTCCAGGTGATGCTGTCGGTGCGCAACACCCCGGTGCGCATGCTGGAACTGCCCGGGCTGCGGATCGAGGCGGTCGACGCCGATGCCGGTATCGCCAAGTTCGACCTGCAGTTCACCTTCACCGAGACCCAGACCGCGGAGCGGGTGGGCGACGGCATCAGCCTGTCGGTGAACTACGCGGCCGACCTGTTCGACGAGGTCACCGCGCGCAGGCTCGGCGACCGCCTGGTCCGGCTGCTCACCGCCGTCGCGGCCGACCCGAACACCGCGGTGGGCGATCTGGCGCTGCTCGACGCGGTCGAGTGGACCGCGCTGGCACCGGTGCACGGCACCCGTGCCGAACCGCCGGTCACGCTGCCCGCGGTGTTCGATGCGGCCGTGGCCCGCTCCCATGACGGCGTCGCGCTGTGCGCAGGCGACACCGTGGTCACCTACGACGCCCTCGACCGGTGGACCAACCGGCTCGCCCGCGTCCTCATCGGTCAGGGCATCGGCCCGGAGAGCCTGGTGGCGCTCGGCGTTCCGCGCTCGGTGGAGTCGGTGGCGACGATGCTGGCCGTCGCCAAGGCGGGCGCCGCGTTCGTGCCCGTCGATCCGAACTACCCGCCGCAGCGGATCAGTCACATGCTCACCGATTCCGGTGCGGCACTGGGCCTGACGCTGCTCGCGCACCGTGACCAGTTGCCGAGCGAGACCCGCTGGCTGGTCCTGGACGACCCGCAGACCAGGGCGACGGTGCTGGGCACCGACGACTCGCCGATCACCGACGCCGAACGGATTCGTCCGCTGCGCCTGCAGAACCCGGCGTACGTGATCTACACCTCGGGTTCCACCGGCACTCCGAAGGGCGTCGTGGTCACCCACGGTGGCCTGTCGAACTTCGCCGCCGAGACCGCCGACCGCTTCGACGTGCGGCCGGGCAGCCGGGTGCTGCACTTCGCCACGCCGAGCTTCGACGCCGCGATGCTCGACATCCTGTTCGCGCTCGGCGGTGCGGCGACGCTGGTGATCTCCCCGCCCGGGGTGGTCGGCGGCGAGGAACTGCGCCAGCTGTTCATCCGGGAACGGATCACCCACGCGTTCATCACCACCGCGGCGCTGGGCACCGTCGACCCGACGGGCGTGCACTCGCTGGCCCACGTGCTCACCGGTGGTGAAGCGCTACCCCCGGAACTGCTCGCCCGCTGGGCGCCGGGCCGCAATTTCTACAACGTGTACGGCCCCACCGAAACGACCATCGTCACGCTGATGCCGCAGCCGATGAGCCCGCAGGGGCCGATCACCATCGGTGGCCCGATCCGCGGGGTCGCGGCCAGCGTGCTCGACCGGCGACTGCACCCGACGCCCATCGGGGTCACCGGGGAATTGCAGCTGGCAGGCTCGGCATTGGCCCGCGGCTACCTCAACCGGCCCGGTCTCACCGCCCAGCGGTTCGTCGCCGATCCCTACGGTGCGCCGGGCGAGCGGATGTACCGCACGGGTGACCTGGTGCGCTGGCGTGACGGTGCGAAATCGGCGCTGGATGTGGAGTACGTCGGCCGCACCGACCATCAGGTGAAGGTCCGTGGTTTCCGGATCGAACTCGGCGAGATCGACGTCGCGTTCTCCCGGCACGCCGACGTCGAGCTCGCGCTCACCATCGGTCACACCACCCAGGCAGGCGTCACGGCGCTGGTCTCGTATGTGAAGGCGCGCAACGGGTCCGCGCCGAGCGTGCCCGAACTGCTCGAGCACGTGGCCGCGCACGTGCCGAACTACATGGTCCCGCAGGCGATCATGCTGCTCGACGAGGTGCCGCTGAGTCCGGTCGGCAAGCTCGATCGTGCCCGGCTGCCCGAGCCGGTGTTCACCGCCTCCGGTGGGTACCGCGCGCCGGTGACCGCCGCCGAGAGGGCCTTGTGCGCGGTGTTCACCGAGGTGCTCGGGGTCGAGCGGGTCGGCGTGGACGACGGGTTCTTCGAACTCGGCGGTAACTCCCTGCTGGCCACCAAAGTCGTTGCCGCACTGCGTGAGCAGGGCTACGAGATGCCGGTGCAGATGATGTTCGGCGACGCCACCCCCGCGGCCGTCGCGGCCAAGCTCGACAACGGCGACCCCCAGGTGATGATCGAGGCGGCCACCGGTCCGGTGCTGGCCATGCGGCCGTCCACCGGTCCGCACGACACCCCGCTGTTCTGTGTGCACCCGGCGATCGGTCTGGCCTGGTGCTACGCCGGGCTGCTCGCGCACCTCGCCCCGCAGCGCCCGGTCTACGGCCTGCAGGCGCCGCACGTGTCCGGCGAGGAGGGCTTCACCTCGATTCCCGAGGCCGCCGGACACTATGTCGCCCATATCAAGTCGATCCAGCCGCACGGGCCGTACCACCTGCTCGGCTGGTCGCTCGGGGGCCTGATCGCGCAGGAGATCGCGGTGCAGTTGCAGGACGCGGGCGAGGACGTCGAGCTGCTGGCCATGATGGACAGCTACCAGCTCGGCGACCGCTGGCTCGACACCTCGATGCCCAGCGTCGCCGACATCCTCGGCGAGTTCGGCGCCGACCTGGTCGACGGGGCACCGTTGCCCGCCGACCTGGACCTGCACGAAGCGGCGGAACTGCTTCGGGCACAGGAGGGCCCGTTCGCCGCGCTCTCGGTGGACCATCTGCAACGCCTCTACACCGGGTACGCCGACGGCACCGTCATGGCCAACCGGTTCCGGCCGCGCACCTTCGTCGGCGACCTCGTCTTCTTCACCGCCGCGGCGGACGAGATCAACGCCGCCGATCCGAGCCGCTGTGCCCAGGCCTGGCAGCCGTTCGTCACCGGAAACATCCACAACCACGACCTGCCCTGCAGGCACGCGGCGATGACCACCCCGGAATCGCTGGCGGCGATCGGCCCTGTGCTGCATCGCCACCTCGATGCCGTCCCGGAGATCAGCGCGTGCGGCAGCGGCCAGAAGGAGATGCAGCAGTGAGTCTCGCGGTAGAAGTGCACGGCCTCGCCAAGAGTTACGGCAAGGTGCGTGTGCTGAAGGAGATCGACCTGGAGATACCGTCGGGCACCGTGCTCGGCCTGCTCGGACCCAACGGAGCGGGTAAGACCACCACCGTGCGGATCGTCACCACACTGCTGCGCCCCGACGCGGGCTCGGTGCGGGTCGCCGGCATCGACGTGCTGGCGGACCCGGCGGGCGCGCGCACCAGAATCGGGTTGTCCGGCCAGTACGCGGCGGTCGATGCGAACCTGACCGGTTACGAGAACCTGCGGATGGTGGCCCGCCTGTACGGCATGGGCCGCAAACAGTCGGTGGCCAGGGTGGAGGAACTGCTCACCGCGTTCGGCCTCGACCACGCGGCGGGCAGGCGCGCGGGCACCTATTCCGGCGGTATGGCGCGTCGTCTCGACCTCGCGGGCGCGCTGGTGGCGCGGCCACCGGTGGTCGTGCTCGACGAGCCGACCACGGGTCTGGACCCGCGTGGTCGCCTCGATATGTGGCAGGTGATCGGCGACCTCGTCGACGACGGCACCACCGTCCTGCTCACCACCCAGTACCTCGAAGAGGCCGACCTGCTCGCCGACCGGATCACCGTCATCGACAAGGGCACGGTCATCGCCCGCGGTTCCGCCGACGAACTCAAGACCTCCATCGGCGGCGACCGGCTCACCGTCACCCTCGCTGCCGGTCAGAGCCCGTTTCCCGCCATCCAGGTCCTGCAACAGGTCGGCGTCGGCGAACCGATCCACGAACCCGGCAGCGACGAAGTGTCGGTGGTGGTCGGCAACGGGTCGCGCACGATGGTCGAGGCGCTGCGCCGCCTCGACGACGCAGGCGTCTGCGTCCTGGACGCCAACGTCGTGCGCCCGACGCTCGACGATGTGTTCCTTTCCCTCACCGGCACCCCCGCCGAACCCATTCCCGAACCCGAAACCGACGACGTGCAAGAGGAGATCCTGTCGTGAGTGCCCCCGACGTCACGGTGGACGATTACGAAACCCGAGACCTGCCCATCCAGCCCGCCACCCCACGGCCGGACGCGTCCGACGAGATGGCACCGCGTGCGCGGTTCGTGCGCGACAGCGCGATCGTGGCCTACCGCAACCTGCTGACCATCCTGCGGGTGCCGACGCTGCTGGTCACCGCCACCATCCAGCCGCTGATGTTCGTGTTCCTGTTCGCCTACATCTTCGGTGCCTCGCTCGGCGGTGATCAGTACCGGGAGTTCCTGCTCGCGGGCATCTTCACCCAGACGGTGGCGTTCAACGCCGCGTTCACCACCGTCGGCCTGGCCGGTGACCTGCAGAAGGGCATCATCGACCGGATGCGCACGCTGCCGATGTCGCGGCTGGCGGTGCTGATGGGGCGCACCCTCTCGGACCTGGTCGTCAATATCGTCAGTCTGGGCGTGATGTCGATCTGCGGGTACATCGTCGGCTGGCGGATCCACGGCAGCTTCGGCGACGCCGTGATCGCCTTCGCCATCATCTTGCTGTTCGCGTTCGCGATGTCGTGGGTGGGAGCGCTCACCGGATTGGTCTCCCCGACGGTGGAGGTGGCCCAGAGCGCGGGCCTGATCTGGCTGTTCCCGCTCACGTTCATCTCCTCGGCGTTCATCTCCGCCGAGACCTTGCCCGGGCCCCTGCGGGCCATCGCCGAATGGAATCCGATCACCGCGGTCTCGGCGGCGGGCCGCAAGCTCTTCGAAAACGATTCACCACCGGCCTTCGTCCCCGCCACCGGGTGGGCCGCGGAGAACTGCATCCTCTACGCGATCATCTGCTCGCTGGTCATCCTCGCCATCGCGATGCCCGCGGCTCTACTGCAGTACCGCAAGGTCGCCAGTCACTGATTTCCACCTCCCGGCGGGCACTGCTGCGTCAGCCGGTCGGCCCCGGACACGCCGAGAACGCCGAAGGCCGCCTACCCGATACG
>JACIXH010000024.1 GCA_014360565.1 Nocardia sp.
CCGCTCGCGGTAGGCCAGCAGCTTGGCGCGGTCGTCGGGGGTGTTGATCGGGTAGTACGGCTCGTCGCCGGTCTTCGCGGCGCGGGAGAACTCGCGCATGATGACCGTCTTGTCGGTCGGGTAGTCGCGCTCGGGGTGGAAGTGGCGCGGCTCGATGATGCGGGTGAACGGGACGTCGGCGTCGTTGTAGTTCATGACGCTGGTGCCCTGGTAGTCACCGGTCTCGAGGACCTCGGTCTCGAAGTCGATGGTGCGCCAGCCCAATTCACCTTCGGCGTAGTCGAAGTAGTGGTCCAGCGGGCCGGTGTAGACGATCGGGGCGTCCGGGCTCGCGGCGACGATCTCGTCGCGCACGTCGAACCAGTCGGTGTTCACCCTGACCTCGATGAGGTCGGAGGCGGCCATGTTCTCCAGCCACTTCGTGTAGCCCTGCTTGGGAAGGCCCTCGTAGGTGTCGTTGAAGTAGCGGTTGTCGAAGGTGTAGCGCACGGGCAGGCGGGTGATGTTGCCTGCGGGCAGTTCCTTCGGGTCGGTCTGCCACTGCTTGGCGGTGTAGTCGCGGATGAACGCCTCGTAGAGCGGGCGCCCGATCAACGAGATCGCCTTCTCCTCGAGGTTCTGCGCGTCGGCGGATTCGACCTCGGCGGCCTGCTCGGCGATGAGCTTGCGGGCCTCTTCCGGGGTGAAATAGCGGCCGAAGAACTGCGAGATCATGCCGAGGCCCATCGGCAGCGGATACGCCTGGCCCTTGTGCAGCCCGAACACTCGGTGCTGATAGCCGGTGAACTCGGTGAACTGGGTGACGTAGTCCCAGACCTTCTTGTTCGACGTGTGGAACAGGTGCGCGCCGTACTTGTGGATCTCGATACCGGTTTCCGGTTCGGGTTCGGAGTAGGCGTTGCCACCGAGGTGGTAGCGGCGGTCGATCACCAGTACCCGCTTGCCCAGCACGTTCGCTGCACGCTCGGCGACGGTCAGCCCGAAGAAACCGGAGCCGACCACGATCAGGTCGTACTGGTTTGCCGGGGCATTGGAATCTGCGTTGACGGAGTTACCCGAGGACGATGCGGCGGTCACGGGTGCCCAGCGTATCGGAAGACCACAGTTTGTCCCGGCGGAGTCTGCGACCACGCGCTGACCAGGTGATATACCGCCAGCTCGGCAATGGGGGTATCCAGGCAGGCAAGCGATGCCCCGAATCTGGCCGAGGCGACCTACCGGCCTCAGTACTGCCGGTAGGGCTGTTGGCTGCCGGCTCGGCCGGCTCGGATCCAGCGACCCGTGGACGGCGCGGCGGCCAGAATCAGGATCGTCAGGGGCACGAAGGCCAGCGCCACCACACCGATCACCGCGAAGGCCAGCTCCTGACCTTCGACATCCACCGGCGTGATCGCGGCTGAGATCGCGAGGTAGAGCAGGGGCAGTGACGACAGCAGGATGAGGATCACCCGACCGGCGGTTTTTCGGCGGAACAGCAGATACGCGCCGATCAACAGCAGCAGCGCGGGCAAGGCACCGATCACGATGGCGATCGTGAGCGCCGAGCGGAACTCGTCTTCGGACGCGCTGCTCGGTTCGCTGAAGAGGATGACCATGGTGGCGACCCCCATTACTGCCAGCCCGCCCAGCGATACCAGCAGCGCGATCACGGCGGCGGTGATCGCGGTACCCGGCCCAGCGGAGGGTCGGCCATATGCCTGCGGCACCGGGCCCGGGTACGGTGCTGCACCGAAAGCTTGTGCACCAGGATGATATTCGGGCGTGCCGTACGGTTGCGCACCATAGCCCGGCTGGGGCCCATAGGGTGCCGCTCCGGCCTGGTGTTGCCCGGCGTAGGGCTCGTAGCCATGCTGCGAGCCTTGGGGATACCCCATCGAGTCCTCTCCTGTGACGGTTGACCACCACGAGCCGAAAGACGCGCAGGTGCTCAGTACTGCGGGTAGGGCTGATACCGGCCCGGTCGGCCCGCGCGGACCCAGCGACCCGTGGACGGGGCCGCTGCCAGGCAGAGGATCAGCAGGGCGAGCAGGCCACCGACCAGGCCGCCGACGATGGTGGGGGCAGGGTCATCGGTGTTGCCGAGGCTGACCACCGTGGACACGCCCATGCCGAGTACGCCGAGCGAGGACAGCAGGATCAAGATCACCCGGCCCGCCGCCTTGCGACGGAACAGCAGGATCGAGCCGATGAACCACAGCGAGCACACGCCGCCCCCGATAAGGAGCGGCACCATGATGACCGAGGTGTCGACATTGCTCGACCCGCTGGTGCCGAGCGTCGCGGCGGCGCCGATCGCCAGCGCCAGCCCGGAGATCAGCGAGAGCAGCAACGCGATCACCGCGGCGGTGATCGCCGTACCACCACTCGGCCGCGGCTGACCGTAGCCCGGCGCGTACGGATAGGGGACCGCACCGTAGGCCGGTGCGCCGTAACCATGTTGGGCGTATGCCCCGTAGCCCGGCTGAGCCCCGTACGGGTCGGGTGCGTAACCGGGATGCGCGTACCCCTGTCCCGCGTACGGGTCTTGTCCCTGCTGTGGGCCGTACGGATACCCCACGGTGTCCCCCTCCTGGCGAGCTGTACCTGTAGCCGCTGTCTCGTGTCCGGCTTCGCAGCACCTTCCGCGACGATGCTGAGCAGCTGAAACTATACGTTCGGTCCGGCAACGCCTTCCGGACGCGCGATTGTGTACGCGGCGGTCCACGGAAGCGCGACGGCCGACAGCACGAGCGCGCCGAACAGTGCTCCCGAAAGCGCTGCTGCCCAACTGTGATTCACGATCGCCGTCACCGCGCCGGGTACCCCGCCCAAGCCGATCAGAATCGAACGAGCCACGGATTCGTCAGCGAACCAGTGGATCCCGTACTCCGAGTCGTAGTTCACGAGCGCCGAGATCAGTCCGAGCACCCCGAGGAACAGTTGCGCGCCGGCCGCGACCACGATCGCCCATCGCCCCGATTCGTCGCGCCGCGCCAAAAGCACACCGCCGTAAGCGAACGCGAACATCGCCACCAGCGCGCCGAGCGTGGTGAACAGCGTCAGTGAGTCGTCCAGCTCGCCCGGGTCGCGCAGAAACGACCGCACGAGAACAACGGCGCCCACGAGGTTCGCGGCGGCGGCGACCCCCGCGAGGCACACAGCGGCGATCGCCGCCACCTCACCGCTCTTCGATTTCGTCTCCAGCACGACCATCCCCCGACCGTAGCGCCATCAGCCGCGCCGTACCGAGTTCGATCACCAGGCGCGGCGCGCGGACGGCCACCACCGCGACCTAGCGCGTGATGGTCCAGCGCCGCGTCAGCTCGCTCAGACTCAGCGCGAGGATCACCACATTGAGTGCCAGCCAGCCGTCCAGCGGCCCGAATCGCCACCCATGACTGGCCCCGTTGAGCACGATGACCAGCAAAGTCGCGCACGCCATCACCGACGTCACGGTGATCAGCACGCGTCTGCCCAGCATCCGCCGGCGCAACAGCAATACCGCCCCCAGCAGATACACCACCCCGAGCCCGCCGACGATCCCCGCGCCCACGTAGTCGAGGTCGATCTCGCGCCCGAGCGCCCGCAGTACGGAGGTAGCCGTGCCCACGAAGATTCCCGCCACGCCGACCAGCACCCCCAGCCAGCCCGCGATCAGCGCGGTCACCGCGCGCGAAGGCCCCTCCGACCGCACCTGCTCCACCACTGTCCCCGCTATTTGTCGACGTCGCCGTCAGTTATACGGCGGAACCGCCGGGCGCGGGGTGTTCAACGCTGTGAGCTGGGTGTTCGGGTGCGACTGGACCCAGCGATTCGTCGCCGGGAGCAGCGCCGTGACCAGCATCACCACGCAACCGAGCGCCAACACGACGGACATGATCGTCGAAGAGGTCCGCGTGGCTGTGAAAAGGGGAGCGAGGCAGACGAAGATCCCCAAGCCGCTACCGATGGTCACCATCGTGAGCCCCGCCGGGCGCCGAGCGAGCAGCAGCGCCCCACCCAGGCCGAGCAACACGGCGAAAACGGCGCCGATCCCCAGTTCGAGCTGGTTCTCCACCTGCATCCCATCCCAGTCGACGTCGTACTGGGGATTGCGCATTTTCTCCACTACCCGCAGACCGCTGTACCCGGTCTGCACCCAGACCAGCCCGAACAGGCCACCGACGAGACCACCGATTCCCGCGATCACTGCCGATCCGGGCGGCGTCGAGTCCATGCGTTGCGGTTGCGGCAAGCCTTGCGGCCCGTGCTGAAAGTTCAATGTTCCCCCCGAATTATTCGCCGACATAGTGCGGCAACGATGACCGCAGAGCCAGAAGGAGCGTACTCACAATGACATCTGAGGGACGGCGCAACCGCGCTCGGACCCTCACGGTCCGAGCGCGGTTGTCACCTCGTCAGCCGTCCGCATACCCGGCAGTTCTTCAGGCCGGATGCGCTGCGGCGTAGGCCCGGAAGGCTTCCAGGATGTACTCGGCGGTGCCCGCTCCGTGCACGTCGTAGTTCTTCCGGAAGCGCGGGTCGGCGACATACATCTCGCCGAGTCCGAGCAGGTACTCGTTGGTCACCGGCTTGCCCTGCGTGCCGTCCCCGAGCCACGCACGGTGGCGGGCAACGATCGCCTGGACTTCGGTGCCGTCAACGGGAAGCCCAGCGGCAGCGGCCTTTCCGAAGTCGGCGGCGATGTCGCGCTGGGCCTGCAAGAACGACGACTTGTCGTCCTCGGTCAGCGAACGCCACCAGCGATCGCCGCTCTCGTACGCGTCCTTTCCCCAGCGCTCGGTGACTTCGTCTTTGTACTGCGTGTGGTCGAAACCGTCGAAAACCTCTGCGGCCATGAGTGGTTCGCCTCTTTCTGTCTTTCGCAAAGTGGTCGACACCGATTCGATCTGGCGCGCCACCCGACCCTGTTGCTGCCGAAGCAGTTCCAGGTGGGTGCGCAACGCACCGGCGGTGTCCTGTTCACCGGCGAGAACCTCGGCGATCACGGGGAGGCCGAGGCCGAGTTCGCGCAGCAGCAGTATTCGCTGCAGTCGAACCAGAGAGGTCTGGTCGTAATAGCGGTACCCGGTGGCCCCGATCCGGCTCGGTTCCAGCAGTCCGAGCTGCCCATAGTGGCGCAACGTGCGACTGGTGGTGCCCGCGGCTTTCGCGAGGTCCTGAATGGACCATTCACCCACCATGACCCGCTCCCTTTCTCGTCGGTATCTCCACTCTGCAAGTTGACGCTACGTCAAAGTCAAGCGCCGGCGGGAACGCGTGCCGGGGCGGCGGGCGCTGCCGGGCCTACCGCTGACGACCGCGGCGGGATCTGGCCGAGCACGGTGCCTGCGAGCGCGACGGCGAGGCCGATGATCTGCAGCGCGGTCAGCGCCTGGCCCAGTGCGATCCAGCCGATCACCGCGGCCGAGACCGGGCTGAGCAGGCCGAGGAACGCGACCGAAGTCGCGGGCACGCGCGAGATTCCACGCAACCACAGCCAGTAGGCCAGTGCGGTGCCGATGATGCCGAGGTACAGGTAGCCGCCGACAGCCTGTCCGTCGAGGGCGGGCGGCGCGCCTTCGAGCACCAGCGCGAGCGGTGCGATGAACAGCCCGCCCGCGGTGAGCTGCCAGCCGGTCATCGCCAGCGGACCCACACCGTCGGGGCGACCCCACTTCTTGGTGAGCACGGTTCCGGCCGCCATCGACGCCGCACCGGCGAGCCCGGCGACCACTCCGATCAGGTCGAGTTCAGCAGTGCCACGCAGGACAACCAGCGAGACGCCGAATACGCCGATGACGCCCGCGATCACCTTTCGCCTGGTCGGCGCCTCGGCCAGCAGCATCGCGGCGAATCCGAGCGCGAACATCGGCGCGACCGCCCCGAGCACGCCGGCGACGCCACCGGGCAGGCGATACGCGGCCAGGAACAACAGCGGGAAGAACGCGCCGATATTGAGCACGCCGAGCACCGCGGCCCGGCCCAGCCACTTGCCGTGCGGCAGCACCCTGGTCAGCGCGAGCAGCACCAGCCCGGCGGGGAGCGCGCGCATGAGCGCGGTGAACAGAGGCCGGTCAGGAGGCAGGAGTTCGGTGGTGACGGCGTAGGTCGAACCCCACACGATCGGGGTGAGAGCGGTGAGCGCGAGGGTGCCCGCGTAGGCGGTCGGGCGGGTTGCGGTCGTCATGTTCACTCCTGATTGATAATCTCAACATTGAAATATCTACCGGGCAAAGTATCTCTGCGTCAAGTAGATGAACGTTGAGAGTTTCAACCGAGAGGGAAATGAGATGCGCGACGCGGTCGACCTGATCATCGAGCACTGGAACATCGAACGCCCGGATGTCGACGTGTCACCGATGGCGATCGTCGGCCGGATCACCCGGCTCTCGCGCGTCCTCGAACAGGAACTGAAGCGCTTCTTCGCAGGTCACGGGCTGGAGTTCTGGGAGTTCGACGTCCTGGCCACGCTGCGCCGATCCGGCGGCGACACCGGCCTCACCGCCGGTTCGCTCAATCGCGCCGCCATGGTCACTTCGGGCGCCATCACCAATCGCATTGACCGCCTGGCCGCGAAGAACCTGGTCCGGCGCGCCCCCTCCCCCGACGATCGCCGCTCGGTCTTCGTTCAGCTCACCGCCGAGGGCCGCGAACTCGTCGACCGGCTGCTGCCGCTGCACGTCGCCAACGAGCAGCGACTGCTCTCCGCGCTCGGCGCCACCGACCGCGAGCAGCTGGCCGACCTGTTGCGCACCCTGGCTGTCGCAGTCGACGACGTCACGCTCGACTGACCGGACGGCACTGGGCCGCCGGGATACGCAGCTACTCCCCGTCGTGCACGCCGGGAACCGAGCCCGGATCCACGGGGCCGTACTCGGGGTGCGCCCCCTCGCCGGGCGCAGCGGCGGGAATCACCGGACCGTGCACCGGCTCGCCCCTGACTTCGGCATCCGAAGGGAACTGCACACCCTGCGGGTTCTCAGGTGAAACAGTCTGTGGTACACCGTCTTCCGGCGTCTTCAGGCCGGGAAGGCCGGACGCCGTCGCGGGCAACTGATCACCGGCGTCCGGGACGAGTTGGAGCAGCGTCGAGAAGTCGACCACCTGCGCGCCGAGAGTCTGCGTCGCGACGATCACCCCGTTGGTGTACAGCCGATACGTGCCCGCTCGTTGCGGCAGCAGCATTTCCGGTCCGATCGGCTCGCCCACCGTGCTGTCGGCCCCGCCGATCCGCCGGTACTCGGTGTCGATCACCGACTCGCCCGCCAGCGCCTCGATGGTCAGATCGGGCTGTACCGATGGCGCGGGAATCGCTGGCGCGGGCGCGGATTCGACCAGGTCGCTGGGGGCCGGTCCGACCTCGAAGGTCTGGATATCGGCGGGCCTACCGCCGTCGGGAGCCGCCGAGTATTCCGAGCGCAGGATCTGCCCGTCGCGCAGTAACACGGTGCCCGTTGTCGCGGCTACGGCCTCGGTGCTGCGCGAATCCTCTTTCACGGTACCGGGATAGGCCTGACAGTCGGTGGTGTCGCAGGTCTGCGCGTAGGCGTAGCGGCTCTCGGCCAGCGCGTAGGAGCGGGCCGCGATCGCCTGTGCGCGTAGGGCTTCGAAGGCGCCCTGGTCGGCCCAGTTGGCCTGCATTTCCGCGGGCAGCACGCCCGCGAGGTAGTCGTCGACGTCCACCTGATTGACGGTGCGATAGGACTCGCCGTCGAGTACCACGCCCAGCGCGCCGCGGTAACCGGTGCCGCCGCAGAGGGTCAGATGTTCATCGGCCGGCCTGCCCGCACCGGCGCCGACCGGATAGACGAACGGATCGTCGGTCGAGTCCTGCCACAACACTTCTCCGTCGCAGCCCGCGGTCACCACCACGTTCGCACCGCCATCGGGCAGGGGCGTGAGATGAGCCGCGTCGCCGGGGCCGATCATGCGACCGGCGACCTGCGCGCCTGCGGCAGCGAAGGTGTCGAGGGTCGCGTCGTCCTGCGCCTGGAGCCGCACACCGATCGTTGTCGGGCCGATTTGCCCGAGGTCTGCGCCGGGGTAGTAGTGGCCGAGAATCTCCTCGGCCGACCAGCCCGCCCGCGCGTTGTCGAAGGCGCCGACCTGGCTCATGCCGCGACCGTGGCCGGCGCCGACTGTCGGCGTGACCTGGCCCGGCAGGATCTGCCACAGCCCGATCGCGCCTGCCAGGGCCAGCACAGTGCCACTCACCAGTACCGGCAGCGGTACGGCCCGGACGAGCGGTACGGCCCGGCGACGGGTGCCACGGCCGGTTCTACGGGCGATCAAAGTGTCCGCTCTCATACTGCGCTCCCACGGTTTCGCTGTTCGACCGGCGGAGCTCGCGTCGGCATGTCGTCGTCGCCTAGCGGGATCCGAGGGCTACATTCGAGCAATCACATAACTCTCGAGTTGAGGTTGAGATGTGTGACGTATGTTAACTAGTGTGATGCGTGAGGTTAGAGGAAGCAAGCATCACATGCGTGGATAAACACGAGCTCGACCCTGATAGGAGTCGCACGTGCGATACCGAAAGCCGAAACGTTCCTACGTGCTCCCGGTGGTCACTACCCTCGTCGTCGCCGCACCGATCGGCGCGTTCGCCCTCAGCGACTCGACCGATTACCGCAGCGCGAACGATTCCCAGGTCGTGGCCGTGCCGACCCAGCTGGCCGAGGTGGCACTGACCTCGGTCCCCGACATCACGGTCCCGCTGCGCGACCTGACCGGCCTCGACCTGCCCGATCTGCACCTGTCGGACCTGCGCATGCTGCAGTTGCCTGCCTCGATCCCGATCCCGCCCGGATTGCCGGTCCCGCCGGGCGTGGCGCTGCCCACCGAGATCCAACTGCCACAGCTGCCGACGAAGCCGCAGCCGACCCCGACTCAGCAGGCGGCACCGGGCGCCGACACGCCGGGCGCTCCGGGTGTCGCCGCGCCGCCCGCTCGCCCACCGGTTCCGAGCACGTCGGTGCCCACCGCGCCCCCTGCTCCCCCGGCAGCGGCACCCCCGGCACAAGCCCCAGCTCCGGTAGCTCCCGGCGCAGCCGCTCCCGCTCCCGCTCCGGCAGAACCTGGTGGCGTACCTGCACCCGCTCCGGCTCCTGCGGCTCCGGCGCAGGCAGCTCCCGGTGCACCTGCTCCGGCCGAACCGACATCGGCCGCACCAGCACCCGCGGCCCAGCCGCCCGCAGCAGCACCCGCGGGCGCGCCGGTCTCCGCAGGACGTTCCACCGGTGCGAAGTTCATCGCTGACCCGGAAAATCTCGAACCGGGCACCACCCCCGACACTCCCGCCCTCTCGCCGGGCGCGGTCGGTGCCGACGTCATCGACCAGGTGGGCGCGCAGGTCAAAGAACTCACCCAGGAGACCCCGTTCAGCATGGTCGCCATCACGGCTCGCGACCTGGCGAACACCACCACCAAGCTCCGCGCCCGCCAGGAAAACGGCACCTGGGGACCCTGGTACGACGCCGACCCGCTCGACACCAGGGCCACCGATCAGACCCCCGCCGACGCGCCGACCGGCACCGAACCGATCTACGTCGGCGAGACCACCGCAGTGCAGATGCTGGTCACCCGCAAGCCGACCGCGGGCCCCGACCACGATCCGGCGCACATCACCGAGACCGCGCTCAAGGCCGTGCTGATCAATCCGGGCCGGGCCGCGATCGATGCCGCGCTCAACGACGTCGCGGCGGCACTGCCCGGTGGCGGACCGAAGGTCATCACCCGCGCGCAGTGGGGCGCCGACGAGTCGATCCGCTGCCAGGAGCCCACCTACGACGACGGCGTCGGGGGCGTCACCGTGCACCACACGGCCGGTCGCAACGATTACAGCCGCTCCGAATCGGCCGGCATCGTCCGCGCGATCTACGCCTATCACGCCGAAACGCTCGGCTGGTGCGACGTCGGCTACAACGCGATGGTCGACCAGTACGGCCAGATCTTCGAGGGCCGCTACGGCGGCCTCGACCGGGCGGTCCAGGGCGCGCACGCGGGCGGGTTCAACGAGAACACCGCCGGTGTGGCGCTGATGGGCAACTACGAATCCGAGCAGCCGAGCAACGAGGCGATCACCGCGATCGGCAAGTTCATCGGCTGGCGGACCAAGCTCGCCGGGCTCGATCCCAAGGGCACGACCACGATGTACTCCGAGGGCACCGAGTTCACCCCGTACGCGCAGAACGAGGCGGTCGACCTGCCGGTGGTGTTCGCGCACCGCGATGTCGGCAACACCAGCTGCCCCGGCGACGCCGCCTACGCCCTGATGGACCGCATCCGCGGGATCGCAGCAGGCAATTCCGGCACCTACACCTCGCCGCCGACAGCGAACCGTCCGCCGAGTCAGCAAGCCCGCGCGCCGCAGGGCAACATGGCCGAGCTGGGCGCGATGGTCGACAAGTTCCTCGGCCTGGCCAACGACAACGTGATCGCCAAGCACTGGGTCGCCAAGGGCGGGGTCGACGGTCCGCTCGGCGCGCCGGAGTCGGACCTGATCGCGGGTGCGCAAGGGCATCAGTACGCGAAATTCGCCAACGGATTCGTCTATTCCGGCGAGGGCGGGCAGGTGTTCGAGGTGGTCGGCGCGATTCTCGACCGCTACCTGAGCCTGGGCGCCGACTCGGGCGTGCTCGGCCTGCCGACCGGCAGCTCCTATCTGGTGCCCAACGGCCTTCGCACGGATTTCCAGCACGGTTCGCTGGTGCTCAACGAGCTCACGGGCATCGTCACCACGTTCTGGAAGACCTATGACGAGACCTACAAGCAGGAAATGAACCAGCCCAAGCCTGGTCAGGCCGCGCCGGGCCCGACCCTCGGGCTGGCGGTGCCGGCTCCGGCCGAACCGCAGGCACCCGCCGATCCGCAGGCCCCTGCTGCCGGACCGGCTCCGGTCGAACAGGCTCCCACCGAACAGGCTCCTGTCGAACAGGTTCCGGCGGACCCGCCGGCTTTCGAGCCCGCCCCGATCGGCTAATCCCCGGTCACGGCGAAGAACGGCCGGTGCATCCTCCGAGTGAGGGGCACCGGCCGTTTTATGTCGGCATCGAGGCTTTACCGGGGCGGCGCTAGTTCCACCAGCGCTCGAGCACCATCGCTACGCCGTTGTCGATGTTGCTGCCGGTCACCTCGTCGGCCGCCGCCCTGGCTTCCGGGTGGGCGTTGCCCATCGCGACGCCGTGGCCTGCCATCGCCAGCATCGGGACGTCGTTGGGCATGTCGCCGAATGCCACGATGGACGAATTCTCCACGCCGATGCGGCGGGCGACCTCGGCCAGCCCGGACGCCTTCGTCACCTGGGGGACCGCCAGCTCGATCAGGCCGCTCTCGGTGGAGTAGGTGATCTCGGCGCGGTCGCCGATGAGCGGGGCCAGGACCGCGCGCATCTCGGAACTGCGGGCTGTGCTGAGCCGCACGAGCATCTTGATCGCGGGTGAGTCGATCACCTCGGCGTGCGAGACGACGGTGTCGTCGGGGTTGAGCCAGGCGTGTTCATAGGTCGGTGAACTCACGAACTGCGGGGTCACGGCGTCGTGCGCGCTGGCCCCGACCCGCTCGGTGGCCAGCCCGCAACCGGGTAACGCGTGTTCGGCGAGGTCGGCCAACCAGCTCAGGGTCTCGACATCGAGAGTGTGGCTCGACAGCACCCGGTCGGTCGCGCTGTCGTAGATGACCGCGCCGTTTCCGCAGATCGCGAGCGGTGCGTACCCGAGTTCGCTGACAACCGGATCGATCCAGCGCGGCGGGCGGCCGGTGGCGAGCACGAAGGTGGCGCCGTCGGCGACGAGCGCCCCGACGGCGGCCTTGGTGCGCGCCGAGATCTTGTCGGAGTCGTCGACCAGGGTGCCGTCGACATCGCTGGCCACCAGCAGCGGTTTCGTGTGCAGGTGCGTCATCCCATCTATCCTGCCGCACGTCGCCACGTGGGGACGCCGGAGTGTCCCTATGATCAGGGCCTGATCACCCGATCCAGAGGGGACTGATGACCGGCTTCTTGTTGCGGCGCGCACTGAACTACGTTGTGCTCCTTCTGCTGGCATCATTTCTGACGTTCAGCCTCGCCTCGCTCACGTTCAACCCGCTCGAGAGTCTCGAGCAGCGCAATCCGCGGCCGCCGCAGTCGGTGATCGACGCGAAGGCCGAGCAGTTGCACCTCGACGAGCCGATCCCACAGCGCTATCTCACCTGGCTCGGCGGCGTCGCGCAAGGGGATTTCGGGACCACCCTGGCCGGACAGCCGGTGAGCGAGGAACTGGGCAGGCGGGTCGCGGTGAGTCTGCGACTGCTGATTCTGGGTTCGATCATCGGCACCGTCCTCGGCGTGCTGATCGGCGCGGCGGGGGCCATCCGGCAGTACAGATTCAGCGACTACTTCTCGACCGTGCTGTCGCTGCTGATCCTGTCGACACCGATCTTCTTGCTGGCGACGCTGCTGAAATACGGTGCGCTACAGGTCAACACGATGACCGGAACGCAGATCTTCCTCTACACCGGCGAGACCTCGGCGACCCAGGTCTCCGGTTTCTGGAACCAAATGGTCGATCGTGCGCAGCATTTGGTGTTGCCCACGTTGGCGCTGGCGCTGGGCGGCATGGCCGGTTACAGCCGCTATCAGCGCAACGCCATGCTCGATGTGCTCGGCAGCGACTTCATCCGGACAGCGAGAGCCAAAGGCCTGACCCGTAATCACGCGCTCTACAAACACGGTCTGCGCACCGCACTGATCCCGATGGCGACGCTGTTCGCCTACAGCCTCGGCGGCCTGATCACCGGCGCCACCTTCGTCGAGAAGATCTTCGGCTGGCACGGCGTCGGGGAATGGCTGATCGACTCGATCAACGCCCAGGACCTCTACGTGGTGGTGACGGTGACAGCGTTCGCCGGTCTGGTGGTGCTGGTGTCGGGGCTGCTCTCCGATGTCGTCCTCGCCCTGCTCGACCCGAGGGTGCGTGTCTCATGACCGAAACCGAACTCATCGTCGTCGGCGCACCCGAGGTCGCCGCCGCCGGGCGTCGCAAGCTGGTGTGGCGCCGTTTCTTGCGCAACAAGCCCGCTGTGGTCGGCGCGGTGATCCTGGCGCTGCTGCTCGTGGCCAGTTTCGCGCTGCCGCCGCTGCTGCCGTGGGACTACCAGCAGATGGACTACAAAGCGCTGCTGAAACCGCCCAGCCTCGAGCATCCGTTCGGCACCACCCAGATCGGTCAGGACGTGCTCGCCCAGACCATGCGCGGTCTACAGAAGTCGCTGATCATCGGCTTCTGCGTGGCGATCTGTTCCAGCGTGATCGCCGCGACGGCGGGCGCGGTGGCCGGACTGCTCGGCGGCTGGACCGACCGCGCGATCATGTGGCTGGTCGACCTGCTGCTCGTGGTCCCCAGTTTCATCATCATCGCGCTGTTCGCGCCGCGCACCAAGGGTTCCGGGTCCATCGCGATCCTGATCGTGCTGCTGAGCGTGTTCGGCTGGATGATCGCCGCCCGCATCATTCGCGGGCTCACCCTGAGCCTGCGCGACCGCGAATTCGTCCGCGCCGCACGCTATATGGGCGCGCCGACCCGCACGGTGATCATCAGCCACATCATCCCGAACATCGCCTCGATCCTGATCATCGACACCACACTGGCCGTCGGCGCGGCGATCAGCGCCGAAACCGGTTTGAGCTTCCTGGGTTTCGGTGTGCAGCCGCCTGATGTGTCCCTGGGTTCGCTGATCGCGGCGGGCACCAAATCCGCGCTCACTTATCCCTGGTTGTTCCTGTTCGCCGGTGGCCTGCTGATCACGATCGTGTTGTGCGCCAATCTCGTCGGCGACGGTCTGCGTGACGCGTTCGACCCCGGCGCCCGTGGCGCGCGCAAGTCGCGCAAAGACGTCGCCGAGCACAAGGACCAGGCGCAGGTGGAGTTGAAGAAAGCCGAGAAGCGATGACCGCGTCGACCGCACCCCTGCTCGAGGTCACCGACCTACGGGTCTCGTTCCCCGGCGAGGAAGGCCGTGTCGAAGCCGTCCGTGGGGTGAACTACACCGTCGCCGACGGCGAGGTGCTCGCCATCGTCGGCGAGTCCGGTTCGGGCAAGTCGGTGTCCTCGCTGGCGGTGATCGGCCTGCTGCCCGACCAGGCACGGGTGCAGGGGTCGGTGCGGCTGCGCGGGCGCGAACTGCTCGGCCTCGGTGACAAGCAGATGTCGAAGCTGCGCGGCTCCTCGATCAGCATGGTCTTCCAGGATCCGCTCTCCGCGCTGACGCCGGTGTATCGGGTCGGTGACCAGATCGCCGAAGCTCTGCTCGCCCACGGCGAGATGAGCCGCAAGGACGCGGGCGAGCGGGCCATCGAGCTGCTCGAACTCGTCGGCATCGCCGATGCGAGGGCCCGTTCGAAGGCGTTCCCGCACGAGTTCTCCGGCGGTATGCGCCAGCGCGTGGTGATCGCCATGGCCATCGCCAACGACCCCGCCCTGATCATCTGCGACGAACCGACCACCGCGCTCGACGTGACGGTGCAGGCCCAGATCCTCGCGCTGCTGCGCCAGGCGCGCGACATCACCGGCGCGGGCGTCATCATGATCACCCACGACATGGGCATCGCGGCCACCGTCGCCAACCGGGTCGCCGTGATGTACGCGGGCAAGGTTGTCGAAACCGCGCCGGTCACAGAGCTTTTCGCCGCGCCGCGCATGCCCTACACCGTCGGCCTGCTCGGCTCCATCCCGCGCATGGACGGCCCGCCGCGCACGCCGCTGATCCCGATCCTCGGCGCCCCGCCTGCGATGCACGCCCTGCCGCCGGGTTGCTCGTTCGCGCCGCGCTGCCCGGTCTCGATCGTCGACTGCACTGCCGCCGAACCCCCGCTGGAGAAGGTGAGCCCCGGTCACTCGGTCGCCTGCATCCGCACCGCCGAAGTCGGCACCCACCAGCTCTTCGAGGCCTATCGCGAGGAGATCCCCGCCCCGGCGCACCCCGACCGCACCGACGACGACGTGGTCCTGCGCGTCACCGACCTGGTGAAGACCTTCCCCCTCACCTCCGGTGTGCTGCTACGCCGTCGCACCGGCGAGGTCCGCGCGGTCGACGGCATCAGTTTCTCGGTGCGCGCGGGCCGCACCCTCGCGCTGGTCGGCGAGTCCGGGTCGGGCAAGTCGACCACCCTGTCGCAGATCATGGACTTGGCGCGCCCACAGTCGGGCAGTATCGAGGTGCTGGGCAACGACGTCGCCACGCTCACCAAGGCGCGCACCCGCGAGATCCGCCGCAAGATGCAGATCGTGTTCCAGGACCCCAGCTCCTCCCTCGACCCGCGCCTGCCGATCTTCGACGTATTGGCCGAGCCACTGCGCATCGACGGCCGGTCTCGCGAGGAGGTCAACCGGCGGGTGCCGGAGTTGTTGCGCCAGGTCGGTCTACGTCCCGAGCACGCCGACCGATACCCCGCCGACTTCTCCGGCGGTCAGAAGCAGCGCATCAGCATCGCTCGCGCGCTCGCCCTCGATCCCCAGCTGCTGGTACTCGACGAACCCGTCTCGTCGTTGGACGTGTCGATCCAGGCCGGCGTGCTCAACCTGCTGCGTGACCTGCAGGCCGAGCGCGGACTGGCCTACCTGTTCGTCTCCCATGATCTGTCGGTGGTGCGCAACCTCGCCCACGACATCGCGGTGATGCTGCGGGGCGAGATCGTCGAATCCGGTCCGGCCGAGCAGATCTTCGCCGATCCTCAGCACGAGTACACGCGCTCGCTCATCGCGGCCGTACCCGAACCCGTAGTCAGCGGGTAGGACCCGAGCAGGAGGTGCCATGAGAACCCGACGAATGCATGCACGTGGAGCCCGATTGCGCTGTGCCGCAGTGGTAGTCGCTGCCGCGATGATCGTGGCGGGCTGTGCGGCAGCAGACGAGTCGGCCGCCGGTCTCAGCAATGCGATCGGCACCACCAGCGACGTGAACCCCACCCCGCGCGACCAGCTCCGTGAGGGCGGCAACCTGCGCCTGGCCACCACCGACTTCCCCGCCAACTGGAACATCCTGTCCAATGACGGCAACAACGGTGAGATCGGCGAAATCGTCTGGACGATGATGCCGCGTTCGTTCGAGATCGACGCGGCGGGCCAGCTCAGCATCGACACCGATTTCTTCACCGACATCCAGCTGACCGGCACCGATCCGATGCAGGTGACGTATTCGATCAACCCGAAAGCGGTCTGGTCGGACGGTACGCCGATCACCTGGGAGGATCTGGCCTCGCAGGCGCACGCGCTGAGCGGACGCGACAAGAGCTACCTGATCGCGATCACCAACGGTTTCGAGTTCGTCGACAAGGTGGAGCGCGGCGTCGACGACCAGCAGGCCGTGCTCACCTTCAGCAAGCCCTACGCCGACTGGCGCGGCCAGTTCGCCGGCAACTCCGCGCTCTACCCGAAATCGGTGACCAGCACGCCGGAGGCCTTCAACACCAGCCTCACCGATGCGATCACGCTCACCGCCGGGCCGTTCATCGTCAGCGACACCGACCGCGGTCAGGGTCGGATCACGCTGGGCCGCAACCCGAAATGGTGGGGCGACAAGCCGGTTCTCGACACCATCACCTACAGCGTGCTCGACCATTCGTCCTGGGTCCAGGCGTTGCAGAACAACGAGATCGACCTGGTCCGCCTGACCACCCTCGACGACGTGAAGACCGTGCGCGGCACCGAAGGGCTCGTCGTGCGACGCGCTCCCGGTAATCGCTGGCGCCACATCACGTTCAACGGCGCACCCGGCTCGATTCTCGCCGAAGAGGGCGTGCGCGTGGCGATTTCGAAGGCGATCGACCGCGTCGGCATCGTCAACGCTTTGCAGAACGGGCTGGTCGAAGACCCGAAGCCGTTGAACAATCACGTCTTCCTTCAGGGCCAAAAGGGCTACCAGGACAATAGTCTCGGCTTCGACCCGACTGCTGCCGCCGCCGAACTCGACGCCCTCGGCTGGAAACTCGACGGCGAGGTCCGCGAGAAGGACGGCCGCAAGCTGGTCATCCGCGACGTCATGTACAACGACCCCACCTGGGTCCAGACGGCTCAGATCATCCAGCAGAACCTGGCCGCCATCGGCGTCCAGCTGAACATCGACACCAAGCCCGCTGCGGGCCTGTTCACCGATGTCATCCAACCCGGCGACTTCGACGCCGCCCAATACGTCTACCAGGGCGACCCTTTCCCCCTGAGCAGCCTGCGCCAGATCTACTACTACGACCCCACCGACCTCCAGGCCAACTACGGCCGCATCGGCTCCCCCGAACTCAAAGCCCTCATCGAACAAACCCTCACCGAACTGGACCCCGAGAAGTCCATCGACCTCGCGAACCAGGTCGACCGCAAGGTATTCGAAGAAGGCCATTCCCTGCCCCTGATGCAGTCCGACGGCAGCGTCGGCGCCCGCACCACCCTCGCCAACATCGGCTCCCCTGGTTTGGCAACGTACGACTACACGAAGATCGGATTCACGAAATGACCACTGCTACTTACGCCAGTCGGTTGCGCCGGGCTGGTTTCCGCATCGCGGTCCCAGTGTTCGCCTTGACGTTGGTGCTGGGTGGCTGTGGCTCCGATATCGACGTGCAATCCGGTGGGAGCGCGATCGGTGCGGTCAACGACATCAATCCGCAGGACCGCGACGCCTTGCGTGACGGTGGCAATCTCCGGTTGGCGCTGACCAGTTTTCCCGCGACTTTCAACAACCTCCACGTCGACTCCGACGGCGAGATCAGCGCGCTCACCGCCTGGGCGCTGCCGGGCACGATCAATTCCGACGCGGCGGGCAATCTGACGATTGACCACAACTACTACTCCGATGTCGAACTCATCAATACCGAGCCGCAGCAGATCAAATATACGATCAATCCGAAAGCGGTCTGGTCGGATGGGTCCCCGATCACCTGGGAGGATCTGCGGTCTCAAGCGAATGTGTTGAGCGGGCGTGACACCGCCTTCAAGATCGCGGCGAGCCAGGGCTACAGCAGCGTCGAGAAGGTCGAACGCGGCGTCGACGACCGGCAGGCGATCGTCACCTTCGCCGAGCACTACGCGGAGTGGAAGGGCCTGTTCAATCCGTTGTACCCCCGCCAGCTGACGGCATCGCCGCAGGCATTCGACGACTTGTATCGCAACGATATGCCGCTGTCGTCCGGGCCGTTCATCATCACCTCGATCGACCGCGCACAGCAGCGGATCGTGCTGAGCCGCAACCCGAAATGGTGGGGTGATACCCCCAAGCTCGACAGCGTCACCTACAGCGTCCTCGACAACTCAGCGCGCCTGAACGCGTTGCAGAACAATGAACTCGACGTCTCTACCCTGTCCGGCGTCGAAGAGGTCAAAACCGCGACGAATACGCCCGGCATCAAGGTTCGCCGCGCGCCCGCGAACAGGTACTCGCACTTCACGTTCAACGGTGCGCCCGGCGCGTTGCTGTCCGATCCGAAGCTGCGGATCGCGATTTCGAAGGGTATCGACCGGCAGGCGATCGCTACGGCCACCCAGAACGGTGTGGTCACCGACCCGAAGCCGCTGAACAACCATCTTTTCCTGGTTGGCCAGAAGGGGTACCAGGACAACGCCGAATCAGTCTCCTACGATCCTGCTGCGGCTGCTCGCATGCTCGACGAGCTGGGCTGGAAGCTCAACGGCGACGTGCGGGAGAAGGACGGCCGCAAGCTGGAGATCCGCGATGTCATGTACCAGGCCGATACCTGGACCCAGATCGCCCAGATCGCCCAGCAGAACCTGGCCGAGATCGGCGTGAAGCTGATCATCGAGACCTATCCCGGCAATGGCTTGTTCACGACCGTCATCGACCCCGGCAACTTCGATATCGCCCAATTCGTCTGGTCGAAGAGCATTTTCCCGCTCGGTGCATTGCCCCAGATCTATGCCTACGATCCCGCGAACCCGCTGAGCAACAAGGGCCGTATCGGTTCGCCCGAACTCAACGCACTGATCGAGGAGGTCATCGGCGAACTCGATCCGGAGAAGGCGATCGAACTCGCGAACAAGGCCGACCGGATGATCTTCGAGGAGGGCTTCTCCCTTCCCATCGTGCAGTCCGCGGGCACGGTCGCAACGCGAGACGGCCTCGCCAATTACGGCGCGGAAGGGCTGGCGTCCTACGACTACACCAAGGTCGGTTTCGTCGAGTAGACACGCCGTCGTTCCACCCCCGTGCAGCGAACTTGATGAAAGGACCGGGCGATGCGAATTCGTTCGATGACCACCCGACTGGCAATCCCCCTCGTCATCGTCAGTTTGATGGCCGCCGGATGTGCCTCGGGCGACGATGTCGTGGCCGACGGTGACGCCGCGCTCGGCACCACCAATGACATCAATCCGCGCGATGTCAGCGAACTTCGTGACGGCGGCAATCTTCGACTGGCGATTACCTCGCTGCCGGAGAACTGGAACGGGCTGCACACCGACGGCAACACCGGAGGCACCGGTTCGATCCTGCGTCCGGTGATGCCCCGCGCGTTCAAAACTGATGCAGCGGCGAACCTTTCGGTCAATACCGACTACTTCACCGACATCGCGTTGACCGATACCGAACCGCAGCAGGTCACCTACACGATCAATCCCGAGGCCGTGTGGTCCGATGGCACGCCGATCACCTGGGAGGACATTCGCTCTCAGGCCGCGGCGCTCAGCGGTGTGGACAAGGCATATCTGGTCGCCCTCAACTATGGCTTCGATCGGGTCGAGAAGGTCGACCGCGGTGTCGATGACAAGCAGGCCGTCATCACGTTCAAGAAGCACTACGCGGAGTGGCGCGGACAGCTCGCGGGTAACTCGTTCCTCTACCCGAAGTCCATCACCTCGAGTGCCGAAGCGTTCAACAACAGCCAGGTCGAGGCTCTGACGCTGTCGTCGGGCCCATTCGCCGTCGAGTCGGTCGACCGCGGACAAGGCCGGGTCGTTCTCGGTCGCAATCCCCGATGGTGGGGCGATACTCCGAAACTCGACACCATGACCTTCAGCGTCCTCGATAGTGCGGCCTTCACGCCTGCGCTGTTGAACAACGAGATCGATGCGGTCGGAATCGCCAGCCGCGACGATGTGAAAGCGGTGAGCAGTACGCCCGGCATCGCGATTCGGCGAGCGCCCGGCAATGGTTGGGGACACTTCACCTTCAATGGCGCGCCGGGTTCGATCCTGGCCGAACAGCGTGTGCGCGTTGCGATCTCGAAGGCGATCGACCGGCAGGGTATCGCCGATGCAATCCAGAACGGGCTCGTCCGCGACCCCGAGCCACTGAACAATCATGTCTATCTCCAGGGCCAGGACGGCTACCAGGACAACAGCCTGGGGTTCGACCCGGCGGCCGCGGCGCAAGAGCTCGATGCCCTCGGCTGGAAGCTCAACGGGGATGTGCGCGAGAAGGACGGCCGGAAACTCGAGATCCGTGACGTGATGTACAACGACCCGACCAATATTCAGACCGCGCAGATCATTCAGCAGAATCTCGCGCAGATCGGGGTGAAGTTGACCATCGAGACGAAGGCGGGCGCCGGTCTGTTCCCCGATGTGCTCAAGCCGGGTAATTTCGATGTGGGGCAGTGGTTTTACGCAGGCGATGCCTTCCCGCTCAGCAGCCTGACTCAGATCTACGGCTACTACCCGGACGACCTTCAGGGCAATTACGGCCGTATCGGCTCACCCGAACTCAATGCCCTCATCGAGCAGGCCATCTCCGAACTCGATCCGGACAAGGCCAAGGAGCTGGCCAACCAGATCGATCGAAAAGTATTCGAGGAAGGCCATTCCCTGCCGCTCATGCAGTCCGCGGGCAATCTCGGTGTTCGCGACAACCTCGCCAACTTCGGTGCGGCGGGCCTCGCGTCCTACGACTACACCAAGATCGGGTTTCTGAAGTGAGCGCCGGAGTCTTCCTGCGGTGAGTACCGGCTCGGCGCGCGCGCTCACCTATCCGCTGCTCGTCACGTGCGGCGCCCTCGCGGTCATCGCCGCGTGGGTGCCGTTCGCCGATATCGATCAGGTGAGTGCGCTTGTCGTTGTCGCTCTCGGTGTACTCGGCTATACCGCCTACCAATTGGGGCTGGCGTTCGGCGTCTTTTCGACGGGGTCGACTGTGCTCGGAACCGTGGACGGTAGGCGGGTTCGGCAGCAGTACCGGCTGGTCAGCCGGTCGTGGTTGGAGATCAGCAGTGGCGGTCGGCCGGTGTGGCAGCCGGTGTTCTATGAGCCGGCGTTGTCGGTGCTCACCCCGACCGAGCTGGAGCTGACCGGGCGATCGGTGCTTCAGGGGAACACGCGCTTCTACCCTTCGGGCCGGGTCCGCACCACCGAGCCTGCGGGCAAACTCGTCGACAACCCCTCCCGGCCCAGCGAGACGCCCGCTTTCGGGGTAGCGCGGCGGCTGGTCCTCGATGTCCAACCCGCGATCGGCGCTCCCCTGGTCGGCCTGCTGTGGGTGTACGTCATGAACGGCGGGCTCGGCGCGTTCATCGCCGCCACCACTGTCGCCGCCGCCACCTTCACCTGGCTCTCGGCTATCCGCGGCTCCGACCCCAGCTGACTTTCGGGGATCCATTTCACCTGGAATTTCGTGACCTAGAACTGGTCTGACCACTTGACCTCCTGACCTATCCGGCGCACGATGGGGAGATGGCATGGACTCCCGTGGTGAAGCGGTCGGTTTCCGGTGATGTGTTCGAGCAGATCGCCGCCGAGGTGCTGGGCGGGGAGTTGACCGCAGGGAGCACCTTGCCGAGTGAGCGGCAGCTGGCCGAGGCACTGGGGGTTTCGCGGCCCGCGGTGCGAGAGGCATTGCAGCGGTTGGCCGCGGCCGGGCTGGTTGCCGTTCGCCAGGGAGAGGCGACGACTGTGCTGGACTATCGGCGCAGCGCGGGGCTGGAAGTTCTGCCGCGCCTGCTGCTTCGGGGAGATTCGATCGATCCCGCGGTCGCTCGCAGCATTCTCGAGGCGCGGCTGCACAACGGGCCGAAGATCGCCGAACTCGCGGCTGCGCGGGTCCGATCGCGGGCAGGGAAAACAGGCGAGGTTCGCACCGGCTCCGATCCACGGATCGTGAGCGAATCGGCGCTGCTGGACGAATCGGTCGACGCTCTCGCCGCCGAGACAGATCCACTCGACCGGCAGCGGGTCGCGCTCGAATTCTGGGACCACATCCTCGATCTCGCCGATTCGATCGCCTTCCGGCTGATGTATTCCATGCTGCGTGCCGCCTACGAACCCGCTCTGGCCGCGCTGGCGCCGATCATGTCCGCAGAGGTGGGCAATATCGGCGCCTATCGAGACCTGGCCGCCGCGATCGCCGCGGGCGAGCCGCAGCAGGCCGCCGATGCCGCTCGAGCGCTGCTCGGGCCGGCGACCACCGCCCTCATCCATGCCCTCGACGGGGCATGAAATCACCCGAGGAAACACGATGACGAACAATCGTCCGACAACGACGTCGCACGCCACCACCGGGCCTGACACCGCCGATGAGCGCGGTCAGCGCGTCGGCAAGGCCGGTGCGACACACACCGAGAATGCGGCGCAGGCCAGACCCCGGCGCCCTCGCACGATCCGCCGCAGCACTACGCTGCGCGCGGCGGCCGGCGAATTCCTTCGGCACCCCTCCCCGTGGATGATCGCCGCGATATTCGTCACCGCACTGGTAGCCCGCTTCGCGGTCGGCGGCTGGCAGCTCACCGACGCACTGATCCCCCTCGCGATTCTGGCCGCGTTCCCGATCGTCGAATGGGTCATCCATGTCACCGTGCTGCATTGGCGCCCACGGCATCTCGGCCCGGTGACGCTGGACAGCGAGCTGGCGCGCAAGCACCGCGAGCACCACGTCGACCCGCGCGAGATCCCGCTGATCTTCATTCCACCGAAGTCGCTGACGCTCACGATCCTCGCACTGGTCGCGATCGCCCTGCTCGCCTTCCCCCGCGCGAGCCTCGGCCTCACCTTCCTGCTGACCATCACCACCCTCGGCCTGCTGTACGAGTGGACCCACTACCTCATCCACACCGACTACAAACCGCGGCATGCCCCCTACCGGGCGATCTGGCGCAATCACCGCCACCATCACTACAAGAACGAGCACTACTGGTTCACCGTGACCACTTCCGGCACCGCCGACCGTCTGCTCGGCACCGCACCCGACCCGGCCACGACCCCGACTTCGCCCACAGCGCGCAACCTCCACGCCGACTAAGTCCGGGCACACCTGGGACCCGGCTCGCATCACGACGCGAGCCGGGTTTTCGCATGTCCGCGGCCGAAAATCTCCTTTCGCCGGATGCTTGACAGAACAATACCCTAGGGGGGTATGGTACCGAGCACGAGATGCAATCGGCTCGAAAGGACGAATGTCGTGACTACGCAATCGCAATCCACCAAGAAATGGTGGGCGCTGGCGGTGATCGCCGCCGCGCAGTTCATGGTCATCATGGACACCTCGATCATCGGGATCGCGCTGCCCAAGATGCAGGCCGAACTCGGGTTCACGCCGGGCAACCTGACGTGGGTGTTCAACGCCTACGTGGTCGCCTTCGGCGGTCTGCTGCTCCTGGGCGGCCGGCTCTCCGACCTACTCGGAGCCCGCCGGGTGTTCGCCGCTGGCTGGGTGGTGCTCGGCGTCGGCTCCGTCATCGCCGGAGCCGCGGGCAATGTCGGCCTCGAGCTGGCAGGCCGAGCGATCCAGGGCGGTGGTGCGGCGCTGATCGCACCGTCGGCGCTGACGCTGCTGATGATGTTGTTCGGCGGCTCACCGCAGGAACTCACCAAGGCACTCGCCGTCTACGGCGCCGCCGCGCCCGCCGGTGGTACCGCAGGGGTGTTTCTCGGTGGTGTCATCACCGAATACATCAGCTGGCCTTGGGTTTTCTACATCAATGTGCCGATCGCCGTACTCGCGCTGATCGCTGTGCCGCTGCTGATGCCTGCTGCCCCGGCGCGTAAGGGATCTATCGATATCGCCGGATCTGTCACTGTGACAGCCGGTTTGGCGGCTGCGGTGTATGCAATCGTGCAGGCGCCGGAGGCCGGCTGGGCCTCGGTCGAGACCTGGGGCGTACTGGCTCTCGCCGCGGCGCTGCTGGCAGGCTTCGTCGCCATCCAGTCCCGGCGCAGCGAACCACTGATGCGGCTGAGCATCTTCCGCGCACCGAACCTCGCCGCCGCCAACTTCGCCCAGTTCGCACTGGCCGCGGCGTGGGTGCCGATGTGGTTCTTCCTCAACCTGTACCTACAGCAGGTGCTCGGCTACAGCGCGTTCCCGTCGGGCGCGGCGCTGCTGCCGATGACCATGCTGATCATGCTCGGCATGGTGGTGCTGGCTCCGAGGGCGATGCAACGTTTCGGCGCGAAGCCGATGATCGTCACCGGCCTGATCGTGCTCGGCCTCGGACTCGGGGTCATGTCACTGGTGCGACCGACCGGCAATTTCTGGATCGACGTCCTGCCCGCCTCACTGATCGCGGCGGGGGGTATGTCGCTGGCGTTCATCCCCTCGCTCGGCACCGCCATCTCGGCGGCGCGTCCCGAGGAAGGCGGACTGGCCTCGGGCATCGTCAATGTGAGCTACCAGGTGGGCTCGGCGCTCGGCCTGGCCGCGATGACAGCGGTGGCTGCCGCGTTCGGCGCGGGCAAGCTCGGCGACGCCTCGGCGCTGACCGACGGCTACTCCGCGGCCTTCCTCGGCGCGGGTGTGCTGGCGCTGGCGGGTGCGGGTATCACCGCGGTGGCTATGCGGACCCCAGCCGCCGACAAGGCCGGCGCGACGGTTTGACAAAATACCCTAGGGGGGTATGGTAATTATGAAGAGCGAAACGAGGAGAGTTCCATGAGCATCACCACCACCACGACCGTCACGGTCAACGGCATGACTTGCAGCTGCTGCATCAAGAAGGTCAGCGACAAGGTCGGCGCCCTGCCCGGCGTCACCGGCGTCGATGTCGACCTGACCGACGGCAAGGTGACCATCGAGGGCATCGCACCCGAACGCACCGCCCTCGCCGAGGCCGTCACCGCAGCCGGCTTCCAGCTCGCCGACTGAAACCTTCACTGCACAGAAAAGGAGCATCCCGATGAACGCCACAGGTAAGTTCGCCGGATTCGCCCTCGGCCTCGCGGCGGTCTTCGGGATCGCTCTGGCCGCCGGCGCCCTGGTCGGTCCGGAACCCTCCGAACCGGCCGGGCACGGCGAGCACGAGACCGCGGCGGCACCCGCCGCCGACCTGCCCGGCGGGCTGCTGGTCACCGACCAGGGCTACACGCTGGCGCTCGACAAGCCGAACACCACGACCGCGGCACAGGCGCCGATCGCCTTCCGCATCCTCGATGCCACCGGCGCTCCGGTGACGAAATACCAGACCAGCCATGACAAGGATCTGCACCTGATCGTCGTCCGGCGCGATATGGCCGGTTTCCAGCACGTGCACCCGGTGCTGGATCCGGCCGGAACCTGGACCGTCCCGCTGAACCTGAGCCGGGCCGGTGACTACCGGGTCTTCGCCGACTTCACCCCCGCGGGCGGGTCGAACCTGACGCTCGGCGCCGATCTGCGCGTAGCAGGCAATTACGACGTGCAGGCTCTGCCCGCTCCGGCCGCCACCGCACAAGTCGGCGAGTACACGGTCGCGCTAAACGGCACGGTCGCACCGGGCACTGCGTCGAAGGTGACGCTCTCGGTCAGCCGCAACGGCAGCCCGGTGACCGACCTCGAGCCCTACCTCGGCGCCTATGGCCACCTGGTCGCACTCCGGGCCGCCGACCTCGCCTACCTGCACGTTCACCCCGAAGGCGCACCCGGCGACGGCCTCACCCCGGCCGGACCCGGCATCGACTTCGTGGTGAACGCGCCGACCGCGGGCGACTACCGCCTGTTCCTCGACTTCCAGCACCAGGGCGTGGTGCGCACGGCCGAGTTCACCGTGCACGTCGCCCAGCCGGATTCCAGCGCGCCCGTTACCGCACCGACCAGCGAGCCCGGCGCACCCAGCCACGGTCACTGACCAGGGTCCGGGACCTGCGTCCCCCTCACCGCAAACATTCAGCAAGAATCGATATCAGGAAACGATCGGAGCATCCCATGACCGCCGTGACACACCCACCGGGCACCGGCCAGGTAGAACTGGTGATCGGTGGCATGACCTGCGCTTCCTGCGCGAACCGCATCGAGAAGAAGCTCAACAAGCTCGACGGGGTCACCGCCACGGTCAACTACGCCACCGAGAAGGCACGCGTCGACTTCACCGGTGACATCTCCCCCGAGGAGCTGATCACCACCGTTGAGCAGGCCGGCTACACCGCAGCACTGCCCGCCCCGAAGAAGACCGAGTCCGACGAGGCCCCCGCCGCCGAAGCGGACCCGACAGCCTCGCTGCGCAGCAGGCTGACGGTGTCGGCGCTGCTCACCATTCCGGTGATCGCGATGGCCATGATCCCGGCGCTGCAGTTCACCAACTGGCAATGGCTCTCGCTCACCCTGGCCGCGCCGGTCGTGATCTGGGGTGCGCTGCCGTTCCACAAGGCAGCGTGGACCAACCTCAAGCACGGCACCGCCACCATGGACACGCTGGTGTCGATGGGCACCCTCGCCGCGCTCGGCTGGTCGCTGTACGCCCTGTTCTGGGGCACAGCGGGCACGCCGGGAATGAAGCACCCGTTCGAACTCACCATCGCGCGGATGGACGGCAGCGGCAGCATCTACCTCGAAGCTGCGGCGGGCGTGACGACGTTCATCCTGGCCGGACGGTATTTCGAGGCGCGCTCGAAGCGGCGCGCAGGCGCTGCGCTCAAGGCGCTGCTCGAGCTCGGCGCGAAGGACGTGGCGATCCTTCGCGACGGTGTCGAGACGCGAATCCCGGTGGAGCAGTTGGCTGTCGGTGACGAGTTCGTCGTCCGGCCCGGTGAGAAGATCGCCACCGACGGTGTGGTGACCGAGGGTTCCTCGGCCGTCGACGCGTCCATGCTGACCGGCGAGTCGGTGCCGGTGGAGGTCGGCGTCGACGATGCTGTCACCGGCGCCACCGTGAATGTCGGCGGGCGACTGCTCGTGCGGGCCACCAGGATCGGCTCCGACACCCAGCTCGCCCAGATGGCACAGCTGGTGGAAGACGCACAGACCGGCAAGGCGCAGGCGCAACGGCTGGCCGACAGGATCTCGGGCATCTTCGTCCCGATCGTCATCGCGCTCGCCGTCGCCACGCTCGGATTCTGGCTCGGTACCGGTGGTTCCGTCGCCGCCGCCTTCACCGCGGGCGTCGCGGTACTGATCATCGCCTGCCCCTGCGCCCTCGGTCTGGCCACCCCGACCGCACTGATGGTCGGCACCGGACGCGGCGCGCAGCTCGGCATCCTGATCAAGGGCCCCGAGGTACTGGAATCGACCCGCAAGGTCGACACCATCGTGCTGGACAAGACCGGCACCGTCACCACCGGCAAGATGACCCTGCTCGACGTGCTGCCCGCCGAGGGCGAGGAGCGCGGCCGGGTGCTGGAACTGGCCGGTGCGCTGGAACATTCGTCGGAGCACCCGATCGCGCAGGCGATCGCCAAGGGCGCGCAGGAGGAGTTCGGCACGCTGCTGCCGGTCGAGGGTTTCGCCAACATCGAAGGTCTCGGCGTGCAGGGCGTGGTGAGCGGTTCCGCGGTGATCGTCGGCCGGGCGCGGCTGCTGGCCGACTGGTCGCAGCCACTGCCGGAGCACCTGGAAACCGCGATGACGGAAGCGGAGTCGGCGGGTAAGACCGCGGTCGCCGTGGCCTGGGACGGAAAGGCGCGCGGTGTCCTCGTTGTCGCCGATGCGGTGAAACCGACCTCGGCCCAGGCCATCTCGCAGTTCCGCGAGCTCGGCCTGACCCCGATCCTGCTCACCGGTGACAATGCGCGCGCCGCGCGCACCATCGGCGACGAGGTAGGCATCGACGAGGTGATCGCCGAGGTGCTGCCCCAGGACAAGGTCGACACCGTCAAGCGGCTGCAGGCCGAGGGCAAGGTCGTCGCGATGGTCGGCGACGGCGTCAACGACGCGGCCGCCCTGGCCCAGGCCGATCTGGGCCTGTCGATGGGCACCGGCACCGATGTCGCCATCGAGGCCAGCGACCTGACCCTGGTCCGCGGTGACCTGCGCGCCGCTGCCGACGCGATCCGGCTGTCCCGGCGCACGCTGGCCACGATCAAGGGCAACCTGTTCTGGGCCTTCGCCTACAACGTGGCGGCGATCCCGCTGGCCATGGCGGGACTGCTCAACCCGATGCTGGCCGGCGCCGCGATGGCGTTCAGCTCGGTGTTCGTGGTGAGCAACAGCCTGCGTCTGCGCCGGTTCAAGTCGACGGCACAGTAGTTCACGCAGCAGGGCGGGGCGGCAGATCTCTTGCCGCCCCGCCCTTTTGCGTCGTCGTGTGACTCAGCTCACCCTTGTGGTTGACCTCGGGTCAGGGTGGAGCCTCGTTTCAACGGCACAGAGCCGGGACATCTGATTCGAGGAGAGCCATCATGAGCACGAAAAGCATTGCGCGACAGGATCTGCAGCAGCTCATCGAGGAGACCGTCGCTGCCGGGTTCCTCGCGGTGTCGCTGCGGGTGCGCGACGAGCGGGGCGAATGGGCCGGTAGCGCCGGCGTGAGCGAACTCGGTGGGACCGCGCGGCCGCCGGTCGACGGGCACGTCCGGATCGGCAGCAACACCAAGACCTTCACCGCGACCGTGGTTCTGCAATTGGTCGCCGAGGGCCGCATCGACCTGGACGCGCCGATGCTGCGCTACCTGCCCGAGTTCGCTCTGGACGAGCGGATCACCGTGCGAATGGTGTTGCAGCACACCAGCGGAGTGTTCAATTTCACCGGCGAGTTCTACGAGGACGGAACCGTCGTCGCCGGGATCCCCTCCACGATCGCGGGCAAGGAATGGGTGGACAAGCGCTTCGCGACCTACCTACCCGAGGAACTGGTCACGCTGGCCCTGTCGAAGCCGGCGCGGTTCGAGCCGGGGACCGGTTGGAGCTACTCCAACACCAACTACGTCATCGCCCGGCTGCTGGTGGAGAAGGTCACCGGCAACTCACTCGCCGCGGAGATGGACCGGCTGATCATCGGCCCGCTCGGCCTGACCGGCACGGTGCTGCCCGGCGCCTCGACCGAACTGCCCGAGCCGCACCCGCACGCCTACTTCCGGTATGCCGACGGCGAGGAGCAGCGCGTCGTCGATGTCACCGAGCACAACCCGTCGTGGGTATCCACCGGCGGCGACATGATCTCGACCACCGCCGACCTGCAGACCTTCATCACCGCGCTGGTGGGTGGCGAGCTCGTGCCCGCGGCGCTGCTGGCCCAGATGTACACCACCCACGCCACCGGCATCCCGAACATGGAGTACGGACTCGGTGTCTTCGTGCAGCGGACCGCCGGTGGCGCCACCGTCATCACCCACAACGGCGGCATAGCGGGCTTCGCGGCACTGATGTACAGCACGCCCGACCGGAGCAGGACCATGACCGCGTTCCTGACCTGCGTGGACGACGCCGACCTGACCATCGCGCCCGCATTCCAGACCGTGCAGAAGGCACTGGTCGACGCGGTGTTCGACGCACCCTCAGCCGGAAATCCGGTCGCGGACAAGGCAAGCTGAACGAATGCGGAACGGGGTCACGATCGGGCAGGCGGCGGCGTTCGTCGGTGTCACGGTGAAGACGGTGCGCCATTATCACAAGCTCGAACTGGTCGCCGAGCCCGATCGGGACAGCTCCGGGTACCGCCGCTACGGGTCGGCGGAGCTGTTGCGGCTGGTCAAGGTCAGAACGCTGGCCGAGGCCGGGGTGCCGCTCGCCGAGATCGAGCCACTGCTCGACGCCGACGCCGACCGGTTCGCCACCGCGCTGGCCGAGGTCGAACGTCAGCTCACCGCGCGAATCGACGAGCTGAGCGCCCGGCGGGCCACCCTGCACCGGCTGACCGACGGCAACCGGGCACTGCTGCCCGATCGGGCGGTGGCACTGCTCGAACGGTTCCCCGAGCTCGGCTTTCCGGCCGACGAAGTGGCCGCGACCAGGGAGGGCTGGGTACTGGCCATGGCATTGGTGCCGGAGCGTTTCGACGACTACCTCACCGATGTCGAGAATGCCATCGAGGACCCGCGGTACGTCGCGCTGTTCCGGCAGGGCGTGGAAGCCAGGAGCTGGGAGCCCGACGATCCCCGGATCGACGGACTCGCCACCGCCCTGGTCGAACAACTGCTCGCCAACCCCGCGCAGCTACGGGTCGTCACCGGTCTGCAGGCCCGCACCGACGCCGCGACCCGCTACCAGATGATCGCCCATCACGATCAGGAGCAGACCTCGACGGTCGGCAGGCTGGCCGCACTCATCGAGGCGAAACTGCGGGCCGCCGGTATCTATATCCCCCGGGCCGGCTCCCACCGACCCGAGGTGAACTCGTGACGACCGTCCAACGTGTCTGGTACGCCGCCTACGGCTCCAACCTGCACGCGCAGCGGTTCGCCTACTACCGGCGGGGCGGCACACCGCCCGGCACCGACCACACCTATCCCGGGTTCCGCGACCCGTCGGCCCCGGCCGCTACGGTGCCGCTCATGCTGCCGGGGAGCCTGTATTTCGCCTGGCAGAGCCCGGTCTGGACCGGCGGGGTCGGCTTCTACGCGGCGCGACCGGCCACCGGTTGGCCGATCGGCGTCGCAGCGCGCGGGTACCTGCTGACCGTCGGCCAGTTCGGTGACCTGCTCGCCCAAGAGATGTACCGGACCCCGGCCACCGACTTCGACCCGGCACCGGTACTCGCCGAAGATTCGGTGCGGCTGGGGCCGGGTCGGTACGAGACGGTGGTGCACGCGGGTACGCACGAGGGGATCGCGATCCTCACCCTCACCTCGCCATGGGATCCCGAGACCGTTGCTCTGCGACGCCCCGCTGCCCGGTACCTGACGATGATCGGCGCCGGGCTGCGCGAATCGCACGGCTGGGATACCGATCGCGTCATCGAGTACCTGCGGGTGCGGCCCGGCATCGCCGAGCACTGGAACGACGTCGACCTGCGTGGAGCGCTGCTGCGCGGCACCGGACTCGAGTCGCCCTAGATTTCGCCTGCCGTTCGCGGGTACACCACCCTTGCGGGACTCGACCACCGGGAGTGCACGGATGGACTGGTTCACTGCACCGGAGTACTGGCAGGGCAGGCTGATCTTCCAGCGTGGTCTGGCGGTTGTGTATGCCCTGGCCTTCCTGGCGGCCGCCCTGCAATTTCGCGCGTTGCTCGGTGAGCGCGGGATGCTACCCATCCCCCGATACCTGGCCAGGACGCCGTTTCGCCGGTCACCGAGCCTGTTCCATCTGCACTATTCCGATCGGTTCTACGCCGCAGTCGCCTGGTTCGGGGCGGCGCTCGCGGTCGCTGTCGCCCTCGGTGTCGCCGATCTCATCCCCTTGTGGGCGGGGATGGCGCTGTGGTTCGTGCTGTGGGTGCTGTACGTGTCGATCGTCAACGTCGGGCAGCAGTGGTATTCCTTCGGCTGGGAATCGTTGCTGCTCGAGGCCGGTTTTCTGGCGATCTTCCTCGGCAACGACACAGTCGCGCCGCCGCTGCTCGTGCTGCTGGCCGCGCGCTGGCTGGTGTTCCGGGTCGAGTTCGGGGCCGGGCTGATCAAGATGCGCGGCGATCGGTGCTGGCGGGATCTGACCTGCCTGTACTACCACCACGAGACCCAGCCGATGCCAGGTCCGCTGAGCTGGTTCTTCCACCATCTGCCCCGGCCGCTGCACCGGGTCGAAGTGGCCGCCAATCACTTCGCACAGCTGATCGTGCCGTTCGGGCTGTTCGCGCCGCAGCCGGTGGCAGGTATCGCGGCGATCATCATCATCGTCACCCAGCTGTGGCTGGTGCTGTCGGGCAATTTCGCCTGGCTGAACTGGGTGACCCTGCTCTTGGCGACCACCGCAGTCAGCGCATACCCGCTACTGCCGGACGCGCCGCCGGTCGCCGAGCCGCCGGGGTGGTTCATCGGCGCGGGGATCGCGTTCACCGCGATGGTCATCGTGCTGAGCTTCTGGCCGGTGCGTAATCTGCTCTCCGCACAGCAGGCGATGAACGCCTCGTTCGACCCATTGCACCTGGTCAACTCCTACGGTGCGTTCGGCAGCATCACCCGTGTCCGGCAGGAGATCGTGTTCGAGGGCACCGACGGCACCCACCTCGAACCGGACACGGTGTGGCGCGAATACGAGTTCAAGGGCAAACCCGGCGACCTCCGCTCTTGCCCGCGTCAGTGGGCGCCGTATCACCTGCGACTGGACTGGCTGATGTGGTTCGCCGCCCTGTCGCCCTCGTACGCGCGATCCTGGGCATTGCCGTTGGTCGTACGCCTGCTCGACAACGACCCCGACACCTTGCGCCTGCTGCGGCACTGTCCCTTCCCCGACGCGCCCCCGCACTACCTGCGCGCCCGCCTGTACGAGTACCACTTCAGTACGCCCACCGAACTGATGCGCGAGCGGATCTGGTGGCGGCGAACCCTGATCGGGGAGTTCTTGGCGCCGGTGAGTCACGAACTGCTCGAGCGGCGCAGGCAATGAGAAAAGCCCGGCACGATGGCCGGGCTTTTCGTTGAGCGGATGACGAGATTCGAACTCGCGACCCTCACCTTGGCAAGGTGATGCGCTACCACTGCGCCACATCCGCGTGCCTTCCGAGGCCTTTCCGGCGACCGCCGGTGACTTCGTCGTGCGAGAAGGAACTTTAGCGCGAAACTCCCGAACTACGAAATCCGGGCTCACCGAGAACAGGCGCCTACGGTGAGACCAACGGCCGACGCGCATCGTTAAGCCGACACCAAGCTTGTGGAAATCATTGCGAGGGAGGGTCTTTCGTAGGGCGGTTGCGACCGCGGGAATCATAGGGGGAACTGCATGAAGACTCTGGGGATGATCGCGGCGGGCATCGCGGTGACGGCGGTGGCCGTCCTGGGGGCCGGGCCCGCGCAGGCCGGCTTCACCGATCCGGTGGAGCTCACCGACAGCGGGGAGAACGTCGAGGACGAGGGGTTCGGAGAGAACGCGGTCAACCGGGCCGACCCGGGCTCGTGTCTGGTCGTGCAGAACCACACGGGTGGGCGGGTGACGCTGCGGTTGAACTACCCGACCAGCGGCGGGAAGTGGCAGTTCAACCACGACCAGGTCGGCGTGCTGACGCGCAACGGCAAGGTGGTGACCTCGCCGTCGGGGAATTGGCATGTGCGGACGAACCCGCCGATCAGGTTCGACTGGGTCTACGACGGCAACATGAACACCCGTATCGGTTGCAACGGCTCGTGGGTCCTGACGATGAACTGAGCCGACGGGTCCGGCGCGCCGCCACGCGCCGGAACCCGGCCGGGTGAGCTGCCCGGTCAGTTCCTTTCCGGAGCCGTGGCGACGGGGAGGAACGCGGCGCGGTGGTCGGCGGCCCAGGTGGCGTAGCTGCGGGGTGGGCGGCCCAGGACGCGGGTGATGTCGTCGGTGATCAATTCATTGTGGCCCGCGCGAATGAATGATTGGCCGTTGGCGGCGGCCTCGACGAAGGCCGGGGACAGGCCCGCCGACCGCATGAAGTCGGCGGCGTCGGCCTCGGCGATATCGGTGAGCGCGATCGGTCGGCCGAGGACCTCGGACAGCACAGTGGCCTGCTCGCGCGCGGTCTGCAGGATGGGGCCGGTGAGAGTGTAGGTCCGGCCGTGATGTGCTCCACTGCGCAGTGCGGCGGCAGCGACCTCGGCGACGTCGCGAGGGTCGACCACTGCCTGCCTGCCCTCGCCGGTGAGGTTCGGCACCGGCATCCCGGTGCGCAGCGGTTCGCTCCAGCTGACCGTATTCGACGCGAAAGTGTTGGGGCGCAAGATCGTCCATTCCAGCCCGCAGACGCGCACTGCGTCCTCCCCCGGCACGTGCCAGCGGCCAGGAGCGCCGAGGCGGGGATCACCCGCGCCGATGATGGACAGTTTCACCACCCGTCGCACGCCGGCGGCCCGCGCGGCCTCGATCAGCGCGGCGTCGACACCGGTGTCGTCGGGGCCGGGCAGACCGTTGAGGAACGCGGCATCGACCCCGGCCATGGCGGGCGCGAAGGTCGACGGGTCGCGGTAGTCGACATGGACCGCCTCGACGCCGGCGGGAAAGGTGGTGTTCGCCGGGTCGCGGGTGGTTGCCCGGACCTCGACACCGTCGGCGACGAGATGGGTGAGCAGGGCGCTACCGATGGTGCCTGTCGCACCGGTGATCAGGATCATGGGTCGAGCATGGCGGCACGACCGCCTGCGCCTATAGGAAAAATCGGCACGGACGAGCGGGCCGGGAAGCGCCTACTGTTGATCGGGTGAGCACCCGGTACCTGACCACAGCGCAGATCGAGACATCGGTGCCGACGCCGGATTCGCTGCGCCCCTGGCTCACGGAACTGACCGCGACACCGGTCCAGCACGACCTCACCCAGCCGTTCGCCCATCCACCCGCGACCTCGACGACCGTGGTATTGCGCACCGAGTCATCGGGCAGGACAGCGGCTTTCGTGATCGGCGCGCAGACCAAGGCCGCCTACTCGCACGGTGCGGAACCCGGCGGATGCGTGCGTCTGCGCTTGGCGGCGGGGGCGACCCGTCAGTTGCTCGGCGTGACCGCGGCCGAACTGACCGACCGCGTCGTGCCACTCGACGATCTGCCCGGCCCCCTCAGTATCGCGGCACCGGCGCTGACCCGGCTGCCCGCGGACGAGGCGATCATCTATCTGGAGGACGCGCTCCCCCAACAGGTCTCCGAGAGCGCGACCCAGCGGGCGCACCGCCTCGTGCTGCGCGCGGCGATCAGCGCGCTGACCGCGGACAGTGCACAGGCGGTCCCCGAGCTCGCGGCCCGGCTCGCGGTCAGCGAACGTCAATTGCGCTCGCTGTTCCTCGCCGGAACCGGCCTGTCCCCCAAGCACTTCGCGCGTATCGACCGGGTGCTGCGAGTGCTCGCCTACGCGGGCAACACCCCGTGGTCGAACCTCGCCGCCGAGGTCGGCTTCTACGACCAGTCCCACCTCACCGCCGATTTCCGCACCCTGATGGGCGTGCCTCCGGCCGCCTACCTTCGCGGCAAGCTGCCCGCGCCGACGCCCTGCCAGATGCCACGCTGAGAGGCGGCTCGGCCCGATCACGACGCGGGGGCGCGGACCACCCGGATCATCGGCGGATGCCCATGGCCGTGGCAACGCTGCGGCAGGTCACTGCGGCACAGGCCGCGACAGCTTCGAGCAGCATGTCGCCCGAGCAGGCGTGCGCGCCGTCGTCACCCGTAGCGCGGTGCAGACCTGCGCGGACCGGGCCCGCGAAGGTGTGCACCGTGCAGGGGATGCCGGGGCCGGCGAACGTCAGCCCTCGGTTTCCGCTGTTTTCTCGGCCTTGCGAGCCAGCCGTTCGGCGGCCTCGGCGTCGTCGAGTGCGGTTGCCTCCTCGAGGGAGGGAGCGCTGCCGCCGAGACGCTTCGGGACCCAGTACGCCCCTGGCTCGTTGTCATAGGATTTTTGCAGGTCGGCGAGCATTTCCTGCATGGTGGAGCGGAGCTGGGCGGTGAGGTCGGCGATCGGTTCGTAGGGCTGGATGGGGGCGCCGACGGCGATGGAGATGGGGGTGTTGGTGCGGCCGAGGCGCTTCGGGAAGCCCTTGGTCCAGACCCGCTGGGCGCCCCAGATGGTCATCGGGATGATCGGGACGTCGGCTTCCAATGCCATGCGCGCCGCGCCGGACTTGAATTCCTTGATCTCGAAGCTGCGACTGATCGTGGCCTCGGGGTAGACACCGACGAGCTCGCCGTCGCGCAGGTACTTCACCGCCGACTTGTAGGAATCGGCGCCCGCGGTGCGGTCGACCGGGATGTGTTTGAGGGCACGCATGATCGGGCCGGAGATGTTGTTGTCGAACACCTCCTGTTTGGCCATGAACCTGATGTAGCGACCAGGGGTGCGAGCGGGTAGACCTGCGTAGGTGAAGTCCATGTAGCCGGTGTGGTTGATCGCCACCACGGCACCGCCGGACGCGGGGATGTTCTCCGCGCCCTTCACGGTGAACTTCAGACCTTCGAGGAAGAAGACGGTTCGGGCCAGGCCGATGATCGACCGGTAGACGGGTTCCACAATTCAGTGAGCGTAGTCGCAGATCGGCGTCACCGGCAGGTCGCCGCTCGCGGGCGCCTCACCGTAGAATCGCGGCGTTCGCTCGCGCAGGCGAATCCGCTTCGCGCACACCGGTCTACACCCGGCGAGTCCGCTCGCCCCGACAGTCACCGCCCGCATCGCACGCGGGGCCACGACCTAGGAATTGAGGAACGTCGAAGTGGAACGCGCTCAGTTGCCCCCGTTTGCTCCGAGCCGCCGCGCATCCGCGCTGGTCGCCGGGCTCACCATCACCGCGGCCTTGATCAGCGGGTGCGACTCGGTTTCGGGAATCCCTGGTGATCCGGTCGAGGTAACCGACGCACCGTCCACGACGGCCGCGCCCGCGACGACGGCGACCCAAGCCGTCGCGCCGGGCGAACCGGCCCCGAGCAGTCCGCTACCCGCCGACGCGCCACAGGTCGGCGCGGTAGCGGGGCACGCCGACGCCGTCACCGCGGTGCGCAGGTGGGCCGCCGACCTGAAGACCGGCACCGTGGCAGAACTCCAGACAAAGTGCTGGACCATCCCACCGGCGACCGTCGCCGAAATGTACGCCGCTCCGCAGTCGGTGCTGGCCGCGCTGGCCGGGCCGGGCACCGCCACGGCCGACACCGTGACCTGGCGTAACAGGACGATAACGGTGACCGTCGATCGTGAGTCCGTCGATTTCGGTTACGCCTGCGGCCGGGTGTCGGCGGTCGGCGTCGAGCCCGGTTACGACGACGCGGACGCGCGCCACACCGTGCGCCGCTACCTCGCCCGCGCCGTCGGCAAACCCCTCGATCCGGCCGACACCGAAGCAGACCACCCATTGACCTGCGAGGCATCGCCCGCCGAGTGGGATCCCCGGGGAACCGGCAACCCGGTAGCACCCCCCTTGACAAGCGACTCGGGCAAAGTAGGCAATGTCACCTCCTTCACCGAAGAGGAGCTACGATCCGAGCAGGTTCGTGGCGACTACCTGGCAGTTCACGTTCCCGTGACCACCTCCGCGGAGGGGACGCGGACGCGCACTTTCACGGTTGTCGCGACCGCTGAGGGCTATTGCATCGGTGACGTAACGATTTAGCCACTACCCTGGTTGGCTGGTACGCCGAAGCAGTCAGGGGGCCCTGAGGCGGTAACTCGCCATTGATCGGCGAATCAGATCCTGGTAGGAGGAAACAGCTCGTGCAGATCACCAGCGTCGGACATGCCGGCTTCCACATCCGTACCGAAGCCGGGACGATCCTGTGCGATCCGTGGGTGAACCCCGCGTACTTCGCGTCGTGGTTCCCGTTCCCGGACAACTCTCAGCTCGACTGGGAGTCCCTCGGCGATGTCGACTATCTGTACGTCTCGCACCTGCACCGCGATCACTTCGACGCCGCGCACCTGGCGAAGTACGTGAACAAGGACGCCACGGTCCTGCTGCCCGACTACCCGGTGCTCGACCTGCGCCGCGAACTCGAGGCGCTGGGGTTCACCAAGTTCTTCGAGACCGAGGACTCGGTCAAGCACACGATCACCGGTCCCAACGGCTCCGTCGACATCATGATCGTGGCGTTGCGTGCGCCTGCCGACGGCCCGATCGGTGACTCCGGCATTCTCATCTCCGACGGTGAGACCACCTGTTTCAACATGAACGACGCCCGGCCGGTGGATATGGACGTCATCCACGACGCGTTCGGTGACATCGACATCCACCTGCTGCAGTACTCGGGCGCGATCTGGTATCCGGCGGTCTACGACATCCCGGCGCGGACCAAGGCCAACTTCGGCAAGCAGAAGCGCCAGCGCGGAATGGATCGCGCGCGCTCCTACATCGAGCAGGTCGGCGCGACCTGGGTGGTGCCCTCGGCCGGTCCGCCGGTGTTCCTCGATGCCGAGCTGCGCTATCTCAACGACGATCGCGACGACGAAGGCAACATCTTCCCTGACCAGATGGTGTTCCTCGACCAGATGACGATCCACGGCAACGAGGGCGGGATCCTGATGATCCCCGGTTCGGTCGCCGATGTGCGCGGCAAGGAACTCGACCTCGCGCATCCGTTCGATCCCGACCAGATCTACGGCGACAAGGCCGCCTACATCGAGGAGATGGCACAGCGTTTCGCGCCGGTGCTGGCCGCGGAGAAGGCGTCGTGGGAGATCGGCGAGGGCTCGCTGCTCGAGCCGCTGCGCGAGCTGTTCGAACCGATCATGAAGCAGAGCGCGCTGATCAGCGACGGCATCGGCTACCCCGTCGGCCTGGTGATCGGCGAGCAGACCATCGTCTTGGACTTCCCGCACCGCACCGTGCGCGAGCCGCTCGAAGGCGAAGGCCGCTACCGCTACGGCTTCCGCATCGCCCCCGAGCTGGTACGCACCGTGCTGCGCGACAACGAGCCGGACTGGGTGAACACGATCTTCCTGTCCACCCGCTTCCAGGCGTGGCGCATCGGCGGCTACAACGAGTTCCTCTACACTTTCTTCAAGTGCCTCACCGACGAGCGCATCGCCTACGCCGACGGCTGGTTCTCCGAGGCGCACGACGACTCCGCCGTCACCGAACTCGACGGCTGGGAAGTCCAGCGCCGCTGCCCCCACCTCAAGGCCGACCTGTCCAAATTCGGTGTGGTGGAAGGCAACAACCTCACCTGCAACCTGCACGGCTGGCAGTGGGACCTGGAGTCGGGGCGCTGCAAGACCTCCAAGGGCCACGAGCTGCGCTCACGCAAGCTCTGAACCGAAACCTGAACGGGCGCTTCGGCGATCTGCCGGGTTCAGGACTCGGGGGGTTCGGCTACGTGGCGGGCGTATTCGAGGATGCGCAGGGTTTCCACCGCGTCGCGGGGGTCGACCGGGACCGGGGCGCCGTCGAGGAGCGCGGCGGCCATTCCGGCGTAGAACGCGGGGTAGTCGCCGGGCACTGTGGGAATGACGCGGAGGTCATCACCCGCGCCTAGAGTGCCCCACT
>JACIXH010000240.1 GCA_014360565.1 Nocardia sp.
GTCCGAGCGAGGAGCTCGAACCGGGGGCCTTCGGGGTGTCGTGCGGGCTACATCGCCGCGAGCGGCTCGCTGCCGGACCAGTCATGGCCCCAGTAGCTGTCGGCGGTGATTTCCTCAGCGCTGTAATAAGTCTCGTCGACTCGCACGCCTTCGGTGCCGAACTCGATGTCCCAGCCGCCGGGCGCGCGGACGTAGAACGACACCATCTTGTCGTTGGTGTGCCTGCCCAGGGTGGACGACACCGAGAAGCCGTCCTTGCTCACCCGATCGAGGGCCTGACCGACGGCGTCGAGGCTGTCGACCTCCACCATGATGTGCACCAGGCCGGGCGCGCCGCCGTGCGGAGCCGGGCACAGCGCCAGGCTGTGGTGGCGCTCGTTGACGCCGAGGAAGCGCACCCGCATCGGGCCGAACTCCGGGGGAGCCGGGATGCGGAACGCGCCGCGCGGCAGGAACCCGAGAACGTCGGTGTAGAAACCGAACGCGCCGTTGGGGTCCATGGTCGGCAATACGACATGGCCCAGACCCTGGGGGCCCGTCACGAACTTCGCGCCGAACGGGGTGACCACCGGGCTGTGGTCGAGCACCGCGCTGTGGAAGATCTCGAGGGTGGCACCGGTCGGGTCCTGGAAGGTGATGACCTCCTCGACCCGGCGCGCGTCGGCCTCCTCGACCGACAGTGGCTTCACCGCGATGCCGGCGGCCGTGACCGCCTCCTGCACGCGGACCAGGGCCGCGTGATCGCGAACCTCCCAGCCGATCGTCACGATGGCATCGCTGTCACCGGGCACGATCGTGATCCGCGCCGCGCGCTCGTCCATCCGCAGGTACAGCGCGTCCTCGTCGGGACCGCTGCCCTGGGCGAAACCGAGCACCTCGAACGCGAACTTGCGCCACCGGTCCATGTCGGCGGTCTGGATCTTGACGTAACCGAGGCCTTTGATGTCTGTCATTTCCGTTGTCCTTCTTGGTATTCGGGTCAGATCATCGAGCGGAGATGGGGTGCGGGCTCGAGGCCGAGAGAGCTGACGGCCGAAGCGTGGTACACCGTGCTCGGCACGTGGATGGCGTGGGCGAGGCCGACGTGCGCGTCGCGCCAGTAGCGCTGCAGCGGCTTGTCGATCCGCATCGCGTTGCCGCCCGAGCGGGCGAAGATCTGGTCCACCGCGGTGACCGCGCGCCAGGCCGCGCGGACCTGGGTGCGCCGGACCGAGGCCCGTTCGGCGAAGTCGATCTCCTTGCCCGCGTCGACAGCGTCGAAGATCTTGTCGGCGTTGGCGAGCAGTTCCTGACGTGCGGCGTTGATGTCGGCGGCGGCCTCGCCGATGGCGAACAGCACGTACGGATCGTCCTTGACCGCGGTGCCCTGCGCACCGACCCGGTCGCGCTGGTAGTCCAAGTGCGCGGCCAGCGCGCCTTCGGCGATGCCGACCACCGCGGAGCTGATGCCCAGCGGGAACATCGTCGACCACGGCATCTTGTACAGCGTCTCGGTGACGCCGTACTCCTTCTGCGCGGTGCCGTCGATGACGTGATCACCGTTCATCGCGCGGTAGTCGGGCACGAAGGCGTCCTTGACGATGATGTCCTTGGACCCGGTGCCCTTGAGGCCGACCACATTCCAGGAGTCCTCGACGATCTGGTAATCCTGGCGCGGCAGGATCATGTGCATCATCGTCGGCGGCATCGCCATCTTGCCTTCGGCGTCACCGAGCATGGCGCCGAGGAAGATCCAGTCGCAGTGGTCGGTGCCGGAGCTGAACTGCCAGCGGCCGTTGAAGATGTAGCCGCCGTCGACCGGCCGGGCGATACCGGTCGGCGCGTAGGGCGAGGCCATCCAGGTGTCGTGGTCGTCGGCCCACACCTCGTCCTGCACCTTGGGGTCGGCGAAGGCCAGCTGCCACGGGTGCACGCCGACGATGCCCGCGATCCAGCCGCTGGCCGGATCGAGCGCGGCGGTGGCCATCACCGTCTCGGCGAACTCGCGCGGGTGCGCCTCGAAGCCGCTGTACTTCTTGGGCTGCAGCAGGCGGATCGGGCCCGCCTTCTTGAGCAGCTGCGCGGTGGCGTCGGGCAGCTGCCCGAGGCGCTCGGCCTCGGGCGCCTGTGCGCGCAGCTGGTCCGCGATCGCGGCGATGTTGTCGAGAGCTCTGGTCATCGGAGGTGATGCTTTCTGTTCGAAGTGGTCTGGGTCAGGACATGGTGTTGATGACGGCGCCGCGGGCGATGTTGTCGGCCACCTCGGCTTCCCAGCTCGTCACCGCGCGGTCGGTATCGATCTCGAATTCGAAGCGCTTGGTCATGTCCTCGGTGACGTCGTCGACGTCGACATAGAACTGCTTGTACCAGCGGCGCAGCTGGTACACCGGGCCGTCTTCCTCCGACAGCAGCGGATTGTCGATGGTCGCCTTGTTCTTCCAGATCGCGACGTCCTGCTCGAAGCCGTACTCGACGCCCTGCGCGAACTGCGCGGCCATCGCGTTGGCGTCTTCGTCGGACATGCCCTCGGGCTTCTTGACCATCGCGCCGTACTGCAGCACGAACGAGTTCTCGTCGACCGGGTAGTGGCAATTGACCAGCACGGTCTCGATTGTCATCCCCTGCGCCTCGCTCCACAGCCAATCGAGCATGTAGGAGGGGCCGAAATACGAGGCATCCGAACGCAGCGCGGAATCGGGGTCGTCGTAGCTGGTACCGACCGTGACGTCGTGGCGCGGGGTCGAGCGCATGTACTGGGTGGCGACGTGGCCCTCGAAGACGTTCTTGAAGTAGCGCGGGAACGAGAAATGCACGTAGAAGAAGTGCGCCATATCGACGACGTTGTCGACGATCTCGCGACAGTGCGAGCCTTCGATCAGAATCGAATTCCAGGTCAGGTCGGTCCACTCCGGCGTGCCGTAGCCCTCGATCTCGGGAATGGTCACCTCGTCGGTGGGCTTGCTGCCCTGCGGGTCGTGCCAGACGTAGAGCTGGCCGTTGCGCTCGAGCGTGGGCCAGGTGCGCGTCTTGGCGAGCGGGGGCACCCGGCGCGCGTATGGAATGGCCGTGCACTTGCCGTTGCCGCCCCAGCGCCAGTCGTGGAACGGGCAGGCGATCGAGTCGCCCTTGATGGTGCCCTGCGCGAGGTTGCCGCCCATATGACGGCAGTAGCCGTCGAGCACGTTCAGCGCGCCGTCGGATTCGGACTGGAACACCACGAGCATGGTGCCGAAGGCTTTCACCTCGTGCGGTTGGCCGTCGCGGAACGACGAGAGCAGGCCCAGGCAGTGCCAGCCGCGGGCGAACCGAGTCGGCGCCGCGGCGGCCTCGATCTGCCGGTAGTCGGCGGTGGTGTCCTGCGATAGGCCGTTCGGCGAGTTCTCCGGCATCGAAACCTCCATGTATCGGACGGAGTGGGATGAGCTGCGCCGATGGTCTCGCCGCGCGGGGGTCGACGGCTGGTCGTGTTCCCGGTCAGCGGACATGTTTTCGTCGCGATCGGCCGGTGTCCCGATGACCGGGAGAGGAACCCGTCACAACCGGCGGGCCGCCCTACCGTGGCGGCATCGGGTTCCGACGAGCAGGAGTGAATCATGGGTAACGTCGCGGTGGTCATTGACACCGATGCCATCCGGCTGTTCGCGCAAGCGGCACGCTCGGACAATCCGGCCTACCGGCTCGCCGACCGGCCCGTGGTGCCGCCGACCTTCCTGCCCGCCGACGGAGCCGGGCCAGGGGAGCGGGTCGAGACCGATCACCGGTTCTTCGGTCCGCCGCCGCGCGCAGGCGACCGACTGACCGCGATTCGCGCCGGCAGCCCCGGTCAGCCCGCTGTCGCTGCCGCCGAGTCGCTGACCCGATACTTCGACCGCACCGGCGGCCTGGTCGCCGAGTCCTGGGCGGCGGCGGAAACACTGGCGGGCGAGCAGGTTTCGCCCCAGGCCGCGGCCCTGCTGGCGACCTACGCCACCGACTGGCTCGGCGCGGAGTCGATCCGCCGCTTCCGCACCAGAGCAGTGCGCCCGCTACCGTCCGGCGACATCATGTCCTGCTCGGGCCAGATCATCCAGAGCTATGTGCAAGACGGTGAGCCGCGCGTGGACGTGACCCTGGCGGGCGCCGACGCGTCGGGCAACGTCGTCGTCCGAGCGCGGGCTACCTTCACCGTGACTGCCGACTGAGCCAGGAGGTCCACCCGGATGCGGGGAATCAATCACATCGTGCTGTTCGTCTCGGATCTGGCACGCAGTGTCACGTTCTATGAGGATGTGCTCGGGTTCGAGCGGCTGCCCGAGGGATTCCCCGGCGGGGCGTTTCTGCGTCACCCGGGCTCGTCCAACGATCACGACCTCGGACTGTTCCAGGCCCGCAGGCCGGCCGCGCCCGCGGGCTCGGTCGGCATGTACCACGTCGCGTGGGAAGTCGAGACGCTGTCCGAACTGGCCGCCGTCGGCGACCGTTTGACCGCATCGAAGGCACTGACCGGCGCGAGCGACCACGGCTCGACCAAGGCGCTCTACGCCCGCGACCCCGACGGCCTCGAATTCGAAGTCTGCTGGCTCGTGCCCGATGCCGACGTCGAAGACGCCCTTGCCCCCGGCACCGCGATGACCGCACCCCTCGACCTCGCAGCCGAGATCACCCGCTACGGCGCGAGCACCCCCGGCGGCCCGCGGACCGACCCGCACCTGTGGGCCCGCGTCGCGGCACGCCGCGCCGCTGACAGCTGACGCAGGCGTCCGGCGAGACGCACCGGCCGATGGCATCCCGCCCGATGGCCGCCCTCGGCTGGCCCTGACCACGTGCAGGTGATCTCGCCGGCGTCGGCGCGGGATTCACCCGTTCCGGGTGACGCTGTCGCCGACATTGCCTGGTTCTCTGAATCTCGCCGACCGCCCGGATGAGCGGTCCGACGCGAGGAGCGTGCGTGAACTCGTATCCGCCGATCGACGAGCACGGCATCGTCGGTGACCTGCAGACAGCGGCGCTGGTCGCGGCCGACGGAACGATCGACTGGTGGTGCGCGCCCCGCTTCGATTCGCCGAGCGTGTTCGCGTCGCTGCTCGACAGCGAGAAGGGCGGACACTGTTCGCTCGCCGTCGAAACCACCGACAGCGCGGTGACCATCCGCCAGCTGTACCTGCCCGACACCGCCGTGCTGCTGACGCGGTTCTCCGGGCCCGACGGTGTGGGCGAGGTCGCCGATTTCATGGAACCGATCGGCGGCACCGAACCCGCCGCACGGCACAGGTTGGTGCGAGTCGCGCGCGTGGTGCGCGGACGGTTGACCTTCACCCTCGCGTGCCGTCCCCGGTTCGATTACGCCCGCGCCACTCACACCCTCGACCTGGTCGACGAACGAACCGCCGTCTTCCATTCGGACACCGCGGATCTGCACGTGCAGTCCACCGATCCGATCGCACTCGACCCCGACGGCGCCGACATCACCGCGCGATTCACGTTGTCCTCCGGTGAGCGCGCCGCCGTGGTGCTGACCACCGCCCCCGCCGGCACGGCCGTCTCCGCGGCGCCGGAATGGGCATCGATCGCGCACGAATTCGACCGGTGCCGGCTCTTCTGGCAGACCTGGTTGCGCTCGTCCACCTATCGCGGGCGCTGGCGCGACATGGTCAACCGGTCCGCGATCACCCTCAAACTTCTCACCTACGCCCCGAGCGGCGCGCCGATCGCCGCAGCCACGATGGGACTGCCCGAACAGATCGGTGGCGAACGCAACTGGGACTACCGCTACACCTGGATCCGGGACGCTTCGCTGTCGGTGCGGGCGCTGACCGACCTCGGTTTCACCGAGGAGGCCTACGCCTTTCGCAACTGGCTGCGCGATCGCGTCGATGCGGGCGGCACCGCCTCCGGCGAGCCCTTGCAGATCATGTATCGCGTCGACGGCGACCCACAGCTCGAGGAAGTGACGCTGACCCACCTCGAGGGATACCAGAGTTCGGCGCCGGTTCGGCTCGGCAACGGAGCCGCCGATCAGATCCAGCTCGACATCTACGGCGAGGCAGCCGACGCATTGGCGCAGTCGACCGGCATGGCCGCCATCGCGGGCTGGCGGACGTTCACCGGCCTCATCGACTGGCTCGCCGACAATTGGGACCGTCCCGACGAGGGCATCTGGGAAACTCGCGGCGGCCGCCAGGAATTCACCTACAGCAGACTGATGACCTGGGTGGCTTTCGATCGCAGCATCCGCATGGCGACCGAGCACGCCAGACCCGCCGACTTGGCCCGCTGGACCGCCGAACGCGACGCGGTCTTCCGGCAGATCGTCGAGCGCGGCTGGAGCGAGAAGCGCGGAGCTTTCGTCCAGCATTACGCCACCGAGGTATTGGACGCCTCGCTGCTGCTCATGCCCCGGATGGGGTTCCTGTCCCCGCGCGACCCGATGTGGTTGAGCACGCTCGACGCGATGGACAAGGAACTGGTCAGCGACAGCCTGGTCTACCGCTACGACCCCGAGGCATCACCGGACGGTCTGCGCGGCACCGAAGGCACGTTCAATCTGTGCAGCTTCCACTACGTCGAAGCCCTCGCCCGGTCCGGGCGCCCACAACAGGCTCGCTACGCGTTCGACAAGATGCTCACCTACGCCAATCACGTCGGCCTGTTCGCTGAGGAGATCGGTCCCTCGGGCGAGCAGTTGGGCAACTTCCCGCAGGCGTTCACCCACCTGGCCCTGATCGCCGCCGCCATCGCCCTGGACGAGGAACTCGACCGCGCCGAATCCCAACCACCCCCGACCCACTGACTCCTCGCGCGCCGCCTGCCGTCGAACCGCCGACGGCAGAAGAAGGCCCCGGTCACAAGATCGGGGCCTTCTTCTCATCGGTGGCAGTTCGCATCGCTGCCAGGGCTCGCGTTCAGTAGCGACTGGGGGAACAAGGATCCGGCAAGGCCGAGAACGTGGCCAAGTCGCAGACGCCACCGGTGAGCATGTGAATCGGGGTGACGCCGAGCAGGACGATCAGTCCGATGATGTCACCGCGCTCGAGGAAGCTGCCGACCGATTGCATCGCGGCCGAGCCCGAATCCGCCGCGGCCGAGCCGGTTTCGCTTTCGGCGACGACAGAAGCTGTCGACGGTGCCGCGCCGGGTTGCGCCATAGCATCGTGTGCGGTGCCGACAAGCGCCGTCGCCGCGAGAGTAGCGACGGCGATATTCAAAGTTGTGCGCATCCTGTGATCCTTCGATTCGGTGAGTGAGCAGAGTTGGTGACAGTGGGCGTCGGTCACGGCCCCGAGGAGATGTCGTCGGCCAGCGGTGACACCTCGGTGAGGATCTGGGCCAGCAGCGGATCCGGGACTCCGGCGGCACACAGAGCATCGGCCAGATGCCCTGCGACGCGGTCGAAATGGAATCTGGTGATGCCGCGGCCCCGGTGTACCTGCCGCATCGGCACGCCGACGTAGGGATGGGGGCCACCGAGGACGGCGGAAAAGTACTCGACCTGTAGCCCTTTCATCCGGGTCATGTTCGTGCCGGTGAAGAACGGGCTCAGTGCCTCGTCGGCGAGCACCCGCGCGTACAGCTCTTCGACGACGGTCCGAATGGCTTCGTGCCCGCCGACGCGCTCGTATATCGACGAAGCCTTGCTCGGTTCCGGGTTGCCGGAAGCAGCGGGGAGAACTGGCATTTCAGCACCTGCCGGGTTCAACGGTGTGGCTGGGACATGTCGCGGTTCATCGTCGGGAGTTCGATACTGATCGGCATCCGCAGGTCGGCCAGGTAGATCAGGGCCGCCTTGCGCAAGAACTCGTCGAGGAGCCAGTAGGGGTCGCCGAGCGGCGGAACCGCGGTGAGCAGGCCTTCGCGCACGGCGATGAAGGGGCCCCAACTGAAACGCAGCAGCGGATCCCAGACCGGTTCCCTCGGGATGCCCAGTCCGTCGGCGATTTTGTCGCCGAGCAGGAAACGGGTGAACGCCCCGAGGATCGGCTTGCTCAGCAGTGCGAAGTCGATGTTGGCGCCCAACCCGAGGAGCCGGTCGGCGAGCTTGGCCCCTTCGGGTGTGGCTTCGATGATGGGGTCGAGCACCTGTGCCGCTTGGGAATTCGCGTCGGGCCACGACTTGGGGATGTATTCGTCGCGGACGCCGAGCATGTGCGCGGCCACCTGCCAGGAATGCAGGAAGGCTTCGGACTCGTGCGCCGGGATCGGCACCTTCCAGTTGGTCAGGTGCTTCATGACGGTGGTGGGCAGGCTGTGCCAGGTGACCATGATGTCGTTCTGGCTGATCGGGATGTCTTCGGTGGCCGAGTGCACCCAGTGCGGTGACTGCGGCAGCAGGTGTCGCACCGCGGAGTGGACGAGACGGGTCTTCACGCAGGTGACGACCATTTCGCCGTCGGCGCCATAGGCATTCGCGCTGCCGATGTCGTAGCCGAGTTTGGCGGTTTTGGAGATGCGGTCTTTCAGGTCGTGACCACCCTTGGAGTAGTAGACCGCTCGCGCCTCCTTGGGAATGACGGTGCTCATCATGCCGCTGGCGAAGCCGTAGAGCACGCCGAGATAGAGTCCGCGCTTCTTGTTGAATTCGATCGCGGTACTCAACTTCGACTGATCGGTCCACTGTGGCAGCTGCCGGGCGTACTCCATGAAATCCCGCAATTCCCCGGGCAAACCGGCGGGCAGCGCTTGACCGTTCCTGGTCCACGTCCGCAGCAATTCGTTGACCCGGGGCACCTCACCGCGATCGATCAGCCCGGCGACGAGCTCGTCGGCTTCGGGATCCCACACGGTCATCGGGTCGACACCGGCTCCGGTGCCCGCGATCGACCCTTCCGGCGACCAGGTCCACGGCTCGGCTCGCACAGGCGCCACCATCGACAGGGCGCCGATCGCGCCCAGGATTCCGCCCGTTTTCAACGCGTTTCGTCTGTTGAGTCCGTCCATGAAGTTACTCCTCGTCGAGTAGGAGCAGACCGGCGTGCGAGGAAACCATCGAGTGTTCCAGCTCAATCAGCCTGCAAGAATTGTGAGTAACTTAACAAGGATCTTGTGCCCTGTCGACGCTTCGGCCGGTCCTGCGAGGTTCGGTTGTGCCGGCCGACGGCATCGCTGCTGGTCTACGGTAAAACCTTAGGTCAGTGCGTTATTCAGGCCCCTTGCCATCAGTCGGCCCTGATGGATTTTCGCGGCGCGAGTATGGTCGCCTGCCTTGTTCTGGTGGCAGATATCGCGACAATGCTGAGTAACTTACAGAACTGATGCCGACATGTTTGTGCAGAATGCAGTGGGGCAGTGGCCGCTTCGAACTGCGCCCGGCCCGGGTGAGCGGACGGCTTCGACGAACTAGGCGGTGATGAGGAATCGGCCGTGGCGGCCAGCGTCTCGCCACGGCAGTTCCGAGATGAACTCGCCGTGCGCGAAGTGATCGGAGCGAACAGTCACTGCTGCCCGAGTGGCGGCTGCATCCGTTCGAGTCGCTGGTGTGATGACTGTGCCAGTGCGAATGTCCGTGCGATCATGGCGGACTTCAGCTGCCACAGACCCGAGCTGTG
>JACIXH010000241.1 GCA_014360565.1 Nocardia sp.
TGGTGTGCGGTGCGAGCCCCGGATTCTGTTCACCGAGGTACCGGTGTCGGCAGTTCCGGTCCGGCGAAGGTGAGCGGGATGGTCCATGGTCCGAGCGGAGTCGGGATCGCCTGGGTGTCGGACGCCTGTCCCGGCGGCGGTGCTCCCGGGATAGTCGCGCCCGGTGGTCGAGGCGCGTTGCGCGCGCCACGCACGAGGACAGATGGGTCCTCGTTCGTGCAGTAGGTGTAGAGGTACGGCTCGGGAAAGTCGGGCCGCGAGGGCGAATGCCGCGGCAGGTCGTAGTCGCAGGAGTAACGCGGGTACAGATTCACCAGCCCCCAGAGGCCGCCGTCGTGGAACGCCGCGGTGAGATTGCCCAGCGTCGAGCCGTCACGTTCTGTCGGGAAGAAGAACTCCCGCAGCGCGGGCACTCTCGAGTTGGCCATGTCCGCCACCGTCCCGAGGTTGGTGAGCAGGTCGACCACCCCGGGCGAGTTCTGTGCCAGCACCGCGTCCAGCGCGCCCAGTGTTCCCGGAGCCGCGCCGAGCAGGTCTACGAATCCGCCCGACTTGGCCTCCACACCCGCCATCAGTTGTGCTGCGTCACCGGCGAACTCGCCCAATCCCGGTGCGGCGGCGGCCGCGGTGGTGAGCACCGTCCTGCCCTCGCGCAGTAGGCCGACCGTCTGGGACAGCACCGAATCCAGGGTGGAGATGAGAAAGACTCCGCCGTCGATGATGTCGGCGAGCTTGCGCGGTCCCTGCTCGCTCACCCCGAGTTCCTCGACGATCACCGCCAGCCGCGCCGGATCCACCTGTGCGAGCGTGGTATCGAGTTGGGCGAGGGTTTGCCACAGCGGGACCGGCGTCGAGGTCCGGTCGATATCGATCTCGGCACCGTCGGTCAAATAGGGTCCGCTGTCCCCCACCGGCCGGAAATCGAGATACTGCTCGCCGGCCAGCGACAGACTCGCGACCCGGACCGCGCCGTCGGCGGGCACCTGGGCCGTCGCATCGATCGCGGCGGTGGCCACCAGCCCGGTGGCGGTGAGCTCGATCGCGGCGACCTCGCCGATCGGTACCCCGCGCAAGGTGACGTTCTGCCCGGTCAGCAGCCCACCGGACTGTGCGAGGTGCACCCGAACGGTCATGGTTTCCGCTGTGGGGTCGACACCGAGGGCACCGAACACCAGATACGCGGTGCCCAGGATCAGGGTGAGCAGCAGCGCGACGCTGGACAGGGCCGACCGGAACCGGCTGCCGAGCCTGACCGTGGCGACCACCACCCTGGCCGGTACACCGAGCAGGCGCCGGGCGCGCGTCGGAAGCGTCATCGGCCTGCTCCCGTCACGCGCTGTTGCAGTCTGAGCAAGGTGTAGGTCAGGGTGCCGACGAACGCCTGCCAGTCGCGCGCGTCCGGTATCCGGCTCCCCGGATCGCCGGGGTGCGCTGGATCGGGCAGCGCGCCGATCGTCACGTCCTGCAGATCGGCGTTCACGTGCGCCGAGGTGCCGTTGGTGACCTTGATGATCGGTCCGAGTATCGAATTCATCGCCGCGAGGCTGGCGTTGGGATCGGTCGACGCCGCATTGAGCCCCGCCGAGATCCGGTTGATGTCTGCGACCATGCCGACCGCGGCGGTTCCGTCGACGGCGGGGAATTTCGCCAGTTCGCGGCTGATCTGATCGACCTGCCGGATCAGTGCCAACGCCTGCTGGGAACCGTTGGAGACCGCCGAGAGCGCCGGACCCGCGACGTCGGCCAACTCGCCGAGCGGGCGACGTTGATCCTGCAATCGCCGGGTGAGCTGGTCGATCTCGACGAGTGCGGTGCGGATGTCGGCCGATCGCGCGGCCAGTGCCTGCACCACCCTGGTCGATCTGTCCAGCAGCGCGGCGAGATTCGCGCCACGGTCGCCGACGGCGTGTCCGAGACCGTTGACGATAGTGGTCAAGTTCCGGATCACACCGCCGTTGACCAGCAGCGATGCCGTGGTGAGCAGCTCCTCGATGGTGGCCGCGGCCTGGGTGGACGACAGCGCGATGGTGTCGCCGTCCTGCAGCAGTGGCCCGCCGGGCGCGGCGGCGTCGGGTGGGGTGAGCGCCACGAAGACATCGCCGAGCGGTGTCGCGGTGCGCAATTCGGCCCGGGTGCCCACCGGCAGGATCACCCCGTGCTGGATGCGCATCGTGACCACGGCGGTGTAGTCGCGGGCCGACATCCGCGCGACCTCACCGACATCGGCGCCGAGCACCCGCACCTTGGCCTGTTCGGGCAGGTTCAGCGCGTTGGCGAAACCGGCGTGGATCGTATAGCCGGCGCCGCCCACGCCGGGTGCGGGCAAGGGCAGATCACCCAAGCCCACCGAACAGGCGGGGACGGCAGCCAGCACCACACCGGCGAGCACCGCGGTCAACCCATTTCGCTGTCTCATCGCGGCAACCTCGACATCGCCTCGAGCATGTCGGTGATGCCGAAGTCCGGCCCGAAGTCCTGCAATGTTCCTGTGCTGCAGCCGAGTTGGCGCAGGCCGAGCACATTGCACACCTCCTTCACCAGTTGGCCGTCGAAGAACACCTTGTCCAGCAGTGCGTGCACCCGGACTCCCCGGTAGTCGACATCGATGGCGTTGTAGGCGTTGTTCAGCAACAGCGGTGTCACGTCGATGAACTCGGCGACCTCCTCGCGATAGTCCGCGAGCGCGTGGGTCACGGTGCCCGCGTTGGTCACCGTGGCGCGCAGACTCTCGCTGTTCTGGGTGAGCAGGTCGTCGGTCTGCTGCATGATCTGCACGATCTGCGCGCCGGTCCCGCCTGCGCCGATCTCGAGCTCGGCCAACACATCGCTGAGTTGTCCTGTGGCGCTGCCGAATTCCCGGATTGTCTGGTCGTTGTCGGCAGCGGCGCGGATCAGGACCGCCAGATGCTCGACGATGCTGGTGATCGCCGTGCGGGTCTGGGCTCCCCCGTCCGCGCCGAGTCGCAACGCGCCGGAGAGTTCGTTCATCGTGGCCCGAAGCTCGGGACCGCTGCCCGCGGCGATCTGCGCGGACACATCGAGCAGCCGGGCAATCGGACCGGTGCCGGGGCTCGCGCCGGCCAACTGGGCGGCCATCCCGTCCGCGGCGCCGAGCAGTCGATCGAAATCGATGGGGGTTCGGGTGCGGTCCAGGCCCAGCTGCGCACCGTCGGCCAGGGTGGCGCCGCCACGATAGGCCGGTGTGAACTCGACGTGCCGGTCGGTCAACACCGAAGTCGAGACGGTGACCGCGGTCGCATCCGCCGGGATAGCGACCTCGCCCTCGACTCGCAGGGTGACCTCGACGTGGGAACCGCGCGGGGTGATGGCGGTGACCTCACCGACCGGCATGCCGAGTACGGCGACGGCATTGCCGACGTAGAGCCCGGCGCCGTTGTCGAATCGGGCCGTCACGGTGATGGGCGAATCCGTATCGCCGGGGCTGCCCGCGCAACCCGCGAGCGCGCCCAGTGCGAGCACCAGCGCGATCCTGGCCAGTGTGACGAGTCGTGTCATTTGCAGTCCTGAAAGTAGGGAGCCAGCGCGACCTGGTCGGCACGGCCGCTCAGCGCACACATCCACGAGTCGATCAGCGGGCCCGCGGGCGCGGTGAAGTCGACCTCGTTGGCGGTGCCCGACGCGTTCGCGAAGTTGCGGATGGGAACCGGCAGGATCTGCAGGATGTTGCGCAGCAGGTCGTCGTGGCGCGCGAGGCTGCCGAGCAATCCGTCGAATCCGCGCAGCAGTTCGTCGATCTTCGGCCGGTCCTCGACGACCAGCACCCTGACCTGATCCGCCAGCCGCCGCGTCGAGTCCATCAGGGTCTGGAGCGCGCCGCGGCGCGCGAGGATCTCGGTGACCAGGTCGCGGCCCTGGCCAACGATGGCCGCGAGGTCGCCCTGCTGGCCGTTGACCACGGTGGTCAGCTGCTGCACGCCGGTCAGGAGCGCACCGAGTTCGTTGCGGCGGCTGCCCAGCAGCGCGGCGAGCGAGCGCAGATTCCCCAGGAGCCCGGGCAAAACCGCAGGCACACCGTCGAGCTGGTTGGCCAGCGCGTCCAGCGAGGTGGCGATGCGGCCCGCGTCGATCTCCTCGAAGGTCGCGGTGGCGTTGTCGAGCGCCTGTTGCAGATCGTAGGGAACGGCGGTGTGGGACAATCCGATCCGGTGATCGGCGATCTCGCCCTCGCCCGCCGGGGTCAGTTCCACATAGCGCGCGCCGAGCAGAGTGGTCAGTTTGATGGCGGCGCGGGTGTCGGCGCCGAGCGCTGCGGACCGGTCGACGCTCAGCGTGACCAGCACCCGGTCACCGGCCAGCCGCTGACCGGCGACCGTGCCGACCGGAACACCGGCGACGGTGACCCCGTCTCCGACGCGCAGACCGGCGGCCTGCGCGAACTCCACGTCGTACCGCTGCTGACCGACGCCGAGGGAATTGAATCCCACCGCCCCGGCGACCACGGCGAGCAACAGCCCGAGCGCGATCAGCCCCAGCACGGGTTTCGACGGATGTTTCGATGTCATTGCCTCACCTGCAGATCGGTGATTGTTGGATGGTGCCGGTCGGCGAGGCCAGCTCGACGATGGTCGGCACGAGGGTGGCGAGCGCGGGCAGGAAGGTCACGCCCATGTTGCACAGGTAGGTGTTGAGGTAGGACCCTTCCTGGCTCGCCCTGGCCAGCCCCTTCAGCAGGGCGGGCAGGTTGAAACCCAGATAGGCGAAACCGTCCTTGTTCTCCTCGAAGTGCCGGGTGAATCCTGGTTCGCGCGTGAGGAATTCGTTCAGCTGTGGCCGCACGTCGTCGACGACGGTGGCCAGGCGACCGGTCACCGACGCGACGGTCGTCAGCGACCCCATCAGCTCGTCCCGGTGGCGCGAGAGCCCGTCGATGATCGATCGCGATTGGGTGAGCAGGGTGCTCACCGAGCCGCTGTGCGCCGCGAGATCTCCCACCACCTGGCTCAGGTTCGTGATGACCGCGCCGAGAACCTGGTCGGGCCCGGCGACGGATTCGGCGAGGGTGGAGATCTGCGAGATCAGCAGCACCAGCGAGGTGTTGTCGCCTTGTAGCGCGGTGATCAGCGCACCGGTTACATTGTCGACCTGCTGCGGATCCAGTCCGCCGAACAGCGGCTCGAACCCGTTGAGCAGCACCGAGATATCGAACGAGGGTTCGGTGTGTTCCAGGGGGATCTCGCTGCCGGGCGCCAGTTCCTGTGGCTCCCCGAAGTCGGCCAGTGACAGGCCGAGATAGCGTTGGCCGATCACATTCTGGTAGGTGATCGAGGCTTTCGTATTGCCGAAGACCTGCTGCTGTTCCTCGATCCGGAACCGGACCTCGGCGCGATTGCCGACCAGCGCGATCCCGTCGACGCGACCTACCCGCACCCCGGCCATCCGCACGTCGTCACCGACGCGCAGGCCGGTCACATCGCTGAAGATCGCCGAATACGTTCGCGCCGTGCCGTCTACACCGCGGTGCAGCGTCACGAAGGTGATCCAGATCAGGCCGAGGGACACGGCGAGGAACAGGCTCAGCCCGATCAGTGATCGACGAAAGCTCATCGGCCACCTCCCACCGGCAGTGGGCTGTCGGAGAGCAGTTGGGCCAGTACCGATTCCGCGGCGTTGGCCTCCCCGCCGAGAATCCGGCGGATCAGGTCCTGCAGTTCCGGTCCGAGCTGGGGCACCGGATACGATTGCGGATTCATCGTGGGTGGCAACTCCTGCTCGGGGACCGTGTCCGGGGCGGTGGCGCAACTCGGTGCGGCCAGCTCGCCGTATCGGGGACAGTCCGCGCGGGTGTAGGCGGTGTGCGGGCTCAACCGGAACTGGAACTTCCCGGTGCCCATCTGGGTGTCGGAATTCCAGAACTCGGCGAACCACAGATCCGAGATCGTCTTGATCCGGACCACGATCGGCGCGAATCCGGCGGCTCCCTCGCCCACCACATCCAGTACCGGCACAAGATCATTCGTCACCGTGACGATCTGATCGGTATGACGTGCCAGCCCGCCGCCCACCGACGACAACGTGTTGTTGCCCGCGGACAGCAGGTTCAGCAGTTCGCCCTCGCGTTCGGCGACCGTGCGCAGCGGAAGCACCGCGGAGTGCAAGGCATCGAGAAGATCCGGCGCCGCCGCGTTGAGTCCACGCACCGCCTCGGCCATCGCACCGAGGGTCGACGGACCACCGTCGGGCGCGAGAAGCGCATCGAATTCCCTGGTGATCCGGTCGAGCTGCCCACCGGCGCGGACAATGTCGTCGCCCCGCCGATCCGTGGCCTGGGCAACCGCGGCGAGCAGGCCGACGGTGCTGTCGGATCCGAGCCGCCCGGTGGCGGCGATGATCTCGCGCAGTTTGGTCAACGCGGTCTGGAGTTGGACGGTCGCCAGGCTGCGGTCCTGAGCGATCTCGGCGTCGGCGGTCAGCGCGGGACCGGGCCCGTTGTCCACCAATTGAACCGAGGACACGGCGAAGACATTGCTCGGCACCACCCGCGCGGTGACCGTGCGCGGCACCTTCGGGGCGTATGCCGGGTCGAGCAGCAGCTTCACCCTGTTCGGACCGCCGTCGACGGCGAGGGTCACCGTGTCCACGGCGCCGATCAGGAGACCACGAAATTTGACGTCGGATCGGGCGGGTAGGCCATCGCCGAGCTGATCGAGCACGGCGATGACTTCCACCTTGTCGTCGAAGCGGCCCGTCGACTTCATCAACAGCGCCGTGACCATGGCCACCGTCAGCACGATCAGCACCACGCCGCGCACCACCAGCGAGAAGCCGCCCGGACCTCGCCCGTCCTTCTCGAACACCATCGCCGACATCTACCCTCCCAGCCGTGCGCTGGAACCGATGCCCCACAGGCCAACGGTCAGTAGCAGATTGACGAGGATCATCACCGAGATGGACGCGCGCATCGCCCGGCCCGCCGCCGTGCCGACGCCCTGGGGTCCACCCGCGGCGTAGAAGCCGTAGTAGCACTGGATCGTCGAGGTGAGGATCACGAACAGGATCGCCTTGAGCAGCGAGTACGCGATGTCGGGCCCGTTGAGCACCAGCTGGAAGTAGTGCTGGTAGGTGCCCGCCGACAGACCGCCGGACAGACCGACCACCACTTCGACGGCTAGGTAGTTGGCCGCCAGGCACACCAGATACAGCGGGAACATCGCGACCACCGACGCGAGGATCCTGGTGCTGACCAGGTAGGGAATCGCGCGGATGGCCATCGCTTCCATCGCCTCGATCTCCTCGGCGATCCCCATCGCCCCCAGTTGCGCCGTGAACCGGCACCCCGCCTGGGCGGCGAAGGCCAGCGAGGCCATGATGGGCGCCAATTCCCTGGTCGAGGCGGTCGAGGCGATCAGGCCGACGGTGGGCTCCATGCCGAGCAGATGCAGCGCGTTGTAGCCCTCCAAACCCACGATCGCACCGCCCGCGGCACCGAGCACGATGATCACCCCGGCCGTGCCGCCGCCGACAACGATCGAGCCGTTGCCCCAGGTGATGTCGGACAGGATGCGCAGGAATTCCTTGCGGTAGTGCCGCAGCATCACCGGGATCGAGAACAGCGCCCGAAACAGGAACGTCCCCATATGGCCGATCCGCATCGCCCCCGTGGCCAGCCGGACCCCGGCCCGGTACAACGGCCGCGCCCCCGGTGGGTAGTACTGCGCCGCCATCACAGACCCTGCTGGGGCAGCAAGATCATGTACAGCTGCGTGAAGGCGACGTTCACGATCATCAGCAGCAAGATCGAGGAAACCACTGTCGAGTTGACCGAATTCGCCACGCCCGCAGGCCCGCCCTTGGTGGTCAGCCCCTTCTCACAGGCGACCACGGCGACGATCGCCCCGTAGACGACGGCTTTGATCATGGTCAGCACCAAATCGTCCACGGTGGCGAAGGACGAGAACGTCGCGACGAAACTCCCCGGCGCCCCGCCCTGGACGAAGACATTGAACAGGTACCCCGCGAGAAAGCCGACGAAACAGACGATGCCCGTCAGCGACACCCCGATCAGTACCCCGGCCACCAGCCGGGGTACGACCAGGCGGCGGATCACCGAGACGCCCATGATCTCCATGGCGTCCAATTCGTCGCGGATCTTGCGCGACCCGAGATCCGCGCAGATCGCCGAGCCGACCGCCGAAGCCATCAGCAGCGCCGCGACCATCGGCGCCCCTTGACGGATCACCGCGAGCCCACTCGCCGCACCGGCGAGCGAGGTAGCGCCGACCTGTCCGGCGAGCAAGCCGAACTGGATGGACAATGTCACCCCGATCGGCAGGGCGACGAAGATCGTCGGCAGGGCAGCCGACGAGGCCATGAACGCGGCCTGTCTGACGAACTCCCTGAACGCGAATCGCCCGGTCACCACGTCGATGGCGAGAAACCGCAGCGCGCGCATGCCGAGGACGAATTGGCCGCCCACCGTTTCCAAGGCGGCGATCGGGTGCCGGCGCAGATAGCCGCGCGCCCACTCGGCTATCTCATGATCGGCCGTTGCCATCGTCAACTCGCGAAGACCGATCCAGCGGTGGTCCGTGACGCGCCGACCCGGAACACCTCGGTGGGGCCGACTTCTTCGGCGGGAAATCCCGCCGTCGCCAAGGCACAGGCTTTGAACGCGCGCGCGGCGCGGCTGACGCGACGGTGGGTGAGCTTCACTCGACCCGCACACTCGGCCGGAAGCGCATCACCCCACAGCGAAACCTCGGCTGAGCGTTTGTCGAGACAGTCCAGAATCCCTTCGCGCACACGAGAATCCGCGAACATCTGGGTGGGTAGCGCCACGGACTGGGGCCAGGTGTCGTGTTCGGGTGCCGCCAGCGACTCTTCGATATCGAGCACCGTCGCGCCGAGGATCTGCAGCGGGCGGATATCGCAGTGGTCGTCGACGAGCACGGTCACTTCCCACCCGGCCGTTGTCCGGTCGAAGAGCCAGCCGCCCGCGTACCGAACGACTTCCACGGCATTCGGCGCGACGATGGCCAGGCGATATCGCATGGGATGTCGCCGGGCGTGAGCTCTCCAGTGCGCGGAATCAACGAATTGTGCGGCCATGGGCTTCCCATCCAAACTTCGAATCTGAAGATCTCGACAGGTTCGCCCCGCGCCCGAGAGACGATCGCTCGGAGCCCCTGCCGACCACACGGTAATCCGATTACTCATCATGTGACAGCAGTCTCACTCAACTAAATAGTGATCTACATCACATCGATGACGCTGTGGCGGAGCGCGCCGAAACTCGCTTTACCGCAGGTCAGCAGGGCTGTCTTCGAAGCCGACCGATCAGCCCTGTCCGCGCCTAGCGGTCCGGGCCGTAAGGGCCCGCCAGCTCGGGATACACCGGGAACGGCGAGCCGGTCTTGCCGTCGGCCGCCCGCACGACCGCGGGCGGAGCCACGCTGCTACCGGTCAACCGGTCGATCGC
>JACIXH010000242.1 GCA_014360565.1 Nocardia sp.
CGCGATTTTCGCGAACAGTTCGGCGACACATGGCATTTGGTGCAAACCATGCTTGGTCATCGATCGGTGGAGACCACGAAAAACGTGTACCTGGAACCGTTTCGCTCGCTCGATGTCGAACTGCTCCTCGCACACGCGGAAGGGTTCCCGATCAGCAAATTCATGGCCGAGGTATTCGCCAGCCATCCTCGGGTGCGCACCGACCCACTGGCGGTGAATCGATGAATCGGCGCGGTCGCCACGCGGCGCTGCCATCCATTGAGGTTCCCAGGACCGAGCGCGGCATCTTGGCAAGCGAGGACGGGTTGATGGTCCGCGCCTATGCCCAAGACGGCGGTCATCGCGACTTCGGCTTTGGTGACCTGCCGGTGTCGGGTGAGATTCAAGCAGGGTTTGCGGCAGCGTTCGCCAAGCGGGTGGCACCGGGCCAGGGACTGACATCGATGAGCCCCATGATCGCCAGCTTCCGAGCGATTGTCCGGTTCGCTCAGCATCTGTCCATGGTGACCCATCCGCCGATCCGGATACGGGACATCGCGCCGGTCCACATCGACGGGTACCGAATGTCCCTGACGATCGGGACCGCCGGGCAGGAACTGGGCATCCTCAAGCAGACGCTACGCCGGGCCGAAGGCATCAGCGACGAGCTCGCGGGCAAGCTCAAGGAACGCAATCCGCGTCGCGCCGACCCCGCGGTCGCCAAGTGCAGTTACAGCCGCGACGAGTTGCGCCGGATCGCCGACAGCGCCCGGTCCGACCTACGGGCGGCGACGGTGAGAATACGTGGTAACCGGGAGCTGCTGCGTCAGTTCCGGGCCGGTGATGTTGCGCCGCAACAACTTCGCCGATCCCAGCTGCTGGACTGGGTGGACCGGCATGGGGATGTGCCCCGGCGCATCAACGGTGACGGGAAGGAAGTTGTCCGCGAGTGGGTCACCCACAACTTCGGGCGAACCGACGACGTGGTGTGCTGGCTACACCTGTCTACGAAGGAGTGTCTGGCAGCGGCGATTCTGCTGACCGCGATGACCGGCCAAAACCCCAGTGTCATCCTCGGTACTCCGGCCGCGCACCATCGCGCCGACGGCCACACCGGCTCAACGGCGACCGCGATCGTTTCCGCGGTCAAACCGCGCCGAGGGTCTCGCGCGCACATGAGCATCGCGCTCAGCGAGGTCCCTGACTGGATCAGCGTCCCCGAGAACCCCGGTGAGTTGTCGACCCGCGACAGGCTGCACACCCCCTTCGGGGTGTATGTGCTGCTGCACGAGTTGACCGCCCGCACTCGCGAGATGATCGACACCGACCGGCTGCTGGTCCGATGGGCCAGCAAGGCGGGCAGCACGATTCAAGGACAGCCCCGGTCCGGTCGCTCGTTCCGGCCGCTGACTGCCAACGCCCAGCAGATCCAGCAATGGGCGGCACAGCACGACCTGATCGCGGATTCCCCCCGACCCGATGCCGAGCCCAGTCGGCTGCATCTGACGCTGGAGCTGATACGCCTGACCTACCTGGAACTGCACCAGAAGCCGGTCGCACATACCGAGCAGACGCTGGCCACCGACTATCTCGCTCGCAATCGCGGCAATCTGCGCGAATACCAGCGCGTAGTGGCGGCGGCGCTGACCGAAGAAGTGGCCAAGGCCCGAACGCGGGGCGTGATGGCCACCCTGTCGGCAGCCCAGATCGAGGCAGCACGCATCGACCCGGAATCGGTCGCTGCCCTTCACGGTGTGAATGCCCGAACGCTCGAGCGCATGATCGGCGGCCGGCTCGATACCGTGCTGGCTGCCTGCGCAGACAATACGAACAGTCCGCACTCGCCTGCCGGGCAGCCGTGCCGGGCCTCGTTCATGTTGTGCTTGGAATGTCCCTGTGCACGGGCGCTGCCCCGGCACCTGCCCGTGCAGGTTCTCGTCCACGATCACCTGACCGCACGCCGCAGTGAGATCACACCGCTGCGGTGGACTCAGCGCTTCGCCCGCCCCCACGCCCAACTCTCGGACCTGCTCGCCCAGCACGACAGCGCCGCAATCGCCACCGCGCGCGCCGCCGTCACCGACGCCGAGCGCGACCTGGTGAGCCGATTCCTGAGCAGAGAGCTCGATCTGCGATGACCACACACAATCCGCTGCCACTGACCGACACCAATGTGGCGCACCCGGAGCCATCCACGCTGGTGCTGATGTCGCGTCCGCTGCGGCCAGGAACGAACACCGACCGACTGTCGCGATTCGGGCAGGACCGATGGGACATCGACCCGGCGATCTTCGAGGACCATTTCTGCGCGCACAGCATCAACTTCGCGACGATCCCGCCGCCCTTGCGACACGAGGTGAAAATCTACTTCTGGCAGCTGCTCAACCACACCGGTGCCGCGCGGCTGCGAGGCGGGAACTCACGACCGTCGGTGCGCACGGTCATGGCAGCGCTCGGCCTGCTGCGGCCACTTCTTGCTTGGATGAACGAGCGAAGCCTGACCAGCTTCGGACAGGTCACCAACCCGATGCTCGACGACTATCTGCTTGCCCTCGCCGAGGAGCCGATTCGACTGCAAATGAAGTACCAGCGGTTGATGGAAGTCAAACGGTTGTGGTCCTACCGCACCGCTCTGCCGGAGGATATGCGGTTGCCGTCCTCGCCGCCGTGGGGTGGCGAGGAATCGTTCGAGATCTTCGGTCGCACAGTCAATTACATCGAGAACCGGACGCCGAGGATCGCCGAACTCACGATGCAGCATCTGTTGTGGTGGGCGATCCGGTTCGTCGATGATTTCGCCGCCGACATCCTCGCCGCGTATTCCGAGCATCTGACGCTGCACGCGCAAGAACCCCAGGAACGAGCCCGTACCGGACGCAGCGCTCGCCCGCCGCACGGCGATGTTCCCCGCCGGTTGGACGACTACGCCGCTCGGTTGCGGAACCACGGTGGATGCCTGCCGGGGACACTCGACGACAACGGCGACACAGTCGTGGACTGGCACCATATCGGTCTGATCATCGGCGCGGTCGGCGATACCCTGGGCAGGACCGCCGCTGGGCGCAGGGTCCTCGAGTTGGGGCTCGAGGTGTCCGACCAGGCCGACCTCGATACGCCGATCACCGCGCTACTCGACGGTCAGCCGTGGCGAGACCGCCCGATCAGCTATCACGAGGCACCGAAAATGGCGCGGCTGTTGAGCACCGCGTGCTTCGTCGTGATTGCCTACCTTTCGGGTGCCCGACCGGGCGAGGTCTTGAATCTGCAGCGCGGATGCCTGGAATACGACGCGGCGAATGATCTGTGGCTGATGCAGGGACTGTATTTCAAGAACGCCGTAGACACCGACGGCAACAAGTTGCCGGCAGGGCAGCAGCGCCGCGTTCCCTGGGTGGTCATCGACATCGTCGCCCGCGCGATCGGGGTACTCGAACAGTTGCACCCGCAGCCTCTGCTGTTCCCGACGTGGCTGCAACCCGATCGGCGGACGCACAATCTCAAACGCCAAGGCAAGGCCCGCACCTCGACCACCATTGCCCGTGACATCACCCGGTTCGTCACCTGGGTCAACGACGAATGCCGCCGCGGCGGCCGAACCGATGCGATACCTGAGGACCCGAGCGGAGGGTTGAACGCCTCACGATTCCGCAGAACATTGGCGTGGTTCATCCGCCGACGCCCCCGCGGCCTGATCGCCGCGTCGATTCAGTATGGGCACGCGCATACCCGAATGTTGCAGGGATACGCAGGAACCTACGAATCCGGGTTCCCCGACGACTATGCCTTCGAGGACTGGCTGTACCGGCTGGAGAATATCGCCGACGATCACCGCGCGCTCGATGACGGCGAGCACGTCAGCGGTCCGGCCGCCGACGCGTATCGTCAGCGCGTCACCGCTGCGGACGGCCAGTTCGCCGGACACGTACTGACCAATATTCGCCAAACCCGCGACCTGCTCGGAAACCCGCTGCTGCAAATCCACCATGGCGACGGCATGACCTGTGTATTCGACCCCGCACACGCCGCCTGCCAGATCCGCGGCACCGCCGGTGATCCGCTGGTCACTCCCGATCTCGACGACTGCCGACCCAAATGCCGCAACATCGCCCGCACCGACCGGGACATCGCAGTGATCCGCGCCCGCCACGACGCGCTCACCACCATGGTCTCCGATCCGCTGGCTCCACCGATCCGCCACGAACGCGAACGATACGAATTGCACCGTCTGGCAACGATTCTCGACATCCACGAACGACCGCCACGAGAGAGGAGCGCAGGTGTCTGAATCCGTATCCGAACCTCACGCGACCCGGGCAGCGATCATCGCGGCAATGGATCGCCTGCTCGCCGGCATTCCGCTCCGCGCTACCGGACGGCTGAGCGTGTCCCAACTGGCGATCGAAGCCGGCGTCAAACGCTGGCAGTTGACGCACCGGCACCTCGATCTGAAGGAGCAGTTCCAGGCCAGGGTGAAAGCCACCGTGTCCCAACCAGCGGTGAGCTGCCGATGCGGCAGCGACGTTCCTCGCCTTCGCGCCGAGCGCGCTGCCTTGCTCAAGCAGGTCGCGGACCTGGAACAACGACTCCAGTTGTACGCGACAGTGATCAACACGCTCGCCTGCGAGAATGCAGCCTTCACTGGACATTCCACCAACGGCGCGCAGATTCTCACCTTCCGCCGCCCGGACACCTTCCCCGAGCTCTAGAAGCTGGGGTTGCTTGTGAAGGATTCCACTTGCCCGGGGCCGGGACCGGAGAGCTGGACTCGCTCACTGTTCACCGCCGAGCTGCTCGCACAGCAAGCCTGGCAGGCAGCAACGGCGCGGGTGGTGGCGCTGGAGATCGACCAGAGCATCTTGCTGCGCGCATCGCGTAGCGGCGATCGAAGGGCTGCTCATTCTGCGCTGCTAGACCGGAGTGCGGCTGGTGTTGGTCTGCCACGGCTGCCCCTCCACCTTGGTGGCCGTGTCCTGCCGCCGGAGGTGGTGCGCCAGGTCACCCGATGTCACCGCCGTCCTGCTCGGCTCGCTCATCGCCGCGGCCGTGGCAGCGCTTCTGATCAAGCGCCGCAACGGCATCTACCGCCGCCTGTGGGAGGCGGAGACACGCGACGAGGACGCCGACGGCATCCCCGACATCTATCAACAGGCCCAGAGGAAGCCCGCCATGCGCGCACGGAAATCTCGCCGCGCCTTATCCCTCCGTGACCACGGGCGAGAGGGCGATCGACGCGGCCTGGATGCTGGCCGACCAGTCGTTGGTTGTCCTGCTGGTCCTCGATGCCGACGGGCGGCCATACGCCATCGCGCCCAGCTCCCAGCTGCTCCGGGAGCTCCTCCCCGCTTACAGCGCCGAAGACCCGGTGCTGGCCGGTGTCGTGACCGAGGCCCACGATGGCGAACTCGCCGCGCGTCTGGCCGGGCGGACCGTGGGCTCCCCGGCGCTGGTATCCGCTGCCTGTTGTCGGGGCCAACGCGCGCCCCATGGAGGTTGCGATTCTGATGGCCGGCACCCACAGCCCCCTGGTCGCCGTCGTCGAACCCGACAGCAACGGCGTGAAGCTGAAGCTGCTCGGTGCCATCACCGCCGCCCGCCTCATGCGGCACTTCATCACGGCGGCATTATGAACGGCGCGCCGGGGCAGTGCTGCCTCACTGGCAATCAACCGCAATCAGGGGTTCCGGCACTGCGCGGTCGGTGCGCTGCCGCTGAGGATCCGAGAGACCGCGCTCACCGTGATCCCGCGCCCGCCCATGGCTGCGGTCGCCCGCAGTCGCGCGGCCAGCGTGTCGGCGCGGTCGATGCGCTGGGCCTGGCGCCACGCCAGCAGTCGCGCGTTCAGGCTGGCACGCGCCGGAGGTGTCAGCACCGCCACGATCAGAACTCCGCGGTCGGGTACCAGGCCCGCCACTACCCGGGCATCGACATCTTCCACACCGGGATCGGTGACATCCAGCGCCAGCACGACCGGGGAATCGACGGCAGCAGCCACGACGGCCCCCTTCGGATGGCAGCGCACCCGCGCCGCGGTAGTGGGCATCGGGGGCGCCACCACGGTCGAGGGGTGTGGGCGACCGCCCCCGATACAGGGAATTGTAAACTTACGAATTCTATTTCGCCAATTAGGTTGCGTGTAATCGCCCTGTCGGGGCAGGCGAGATCCTCTGCGCCGACATCGCGTCCGCAGGGTTCGCGGACAACACCGAGTCGGGGGCTTGTCGCTGGATTCGGGGTCGCGACCACTGGTCACGTTCGGGGACAGCTGCTCTCGGCCGCGTCGGAGCGCTACCGCGTGCGCTGGTCGCCGCCGGGAAGCTGATGTGCGGTGAACAGCAGCCGGTCGAGCACGGCCCGCTGCTCTGGTAAGGGTGCAGGGAGCGAGGGTAGCTCGGCGATCAGACGAGTGGCGAACGCTCGCGCATCCGAACCTGTGTCCTGGATCCGCCAGGTGAGCAACCTCGCCGCGCCAGCGGCGGGCACTCCATAAACCACCATCAGGACACCAATGGCTTGCTCGATCACGGCCGCACGTTCGACCAGGACCGGCAACGGCACATCCGGGCGGGTGCGTTGCTGTGTCAGGAACCACTCCCGGCTGCCCGCAACCGAGGTCGGCGAGACGGGGGCGCGGGTTGCCTCGGGCGGGTGCGGCTCAGGGTGGCTGTCTGACATGGTCTTGTCCTACCCGTTTCTGTTCGATTCAGCGGAAGTGGTTGGTCATCCGGCCGGTTCGGGGAGCGAGAGCCGACCGGGATGCAGCACTCGTCGGTGTGGTGGTAGGAGAGTTCGTCCCTGCCCGTGGGCCGCCCTTGGCGACGCACCACCGCAGCGGTCCACCGAACGCGTGGCGGGTCGTTCACGTGAAGTAGTCGGGTCGGCTGACGTAGGTGTCGGTGACGAACATGACTCCGGAGGAGTTCTCGAGCAGGGGGCGGAGGCCGGCGATGAGGACGTCGGCGCGGTGGTCGGGGATGACGGTGATGAGCAGGGCGAGGGTGTCTTGTTCGTTGAACAGCAGCCGTCCTTCGTGGTATCCGTTGTGGCCCAGACCGGAGACGCCGGAGATGGTGGTGTATCCGGTGGCGCCGGAGTGCTCGATGAGGCGGCGAACGTCGGGGGCGTCGGTTCCCGAGACGATGACCTCGATTCTGGTCATTTTCGCGAGGTTGGCGCGGGTCATGGCTGTACTCCGTTCGAGGTGGGGTAGGGACTCCATCCCTCGCGGGTGCGGTGTTGCCAGGGGGAGCTCTGGTCGGTGCGGGCGAGGAGGGTGATCCAGTGGTTGTCGACGAGATCGCGCACCTTGGGGTTGCGGGCCACGATGGTGTCGATTCGCTGCTGTGGGGCGTGGACGAGGACGAGCAGGCGCATCGGTTCGTGCACGAGGCGGTTCCCGACTGCCACCGATTGCCAGGGCAGGCCCGTTCGCAGGTCTCCGGAAGGGCCGGTGAGAACGCCGATTCCACCGACGACGTTGTGGGTTGTTTTGGTGCCGGCACCGAAGATGTCGGGGGCGACGGTGGAGAAATAGTACTGGCAGTTGATCCATTGCGCGACGATCACCGGTGCGGTGAGGATCGTTTCCAGCGCGGTCGCGGTCGGGTCGTCGTCGGGGTTGTAGGAGTGCAGAAAGCAGCGGCGGTGCAGATCGACCCCTGCGGACACGGCGCGTGGTCCGATGATGAACGCCGCGTTGCCGGCCAGGCCCCATTCGGGATACACCTGTGCCCAGTCCGCGCTACGGGTTCCGGCGTGGCGTGCCGCCGTGTGCGGGCTCGGCCGGTCGGGTGCGCCGGGAAGCAGGGTGGCTCGTTCGGCGGCGAGGCGACGCCCGGCTTCGGCCAGGTCGGCAGTGAGCCGATCGAGGTCGTGCCGATGTGTATCGGGCACCCGGTAACAGTCGAGGATGGTGACGCGGTCGCTGGTGGTGTCATGCTCGGCGGCGACGAACCAGCTGTCGTCGGGAATCTCGATGCCGCGGCCGGCGAGCCTGTCGCGCACTTCGGTGTCATTGAGGATGTCCACGGCGGCGCGAGCGTTCGGCCCGCCGGGGTTGCCACCGCAGGCGCCACAGGCCAACGCCGAATGGAAGGGATTGTTCTCGGTATTGGCGCCGTGTCCGCAGAACACCACCAGCCGAGCGAAACCCTTGGTGAGTCCCATGACCGTGAGGGCGGTTTCGGCGATCTGCACACGCTGGACGAGACTGAGCCCACCAGCGGTGTCGATCACGGTGCGGGCAGGGGGCGCGATCCGGGCCCGGGTGCGGGTGCGCCATCGCCGGTAGCGGCGGGGTGCGATGGTTTTCGCGGCGGCCACGGGCCCGCTCGCCCAGCCGAGGATCTCGGCGAGGGCGAACGGTGCCGCCAGGTCGGCTTTGGCGGTGTGGACCGCGTCCGTGGTGGCTGCGAGGGTGTGCAGTCCGGCGATGTGGCGCTGCGCCGCGGTGAGCGCTGCCGGGTCGGGTTGTTCGTACAGGTCGATGTGAGGTGTCACCAGAGCCGGCGCCGCGATCGTGGGGTCGCCGTTGGCGAGGGCGTGGATGCGGCCGGCCACGGCGAAGAACCCCGCGAATCCGAACGTGTCGTAGGTGCCCAGCGCCTCGAGATGCCGGCGCAGTCCTTCCGAGCGGGGATCGATACACAGCACCACTTGCGCGGCGGCGCGGGTGAGGTCCGGGGTGGGGACGGGTTTGTCCAGTTCCTCGAGCAGACTGCGGCGATAGTGCGTCTCGTAAGCGTCCAGCCACACCAGTGGCCGCGAATCGACAGGCATACGGTCGAGGATCCGGACGATCGCCGCCTCGGCGGCGGCATCGAGACCGGTCGTGCCCAATGCCTGTGCCACGCGATGGGCACGGTCTGTGGCCGTGTCCGAGGGGTGATCGGGAACTGGGGCCGGCCTCGCGGGCAGTTCGGTGGTGTCGAGCAGCTGCGCCTCGTAACTGAGCCGGACGGCGAGATAGTCGACCAGGTCGATTCCGGCTCCGGGTGTGTTGCTGTGCCACAGGATGTGGCCTGCCCAGCCCGGCAGCCGCGTCAGATGCGCGCGCAGGTAGGCGATCCGTTCACCACCGTGTCCGACACCGAGTCGTGCCAGTGCGTGCGAGACAGCATCAGCGGGATCGGAGGGCAGGTCGCGCAGCGCGCGGCGAGCCGCCGCCGGGAGCCGGGGATCGCGTGGCGCCAGATCGGCCCAGGCCCGGTAGAAGCCCCGGTCGCGGCCGGGCAGTGTCCAGCCGGCCTCGCCGGAATCCAGATACGCCGAGCACCATTTGACGGTTTGGGCGTCGATCGCTGCCGCGGTGCGCGCGCACACGCGTTCGCTCAGAGTGAGAAGCCGACGAGCGTGGGGCGGCGGGATCGACCCGTG
>JACIXH010000243.1 GCA_014360565.1 Nocardia sp.
AACCCCTGCCGCAGGCCCGACAAACCAACCCGGCGACCACCAAAACACCGGTACCCCAGCACAACAAGCCGTACCCGGCCCCGGGCCGGCTAGGTCACGCTGAGTTACCCACCACTACCAAACCCCCTCCAACTACAAAGTCCGCATCCACCCATGAGTATCAGCAAACGTCCCCCGCTGAATCCCCGTCAAAGTATCCCGCAGCGCCATCGTCACCTCACCGGGTTCCCCACCCCCGATAGCGAATTCACCCTCAGCAGACTTCACCCACCCGACCGGCGTGATGACCGCAGCCGTCCCGCACGCGAAAACCTCACTGATCTCACCGGTTTCGGCGCCCTTGCGCCATTCCTCCACCGAGACCTTGCGCTCCTCCACCGGATAGCCCGAGTCGGCGGCGAGGGTGAGCAGTGAGTCGCGGGTGATGCCCGGCAGCAGCGAACCGGACAGTTCCGGGGTCACCAGGCGTGCCTCGGAGCCGGTGCCGAACACGAAGAACAGATTGTTGGTGCCCATCTCCTCGACGTAGCGGCGCTCGCAGGCGTCCAGCCAGACCACCTGATCGCAGCCCTCGTCGGTGGCTTGAGCCTGTGCGAGCAGCGACGAGGCGTAGTTGCCCGCCACCTTCGCCTCACCGGTGCCGCCGGGAGCCGCGCGCACGTACTCGGTCGACAGCCACACCCGCACCGGCTTCACACCGCGCGGGAAGTAGGCCCCGGCGGGCGAGGCGAGCAGCAGGTATTTGTACGCCGAGGCCGGCTTCACGCCGAGGCCCGCCTCGGTGGAGAACATGAACGGCCGCAGGTACAGCGAATCCTCGCCACCGGCCGCGGGCACCCAGTCGGCGTCGACGTCGAGCAGCTGACGCACGGATTCGACGAACAGTTCCTCCGGTAGTTGCGCCATCGCCATCCGGGCCGCCGAGCGGCGGAACCGCGCGGCGTTGGCGTCGATGCGGAAGGTCGCGATCTCGCCGCCGGGCTGACGGTAGGCCTTGAGCCCTTCGAAGATCGCCTGACCGTAGTGGAACACCATCGTCGCCGGGTCCATCGAGAGCGGGCCGTACGGTTCGACGCGCGCGTTGCCCCACTGGCCGTCGGCGTAGTCGATCGAGACCATGTGGTCGGTGAAGAACCGTCCGAAACCGGGCGCCGCCAGTACCTCGTCCCGCTGCTGCGCCGGGGTGGGCGCGGGGTGCGGGATACGGGTGAACTGTGCGGCGACTGTCATGACTGGAATCCTAACCGGGGATTAATCTGCGGAAACTACTTGGTCTTGGTGTCGACGAACGGCGGCTTCACAACCGTCGCCCGCAGCTTGCGTCCGCGCACGTCGACCTCCACCTCGTCGCCGGGTTCGAGCTGGGCGTCGGTGTCGAGCAGCGCCAGCGCGATGCCGGCCTTCAGCGATGGTGAGAACGTTCCCGAGGTGGTCTCGCCGACCGGCTCGCCGTCGCGCAGCACGGTCTGGCCCTGGCGCAGTACGCCGCGATCGAGGGCCTTCAGCCCCATCAGCGAGCGGCGCGGGCCGTCGGCTTTCTCTTGCTCGAGCGCGGCCTTGCCCCAGAACTGCGGCTTCTTCCAGCCGACAGCCCAACCGGTGCGGGCCTGGTTCGGCGTGATGTCGAGGGAGAGTTCGTGTCCGTGCAGCGGGTAGCCCATCTCGGTGCGCAGGGTGTCGCGCGCGCCGAGCCCGGCCGCCTGGCCGCCTGCCGCCTCGACCTGGGCGACGAGTGCACGGAACACCGGCTCCGCGTCGGCCCAGGCGGGCAGCAGCTCGTAGCCGTGCTCGCCGGTGTAGCCGGTCCGGCACACGCGCACCGGGCGGCCCTCCCACTCAGCGTCGACGTAGGCCATGTATTCCATCTCGGTCGGCAGGCCGAGCGCGGTCAGCACCTCGGTGGCCAGCGGACCTTGCACCGCGAACACCGCGTAGTCGCGATGCTGATCGGTGACGGTGACGCCCTCGGGCGCCACCTTCTGCAACTGCGCGACCACGGCCGCCGTGTTCGCCGCGTTCGGCACGAGGAACACCTCGTCGTCGCTGACGTAGTAGGCGATCAGGTCGTCGATCACGCCGCCGTCTTCGGCGCAGCACAGCGTGTACTGCGCCTTGCCCGGCCGGATCCGGCCCAGGTCGTTGGTCAGCGCGGAGTTCACGAACGCGGCGGCGCCCGGCCCGGCGACCGTCGCCTTGCCGAGGTGGCTCACGTCGAAGAGCCCGACCGTGGTGCGCACCGCGGTGTGCTCGCCGACCGTGCCGCCGTACTGCACGGGCATCTCCCACCCGCCGAACGGAGCGAAGGTGGCTCCGAGCTCGACATGAACAGCGTGGATGGGCCCCTCGAGCAGCGCGGTGTCGGTCATGGGCCGAGTTTATCCGCCCGCCCACGGCCATCGAATCGGCACCATGCCCCTGCAATTGGGGGGCGGTCGGCATGCTTGGAATCCGGTGTCTTGGTGCGAGGATCGTTCACATGATCGTTCGCAAAGTAGCCGCGGGCACCGTGCTGGTCGCCGCGTCCCTGTTCATCGCCAGTCCCGTCGCCCAGGCAGACACCGGTTCCTCCGGGATCAACGTCGGCTGCCTGCTCCAGTCCCTGAGCGGCGAACCGGCCACCGCTGACTGCAACCCGCCCTCGATCCCGGCCTAGCGAACACAGCCTTCCCCGTGCCAGCGCCGCCCTGCCCATCGAGGGGTGCCAGGGCGGCGCTGCCCACAGCGAAAGAGGCTGACCGGCAACGGCTGTAGGGTTCTCGGTGTGAGTGAGCTGTCCCGCGCCCGGTTCGGTCATGTCGCCCGAATGGACGACACGATGAGCCGAGCAGTGTCGCGCATACCGGAGTCCAGAGTCGATCGCGGCATGCTGCATCTGACCCGCTCGGCCAATACCGGTGGTCTCTGGTTGGCGGTCGCGGCAGCGCTCGCGCTCGCGCCCGGTCCCCCGCGACGAGCCGCCCTGCGCGGGGTGATCGCCCTGGGTGGAAGCAGCATCCTGGTGAACCTCGTGCTCAAGGCACTCATCCCGCGCCGCAGACCACCGGCCGAACTGATGCCGCTCGGCCGCAGACTGGTCGCCGCACCGGTGTCGTCGTCGTTCCCCTCCGGCCACAGCGCCAACGCCGCAGCCTTCGCCACGGCCGTCGCCCTGGAGAGCCCCCGGGCCGCGCTCGCCGTGGCACCGGTGGCCGCCGCCGTCGCCTATTCGCGCGTCCACACCGGCGCGCACTGGCCCTCGGACGTACTGGTCGGCGCGGGCGTCGGTACCGCCGTGGCGCTCACCACCCGCCGCTGGTGGCCGATCCGCGAATCCGACGAGGCCGAAGCGCACGCCGTCCACGACGCCCCCATTCTCGCCGACGGCAAAGGCCTTGTGCTGCTGGTGAATCCGCGCTCGGGTGATTCCTCCTACGACCCCACCGCCGACATCGCCGAAACCCTGCCCGCGGCGACGCTGGTACGCACCGAACCCGGCCGCGATGCCGCCGAACTGCTACAGCAAGCCGTCGACACCGCTGCCGACACCGCGGATCGCGCGGACGCCTCGGTCCTCGCGGTCGGTGCGGCAGGTGGGGACGGCACCATCGCCGCGGCCGCGGCCGTCGCGATCCGCAACAAGCTGCCCCTTGTCGTCATCCCCGCGGGCACCCTGAATCATTTCGCCCGCGACCTCGGCGTCTACGACCTGCGCGAGGTCGCCGACGCCACCGGCACCGGCGAGGCCGTCGAAGTCGACATCGCCGCAGTCGATTTCGACACTACCGACGGGCATTACACCCACCACTTGATCAACACCGCCAGTATCGGCGCCTATCCCGAGCTGGTGCGTCTGCGCGAGCAGTGGGAGGACCGCTGGGGCAAGTGGCCCGCGTTCGCGGCCGCCCTCGTCGTCACCCTGCGCCGCGCCCAGCCGATCCGCCTGCGCATCGACGACCGCTGGCACGACATGTGGTTCCTGTTCATCGGCAACGGCCCCTACCACCCACACGGTGCCGTGCCCGCCTTCCGCTCCCGCCTCGACGAGGGCCTGCTCGACGTCCGCTGGCTCCGCGCCGACGTCCGCTTCTCGCGCACCCGCGCCGTCATCGCCCTGATGCTCGCCGCCATCGGCCACAGCCGCGTCTACGGCGAACGTCAGATGCACGAACTCACCGTCACCTCGAAGATCCCGGTCTCCGTTGCCGCCGACGGTGAAGTGGTCGGCATCGCAACCTCTTTCCGCTTCTCCGTCGCAGGCCGCATCCCGGTGTACCGCCGCGACGAAGACAATCCGCGCTGGGAGAACCGCCCCCGCCCCCAGCATCGTCGGCCCCTGTCCTGGCTCACCGACCGTCGCCGCCGACCGTCGATCCGCTAAACCGCTATCGGGCGCATAACCTGAGCGTCACTGCGACGGCTGCTTGTTCACAAACCCGTCTCACCTCCATCACCATCGCCCACAACGGCCTTGCGCACGGGGGCGAGGGTGCCGAGGATGGACGGATGAGCTCGCCGGACGGGGGACGTCCGATCACCGCAACCGAAGCCGCCCGCCGATGGGACCCCTGGACCCCGAGCGTGGTCGCCGCCCGCCTCGCCGGCTGCCCGGTGCCGTGGGCCGTCGCGGGCGGCTGGGCCCTCGACCTGTTCGCCGGCGCGATCTCGCGCGCCCACGAAGACATCGAGATCACTGTTCCCCGAGCGGCATTCGACCGGATCGCCGCCGCCTTCCCTGAATACGAATGGGACATCGTCGGCGCGGGCCGACTGTGGCCCTATCCCCTGGCCGCGACCCGCCTTGACCTCCACCAGACCTGGCTCCGCGACCCCTTCACCGGTGCGTTCCATCTCGACGTCTTCCGCGAACCGCACGACGGCGACACCTGGATCTGCCGCCGCGATCCCACCATCACCCTCCCGTACACCGAACTCATCGCCACCACGGCCAACGGCATCCCTTATCTGATTCCCGAGGTCGTCCTGCTGTTCAAGGCAAAAGCCGACCGCCCCAAGGACAACAGCGATTTCCATCGCGTCCTGGGACTGCTCCCCGAGCACCGGCTCGCCCGCCTCAACGCCTGGTTGACCCGGCTCTACCCCGACCACCCGTGGTCGAGCGAGATGTACGACCCCGTCCTCGGCGCACCCACCGAATAGTTCGACCCGGGCGGTGACGGGGGCCGGGTTGCCGCCGAACCGCATGACACAGTCCGGAACCGGACAACCTCCGGTCTCAGCCCGCCTGCCGGCACCAATCGCGGCGGTAGTCGGCCCAATCTTGCTGTGTCGCAGCGAAATCCACGTAGAGAGCCACGCCGAAGTTCACCCGGCCCACGTCGGCTTCGGTCAGGCCGAGGCGAATCCCCCGCACCGCGGCGGCCACCGTCTCGGCCGAGCCGTGATGGCCGGGGTCATCGGCCCAGAAGGCGGGCGCTCCCATCAGCAGATCGACCCCGTCGGGTGTCACCTCGGCCGCGAGTTCGGTCTGCTGGGCCACATACCCGCTGTACATGGCCCGCGTAGGCATCGCCGTGTCATACGACATCACCGCCACCTGATCAGCTCGACGTGCCACCTCCGCGAAATAAGCCTGGCTCCACCACTTCCCGTGGTCGGCCACCGCCACCCCCACGGAGTGCAACCCCGGCAGCGGATCGATCACCGGCGCCGACACCGAAAGCGGCACCTGCGCCGCCGAGGTCACGATCCGAGTCGCGTCCAGCAGCGCGAGAAACCCGCGCGATCCCGAGCGAACGGGTTCGAGGTCGTAGTGCACCCCATCGAAGCCGTAGTCGAGCACCCGGCGCGCCGACGCGACCACACGCTCGCGTGCGGCCGCCGATTCCAGATCCAGACCGTCGAATTCGGGCGCCACGACGTCGCCCAGCCACGACTGCACCCGAATCCCCGGCAGTCGCGCGTGCACCGCGTCGACGAACCATCGCGCGCGTGGCGCCAATTCGTCGCGCAGACTTCCGTCGTGCTCCAACGGTCCCGTGTGCACGTACAGATCCCGCACTCCGGTCCCCGCGAGCAACCCCACCAGCCCCTCGATGTCGGCATCGGCCTTACGCCCGTCCACCCAGGCGTGTCCGAGCCACACCGCGTCCTTACCCCTGGTCCGCGCCTGTTCCGACTGCTCGCCGACGTTGTAGGCCAGTAACGCCGTGACCACCCCGATCACCGGCAGCGACACCGCGACAACAACTACGAGCGCGATCGCCACACCCCGCGCCCACCACGACCACGCCCGCCATCTCCCCCGCATGAATCCCCCTGTTCGACGAATCCCGATTCTACCGACCGGTACCGACAAGCGCATTTCCGGCAAATCGCCCAGCCGTGAAACACTGTGCGCCGCTGGCTATTTGATCGGAGAACAATGAAATACGTCCTCACCCTCGCTTCCGCCGCCATCGCAGCCTTCGCTTTCGCGATCGCGACCCCCGCCGTGGCAGGAGCTCAGACATCGAACTGCCACGACTCCTACACCCCCTGCCTACCCATCGTCAGTGACGTCGATTGTGAAGGCGGCAGCGGCAACGGGCCGGTCTACACCGGTCGCGTCACGGTGATCGGTCCCGACGACTACGGCCTCGACCGGGACGGTGACGGCATCGGCTGCGAGTGAACAGCACGAAGGGCGTGCGATGAACGACATCGCACGCCCTTCGTGATCAATCCTCAGCGATTGCCCTCGGGCCCCCAGCCCTGATCGCCGGGCTTGCCCAGATCGGGACCGCCGGGGTTGCCTTGACCACCCTGACCCGGGTAGCCCGGGCCGCCGTAGCCCTGACCACCTTCGGGACCGCCGTAACCGGGTCCGCCGTAGCCCTGCCCGCCCTCCGGGCCGCCATAACCCGGCTGGCCGCCGTAACCGGGCTGACCACCGTAACCCGGCTGACCGCCGTAGCCCGGCTGGCCACCGAATCCCTCTGCGGGCCCGCCGTATTGCTGCGGGTATCCCGGATCCGCGGCGGGTGCGGCACCGACCACCGGTCCGCCGACGATGACCCGGTAGGCGTAGGTGGAGGCGATGATCGACACCGGGATCGTGACCAGCAGCCCGAGCCCGCACAGCAGAGCGCCGACGAGATTGATGCCGAACAGCGCCAGTGCCAGCAACAGCAGCGGACCCGCGTTACTCGAAATCGCCGAGAAGCTCGACTTGATCGCGGTGATCGCGTCCTGGTCGCGGTCGAGCACGAAGTTCATGGTGAACCAGGTGAAGAAGGCGATGATGATGCCCGGCAGGATGCACAGCATGATGCCGATGCCGGTGGCGATGCCGACGAGGAAGCACGCCAGAATCACCGCTCCCACATTGGTGAACTTGAAGAAGTCACCGAATCCTGGTTTGCGGCCATCGGCTTCGTCGAGCGAACCGCGCACGAGGGCCGCCGAGATCAGGTACCCGATGACCGTGCTCACGATGCTGCCGATGAAACCCCAGACACTGAATCCGAAGCTCACGCCGCCGTCGGCATCGGAGGTGACGTTGCCCGACGAACCGAACACGAAGTTGATCGCCACCTGGATCAGCGCGGCGAGCACGATGACGCCGATCCACACCAGGGCGTTGTTCTTGAATTTCTCCCAGCCGTAACCGAGGGCGTCACCGACCGCCAGTCGCGGTCCCGGTGCGGGATATCCGGGTTGTTGCTGTCCATACGTCATTCGAATCGCGTCCCCTCATCGTCTGCGGCGACCGCGGCCACCGTCGTGAGCATTTCGATCCGACGTCTCTGCGCACACGCCGACCCTGCCGATCATGGCATATCGACAGGGTCGCGGGCGGAGTACGAAACAGTTAGCCGCCGTTGGTGTCGCGCTGGGGGAGCTTCCAGCCGGGGCGCGGAAAATGGCAGGTGTAGCCATCGGGGTAGCGGATCAGATAGTCCTGGTGCTCGGGCTCGGCATCCCAGAACGTGCTCGCCGGAGTCACCTCGGTGACGACCTTGCCCGGCCACAGACCGGAGGCGTCCACATCGGCGATGGTATCGAGCGCGACACGGCGCTGATCGTCGTCGAGATAGAAGATCGCCGAGCGGTAACTGTCACCGAGATCGTTGCCCTGGCGATCCTTGGTGGTCGGATCGTGGATCTGGAACAAGAACTCGAGCAACGCGCGGTAGTCGGTCTGCGCCGGGTCGTATTCGATCTCGACGGCCTCGGCGTGGCCCGGGTGATTGCGGTAGGTCGGATTGTCGTTGGTCCCGCCGGTGTAACCGACCCTGGTGGCCAGCACCCCGGGCTGACGACGGATCAGATCCTGCATGCCCCAGAAGCATCCACCGGCCAGAATCGCCTTACGAGTGTCACTCACACGTCCTCCTTCAAAGGGTTCAACGGTCGCACAGCTCGGCCACAACTGCCTCTATGGAACACCGGATTCGGCGCCGGAATTCCCGTCAGTATTGTTGCCGCCCGAGCGTTACCTCAGCAACGTCCACCAGCACTTTCATGTCCGGCCAGGAAGCAGGAGGAACACGGCGCGATGCCACGGTTTGTCATTTCCCAGTGTTTGGCGATCGGATTGGCGGCAACAACTCTGATCGGGGCGGCGTCAGCAGCCGCGGGGGCCCACCCCGGCGCCGACGACTCGATCGCGCAGGACGCAGCGCCCTGCGAAGAAGTACGACACGCACGACAAGACGAGCGCGGCGTTCGGGCGGCCACCCCGGCGGGCCGGATCGACGCGGTGCTGATCACCGCGACGGACCGCGAGCCGATCGCGGGCGGCAAGGTGGTCCTCACCGGCATCGACGCGTGCGGCGACACTGTTCACCGCCACATGTCCACCGGCGCCGACGGGCAGGTGAGTTTCCGCGGACTGCAACCCGGCCGCTACCAGCTCACCGCCTACCGCAACGATTCGGCGGCGCGGTCGGTGACCAAGGCCGACGTCGACCTGTCGACGCCGACGCGCAAGACCATCCAGTTCACGGTCGGCACTGCCACCGACTGATCCGGGCGAGGCCGGGCGTTGGCGCCCGGCCCGAAACCTGTTGACCCCCAGCGCGGTCGCGTGTCGCGTGATAGAAATCACCCCAGAGTGAAAAGGGGTGGTTTCCGCATGGAACCGACAGCCGAACAGCAGGCCGCGCTGGGCATGATCTGCGATACGTTCCTTCCCGGCGACGGGCTCGATTTGCCCGCCGCGACCGACATCGGCGCGGTCGATACGATCTTTCGCATTCTCGGTCGCAACCCGCGCGAAGCCGAGCAGAAGCAGCTGGCAATGCTGTTGGGGCTGTGGGACTCTCGCGTCTTCGGCCTGCTCACGGGCAGCGGCTTGCGCCGCTTCTCCACGCTCTCGCACGAGCAGCGCGAGGCCGCCCTGCTCCGCCTCGGCGATTCCGGCCTCGC
>JACIXH010000244.1 GCA_014360565.1 Nocardia sp.
GGCCATTGGCCTGGAGAACTACCTGCAGTCGCAGATGTAATTTCTGTATTGCAGATGCCCCTGTGAGGATACGCAAGGTCTCCACTGCATCGCGGGGGTCGACGGGGACCGGGGCTCCGTCGAGGAGTGCGGCGGCCATTCCGGCGTAGAAGGCGGGGTAGTCGCCGGGAAGGGTGGGTACGGTGTGCAGGTCCTCGCCCGCGCCGAAGGTGCCCCACCTGTCGGCCGTGACTGTGCCCCATGGCTTTCCGTCGCCGGGGCGGCGGCCTGCGCGCAGGTCGTCTTCCTGCGGATCGAGGCCGGCGACGGTGTAGCCGTTGGTGGCGCCGAGCACGCGCATCCGCGGACCCAGTTGGGGCGCGACAGCGCTCATCCACAATTGGGACCGGGTGCCGTCGGCGTGGGTGAGAGCGATGAAGGCGTCGTCGTCGGCTTTGACCTCGGGGCGGCGGCGGTCGAGTTCGGCGTAGACCTCGGTGACCGGGCCGAACAGGGTCAGCGCCTGGTCGACGAGGTGACTGCCCAGGTCGAACAGGATGCCCGCGCCGTCCTCGGCATCGCCGACTTCGCGCCAGCCGCCCTTGGGAACCGGACGCCACCGCTCGAACCTGGACTCGAACCGCCGCACCGCACCGAGCTCGCCACGCTCGATCAAGTCGCGCACGGTGAGAAAGTCGTTGTCCCAGCGACGATTCTGGAAGACGCTCAGCGGCAGGTCGGCCCGCGCGGCGGCTTCCACCACTTCCTCGGCATCGGCCGCCGTCACCGCGAACGGCTTGTCCACCACCACCGGCAACCCAGCGGCCAGCGCCTGGAGCGCCAGCGGTGCGTGCAAGCGGTTGGGCGTGGCGATCACCGCGAGGTCGACGTCCTCGTCCTCGACGAACATCTGCTGAGCCGTCGCCCACACCCGCACCCCGGGATGTTCGGCCCGCGCCTGTTCGGCCCGCTCCTGCGAAGCTGTCACCACGGCGGCGACACGCATCCGCGGCTCGGCGGCGATGAGCGGCGCGTGGAACACCGATCCGGCCAGGCCGTATCCGACTACCGCAACTGCGAGCTGGTCCATCGCTGCCCCTTCGTGGTGATCACCGGGAATCGAGTATCCACCGTAGCCGGGCGGGCGGTCAGCGGTTCGGAAGGTTCCCGGCCGCATGGCGCAGGAGCGCGGTGGCGATCACGCAGTAGTCGTCGCGGAAGCCCTCGGCGCCGTGCACCTCGACCTCCACTGTCTGATCCTCGGCATCGGGCACCAGGTAGGCGCGGGTACAGATCGCCCTCGAACCGTTCTTGCCGAGATACATCTGGAACCCGTCGACCGTGATCACCTCCAGGTCCTTACCCGTGGTGACGGTGCTGGTGCGCAACAGCTTCAAGGTGACCCGCACGCGTGCGTCCCACCGGCAGGTGTGCGCGTCGGCGATAGTCGGCTCGGGCGGCAACGCACCGATCTTCTCGGCGACGGAATCGCGATCGAGCAGCGCGCACGGTTCGAGCAGCGCCAGCGAGGACTCACGGTTCTCGGCGCGCGGCGCGGTGGTGAGCGAGCGGGCGATATTTGCCGCGAGGTAGTCCAGGCCCGCGCAGTCCTCGACCCCCGAAGGGTTTGTCAGCTCGATGACGATGCCCGCGTCCCGCTCGGCCCCAGGGCTCGCGATGGCCCGCGAGCATGTTGCCGCGCTGCCGTCGATGATCGGGACACCCTCGACAACAGTCGTGTTCGGTGTCAGATATTCGTTCTCGTGGCCGAGGAGCAACCTGAGGATGTACCGGTTGGAGCTCCCCAGACACCCCCAGGCCGAGGACGGTTCCAGCTTCCAGGTAGTGGCGGCCAGTGGGTTCGGCGCGACCGGCACCGCGTCGCCGATGGCCGAAGTCAGCCAGGCGCAGGCGTCGATCTGGCGCAATTGGGCGAGCGTCAACCCGGTGACCGGTTCCGGCTCGGCCCCCTCGCGTGTCGCGAAGTAGGTGATGCCTGCGCGCGCGAGCAGCAACGCCACCAGCCCGCCCGCCAAGCCGCTCCGCGCTCGCGGACCGGCTACCTTCCACCATCTGCGGCCGAATTCCGCTGCCCGCCTGCTTGATTCGAGTGCGTGCCGCACTGTAGCGGCGAAGACCTCCGGCAGCGAGCGCGCCGGCTCCGGCGCAGGCGGGGCGGGCAAGGCGGCGAGCAGGGTCGAGATCTCGTGTTGCTGGCGGCTGATGTCGTCGAGCACGGCGGCGGGCCACGGCGGCGGGCCGCTCGGCTGGGCACCGAGATATTCCAGGATCTGCCCCGGTGTCGGGCGCGCGGCGGGGTCCTTGCGCAGGCACGCGGCCAGCATCTCGAACAGTGGCTCCGGTACCCGGCTCAAATCTGGTTCGCGCTGGGCGATATTGAACAGCGTGTACGGGACCGACTGCGCGGCGAAAGGCGCGGCGCCGGACGCAGCGAAGGCCAGCACCGAACCGAGGGAGAACACATCCGAAGCGGGCGTGAGCGGATGTCCGAGTGACTGTTCCGGTGACAGGAAGTCCGGCGTGCCGAGGGCCGTCGCGGTCCCGGTGCGCCCGGCGGGCGGGGTGATGCCGATCTCGCCGAGACGTCCGCTGTCGCTGGCCAACAGCACCGTCTCGGCACGGATTCGCTGATGCACCAGGCCTGCGGCGTGCACAGTGCGCAGCGCCGTGGCGAGCGCGACCGCGAGTGCACGGACGGCGGGCACTGGCAGCGGCCCGTGTTCGGCAACCGCGGTGTCGAGCCGCACGCCCGGCACGAATGCCGCAGCCAGCCAAGGCTTCTCGGCATCGGCGTCGACATCGATCACGGTGGTGTTGCCGGGTCCGGAAACGCGCATTGCGGCGATCGCGCTGTGCCGCATCCGGACTCGGAACTCGGGCTCCTCGAGCAGTTCCGGTGGCGCCTGTCGCACTACGACGAGCGAGTCATCGGGGCCGGTGGCGAGCACCGACCGGAATCCCGCCACGGAATCGAGCGTGCCGATCACTCGGTATCGACCGATCGCCGGTGGATCGCCGGGGCCCGGCGGATGAATCGTCATGAGGTGGGCAACTTCTGGAGAGCGGGTTCGAGCAGGGCGGCCGCAGTGTCACAATGCGGCCGGGTCTGTGGCCGGCTGGAGAAGTACGTGGCCCGCACTTGTTCGGCCTGGTCGTCCCTGGTCGGCCGGACAAGTACGACGAAGGTGCAGTAGTCGGCGCCGTCAGCATCGAGATAGACCGTGCGATCGCCGATCTCGCGCGTCTTCCTGAGCTTTGCGCCGGTGACGTTGTCGGGACGGATTCGCTCGGAGATGTCGACCGAGAAGTAGCCGTCGGCGCCGGTCAACGCGCAGGTGTGCGGAGTCGAGGAGCGCACGAGGTCACCGACCGTTGCGCGAACGGCACCGGCGTCGAGCAACGAACAAGGGTCAAGACGCAGTACCGAGTCTCGTGGGAGATCCCGTAGCGGCGGGTTGACCGACAGCCGCCGCACCACGGCCGCGAGTGCGCGCTCGGACAACGGGCACAGGTCGGCCCCGGACGACAGCACGCTCGCCGACATGGTCAACGCCATCGGCAGCCCGCTCTGCGTGATCACGATGCGGTCGCAGTAGCTGGCCTCCTTGTGTCTTCCGAGCACCGGCATCCAGTTGATGGTGCTGCCCATCGGCTGTTGGTCATCGCGGATCGCGGCGGGAGCCATCTCCGTCTCCAGATTGAAAGAGACGGTGCGGCCTGTCTGATCGCGATAGGCGATCCGGCAGCCCCCGGCGGCACCGGGCACGAATTCGCCGGTCGCCGTGCCCAGCTCACCGAGCACGGACGGACCGAGCAACGCGCAGACGTCGAGTCGGCGGGTTTCGTCGTCGGTCAGTGCGAGTGGCGGATCGTCCATCTCCACCGCATTGCCCTCGACGCCGACGCCGAAGAACGCGATCGCGCCGAGCACCAGTGCCGACGCCACCGCGGCTGCGGGAATTACTCGAGCCCACCGCGGCTTCGGCTGTTCGGGCGCGGCCGCTGTCGCGGCAGCGGCGGTTCCGTCTGCCCACCGGCCCGCCTCGGTCCGGCAGTCCGCGATGCGCCTGCGGATCCGGACTGGCCAGACGGGTTCGACATCGATGCGGCTCGCCGCGTCCAGCACTTGTTCCGGGGTCGGACGCGCCGACGGATCTTTCGCCAGGCACGCGTCGACCAGCGCACGGATCGGCGCCGGAATCGCGGTGGTGTCCGGGGAGCTGTAGAGCACGTTGTAGAGCACCTGAGGGGTGGAGGCCGCATCGAACGGGCTCGCCCCGGTGGCCGCCATGGCGAGCACGGCCCCGAGCGCGAAGACGTCGGAAGCCGGTGTGAGGGCGCGGCATTCGGCCTGCTCGGGCGACATGTACGCGGGTGAGCCGATCACGGCGCCGGTGGCCGTGAGGGTGATGTCGTCCTCGAGCGCCCTGGCGATGCCGAAGTCGATCACGCGGGGACCGTCATTGGTGAGCAGGATGTTGCTCGGTTTGAGATCGCGGTGCACCAGGCCGGTGCGGTGGATCTCGAGCAGCGCCATCGCCAAGCCGGTGGCCAGGAGTTTCAGCCCGTTCAGGTTCAGTCGGCCGAACTCGCCGATCGTGTCCTGCAAGCCGGGGCCCGCGATGTATTCCGAGGCCAGCCAGGGTGTTTCGAAGTCAGCGTCGTGGTCGACCACGCCCGCGGTGTAGGCACCGGTGACCTGCTGTGACGCCAGCACCTCCCGCCGGAATCTGGCACGGAACTCGGGATTGCCGGTGAACTGGCGATGAATCTGCTTCACGGCGACCAACCGGCCGTCGGGCCCCTGACCCAGCAGTACCTGGCCCATTCCACCTCGGCCGATCACCGCGAGCAGGCGATAGCGGCCGAGCTGTTCGGGATCCTGCGAACCCAGCGGCTTCATCGCCGCGCCTCCCGTGTTCACCATGGCCCGCTCAGCAACGCGTGTTGCGCGACCGCCTGCTGCCGGACGTCGGTTTCCTGGTTGCTGTAGAGGCGGACCACGAACTCGTTGTGACGCACGAGGCAGGAGAATCGCCGGGCCGGAATGGATGAGGTGTCCGGCCTGGCCGCGCGGTAGCAGGAAACACCCGCGAGATCCGGTGTGCTCGTCATCAGCGTGTAATCCGCTGCCAGCGAGTGCTTTTCCTCGATATCGGCATAGGTTCTCGCGGCTTCGCTGTCGCGCGTCCGGTAGAGAAACTTGTTGTACGCGACCGCGATCGCATCGATCGAGCTCTGCTCGAACTCGCCGAGCGCCGCCGACGGTTCGTCGCGCAGCAGGGCGAAGGAACGCGGCCCGTAGACCATGAAATCCCACTTGTCGGGCCAGTAGTCGCCGGTCTTCACCACATGGGTGAGCAACTTGCCGCTGTCGAGTTTCAAGGCAGGCACGTCGGCGGCCGGCGTCGGCACGAAAGTCCCGAGTTCGGCCAGCTGTGCGCGGTAGGTCCGCGTGAGCAGATCGGTCAGCAGCTCGGGACTGGGCTCGATGATCTTGGCGTACAACCTGATCACCAGGTTCTTCCACACCAGCCAGCTGCCGACCGTCGGCACACCGGGCCGCCAATGCGACAGTGCGGCTGGATGTTCCGGGAGCGGCAGCGGCGCGTTCTCGGTGTTCGCGGTGAAGTCCGCGGCGGCCATGGCCTGCGCGGCCGCCGTCGCCTGGGCCTCGTCGGGCAAGGACAGGATCACGATCGAGAGCAGCTTGTGCATCGATTCGTTGTCCGGTTGGTCGTTGCTCGCGATCGCGCCGAAGCCGGCCAGCACATCGAACGGGCCGAGCGCGGTGCGCTGTACGCCCGAGAGGAGATCGTCGACCCCGCGCACCCCGACGATCAGGCCGCCGCCGTTACCGTAGGTCAACTCCGGGTCGACCCGATCGGCGAGCAGCACCCGCTCGCCGAGCCGCACGGACTCGACCAGCCTTCCACGCACGGTATTCGGCACATCGTCGTAAACGCCTGGCACCGGTTCGAGGGCGTAGTCACCGTGATCGAGGGCGACGTTGTCACCGCACGCCGCGGTGAGCAGCGTGAGTGACACGAGCGCCGCCAGCCAATGCAACCGATTACGCACCGACATTCCCCTCCGACCGCGGCGTGGAACGCCGGGCCCCTCCCGAACTCTGCCGTGAAACTATCACCTGCGTGTTCGGTGCCGCTACCGCGCGGGCAACCGTCCAACGGCCTGCTTCACGAGCGGATCTGCGATCGCGCACAGTTGTTCTCCGCGCTGCCGCGGGTCGCTGACGAGCACTTCGACATCCTCGCGAAAGGTTTCGCCGACCTTGCGGAATTGATACACCCGGCGGCATTCGTGCAGTGGCCCCGTTGCGGTTCCGAGATCCTCGACCAGCACACCGTCGCCGATGTCGATCACCTTCTCGGCCAAGGAGGCTGCCAGCCGCCGTGGCTGCGACAACGTGATCCGAACGGTCGAATCTCCGGTCCACTCACAGGTGTGCGCGGACTTCGCGACCGCGGGGCCGAGCGCGGCGAAAGACGAATTGTCCACCAGAGCACAGGGATCTATCGACGACAGTGACTGCTGCGCGGCCGGATTGGCTCGCAGGTCGCCGAGCGAGGCGGTGAGCCGTCCGAGGACGTGGTCAGCGAGGCCGCATTCGGTGCGCGCGAAGGTGTCGACGATGATTCCCCAGCGCACGCCCCGCTCGCCGCCCTCGATCGCGAAAGCACAATCGTCGCCGCGGCGGGCGATCGGGTAGCCGTTCACCACCATGTCACCGGACGCGAATCCGTCCAGCGCGGCGCCGATTTCGACAACGATGCGCGCGCCGCCCGAGCTGCCGTCACATCCCCAGCTCGACGTTGCCTGCCATCGCCAGGACGCGATGTCCGGCGATCCTTTCGCGGCGACCTCAGCGGGCAGGGTCTCACCGAGCGTCTGTGGCACCCACGTGCACGCATCGACGCCACGCAGCGGATCCAGACCGGGCAAGGTCGCTGTTGGCATCGCCTCCGGGGTTGGCTCCGGTGTCGTCGCGGACTCGTTGCCGCGCAGTACAACCGCGGTCAGTACACCGGCGATGACCACCGCGATGGCCGCGGCGATGCCCAGCCGCAGTGCGGTGCGCCGTTTCCCGGCCGGCACTGCGACGGGCACGGGGGCCACCGGCGTGTACGCCGGGATGATCTGTGTCGCTTCAGGGTCCGATGTCAGTGCGGCCAGTTTCGCGGTCTGCTCGGCGATTTCGGCGTGCACAGGTGCGGGCCACGGCTGCGACTGAACAGGCAGTACGCCCAGGTAGTCGAGTATCTGGGCGGGCGTCGGCCTCGCCCTCGGGTCCTTGCGCAGACAGCCCGCGATCAGATCGCGCAGCGGCGCGGGGACATCGTCGAGTCGCGGCTCGCTGTGGACGATGTTGAACAGCGTGTAGGGAGCGGACGAGGCCGCGAACGGGGCCGTGCCCGTCGCGGCCATGCACAGCAGCGAGCCGAGGGAGAAGACGTCGCTCGCCGAGGTCACCGGCTCGCCGTTCGCCTGTTCCGGTGACATGTAGGCGGGCGAGCCGACCACGGCGCCCACTTCGGTGAGCTGCGCGCCGGTGCCGACCGCCTGCGCGATTCCGAAGTCGATCACCCGTGGCCCGTCGGCGGCCAGGATCACGTTTGCGGGCTTGAGGTCTCGATGTACCAGCCCGGTGCTGTGGATCGAATGCAGCGCGGAGGCCATGCCGGAAGCCAAGGTGCGCAGGGCAGGTACCGGCAGCGGGCCCAACTCGCGCACCGCTTTGTCCAGCTCGACACCGGCAATGAATACCGAAGCGAGCCAAGGTGTCTCGCCGGCGGTCTCGAAATCGACCACCGCGGCTGTGAACGCCCCGGACACCCGGGCGGAGATGGCGACTTCACGCTCGAACCGAGCGCGGAACTCAGGATCGTCGAGCAGGTGGGAATGGATCTGTTTGACAGCGACGAAGCGCCCGTCGGGGCCTGTTGCCAGGACGACCCCGCCCAAACCCCCCGCCCCCAGCACACCCCGCACCCCATAGCGGCCGATCATCGGCGAGTCACTCGTCGACAGCGGCTCGATCAATTCGGTACTCCCCCAACTCGCTGTCCGCCGCGCCGGGGCGGACCGGCCGAGACTCCCAGCCGTATTCCGCTGAAACCTAGCATTTCGGCGTCGAGCTCAGCGACTGCTCCGGCTCGCCACCACCACGGCCGCCAGCACGATCACGCAGCTCACGACGACGGTGAGCGACAGTTTCCCCTCGGCCGCGTCGAGAACCATCGCGGCGACCAGCTGACCCGCCACCGACGTGAGACCGAGCAGGAGAACGCCGATGAGGCCGACCGTCACGGCGGCCAGGGCGATGAAGGCCACGCCGATCACCCCGCCGGTGTACAGCCAAGGGTCCGTGGGCAATTCGGTGGGCAGGCCCGTGGTGACGAGGGTGTAGAGGTCGAAGACGAGCAGCGCGATCAGGCCGACGCCGAAGTTGATCAGGGTGGCGGCGAAGGGTCCGCCGGTGGCGCCGACTCTGCCGTTGACGGCTTGCTGCCAGGCCAGACCGATGCCCGCGAGGGCCGGGAGAGCGATGAGCAGCACGGGGATGTCCGGGACACCGGTGGTGATCGTGGCCGGGGCGGAACTGGCGCCGGCCGAGACCGCTACCCCAGTGATGCCGAGGGCAGCCGCGAAGATCCGCCACGGAGTTATCGGAGTTCGGCCGTTCGGGGCCAGGCCGAGCCGGTCGACCATGAGGCTGCTGAGGAGCTGGCCCGCGACCACCGCGACAGTGAACGCGGTGACACCGATCGCGGCGATGGTCAGGCCCTGCGTGGCGACGAAGAACGCGCCGCACAAGCCGCCGAGCAGTTGCCACGGCGGCAAGGTGCCCCGCGACACCGCAGTACGCACCTCGGCCAGACCCGCTCGCAGCGCGGGACTCACCGCGAAAGCGATCAGCAAGGCGATGAGCCCTGTGCCGAAACTGATGGTCGCCGCCGCGATCCCGTCGGCCAACCGCGCCCCGAGCGCACCGTTGATCCGCCCCTGCACCGCGACGCCTGCCCCGATACAGAACCCGAACACCAGCCCGACGCTCATCCCGCTCCCCGCGACTCGCGCGGACCCGCCGCGACCTCGGCGGTTGGCAGTCGGCGTCACGCGGTGTGCCTCCTTGGTGGGAGGTGGTGATCAGGGGTTTTCGTTCTCAGTCCTATCACGGACGGCGACGTGGCGCGGTGGCAGCCAGGTCGGCGTCAACGCGGCGGCGACCAACAGCACCGACCCGAGCAGCGCGATAGCCGTCGACATCGCCAGCCACTGGGTCGCGA
>JACIXH010000245.1 GCA_014360565.1 Nocardia sp.
GGGGGGGGGGGGGGTTGGGCCTGGGGGGGGCGCGGGGCCCCGGGCCGGGGGGGGGTGGGCGATGTGGCTGAGGGTGGCGGGTGGGCGACCGCCATACTGGGGCTATGAGTATTCGGCCGTTGGACGGAGTGCGCGTCCTGGAACTCGGCAATTATGTTGCCGCTCCCACTGCCGGACGGATTCTCGGCGACTTCGGTGCCGAGGTGATCAAGGTGGAACGCCCTGGAACGGGCGATGAATTGCGGAATTGGCGGTTGTACGGGGGCGATACCTCGATGTTGTATCGCACGATCAATCGCAACAAGAAGTCGATCGTGCTCGATCTACGGACCGAGGCGGGTCGTGCGGTTGTGCTCGATCTGGTGAAGCAGTGCGATGTGCTGCTGGAGAACTTCCGGCCGGGAATGCTCGAGAAGTGGGGGCTCGGGCCGGAGGTGCTCGAGCAAGCGAATCCGAAGCTGGTGATCACGCGGATCTCGGCATACGGGCAGACGGGGCCGATGGCCGCACGGCCGGGGTTCGCGGCGGTCGCGGAGGCGGTCGGTGGGCTGCGAGAACTGGTGGGTGATCCTGATCGGCCGCCGGTGCGTACGGGGGTGTCGATCGGTGACTCGATCGCGGGCATCTATGCCGCGTTCGGGACCGTGATGGCGCTGTTCCAGCGCGAACGGGTCGTGGGTCCGGTCCCGCAGGTGGAGCGGATCATCGATGTCGCGCTCAACGAGTCGATCCTGTCGGTGATGGAGTCGCTGATTCCCGATCACCTCGCCTACGGCATCAACCGGGAGCGGGTCGGTGGCCGGATGGAAGGCATCGCGCCGTCGAACGCCTACCCGACCAGCGATGGCTACTCCATCATCATCGGTGGCAACGGCGACGCGATCTTCCAGCGGTACATGCAGGTCATCGGCCGCCCGGACCTCGCCGCCGACCCCGAGCTGGCCGACAACAACGGCCGCTGGCGCCATCGCGAACGACTCGACGCCTCGATAGCGGAATGGTCGATTCTGCACACCCGCGACGAAGCGCTGAAACTGCTCGACGATGCCGCCATCCCGTGCGGCCCGATCTACACCGCCGCCGACATCGTGGCCGACGAGCAGTACCGCGCGCGCAATATGATCCAGATGTTCCCCGTCGACGTGGGCGAGGCCGAACCCAAACAGGTGGGTTTCGGCGGCATCGTCCCGGTGATCGGCGGTGCATCGCTGCCGATCCGCACGGTCGGCCCCGACCTCGGTGAGCACACCAGGGAAGTGCTCGGCGGGCTGCTCGGGATGAGTGAAGATCAGATCGACGCGCTGGAGGCATTGTGACGAGGCGAGTACACGGCAGGCGTCGCCCACCGGTGCGCAACAAATGGGAACCGCGTGGTCCGGGTCATGTGCGTCCGACGGTCCATCCGACCCCGGCCAGCGTGGGTGACAAACCGTGCGGTGGCGTGATGTGCGTGCCCGCGCAGGAGCCGGAGCAGCGGCGATGACCGCACCGCTGCTGCGCGATGTGACGCTGCGTGACGGCTTGCAGCTCACCGGCAAGGTGCTGCCCGTCGAGCAGAAGGTCGACGTGGTTCGAAGGCTGTTGGCCGCCGGTGTGCCCGCACTCGAGATCGGTTCGATGGCGCGGCCCGATCTTGTTGCGCCGATGGCCAATTCGCTCGAGTTGATCGCGGCGCTCACGCCGGATGAGCTGGCGAAATGCTGGGTGTGGGTGGCCACGCCGCGCCACGTGGACAAAGCTGCCGCGGCGGGCGCGCGAAATTTCCAATACTGCTTCTCGGTGTCGGACGCTCACAACAAGGCCAATATCGGGCGCGATACCGAGACCTCGGTGGCCGCGATGCCCGACGCGATCCGCCTCGCCCACGAGGCGGGCGGCGAGATCCAGCTGTGCTTGGCCACCACGTTCACCTGCCCGTTCGACGGTCGGGTCGATCCGCAACGCGTCCTGGCCATCGCGAACGACCCGCGCACGGCGGGCGCCGCCGACATCGTCCTCGCCGACACCCTCGGCCAGGCTCACCCCGGCCAGGTGAGCGCGCTGGTCACCGCCGTGCGCGACACCACCCCGCCGCGCCGCATCGTCTTCCACGGCCACGACACCTGGGGCATGGGCGTGGCGAACACCCTCGCCGCCGTCGCGGCGGGCGCCACGATGGTCGACGGCGCGCTGGGCGGGCTCGGTGGATGTCCTTTCGCGCCCGGCGCCAGCGGCAACACCGCCTCCGAGGACATCCTCTTCGCCACCCGGCCCGACTGGTTCACCCCGGCCACGCTGGCCGATCTGGTCACGCTCACCGAGGACCTGCTCGCCGACCTCGGTGAGCCCAACCGTTCCCGTGCCGCCGAAGGCGCCCGCTCGAAGGCCGGCGCCTTCGAATGGGTCATCGGGTAGCGCGCGGCGCACCCATTCCCGGGTCGATGGTGACCGGCCCCGCGGCCGTCGGCACGATCGGGAAGTCGAAGATCGCGGTCGGCAGATACACCGTCGCGCAGGAGTTCGGGATGTCGACGACCCCGGAGAACCTGCCCTCGATCGGCGCCGCGCCGAGCAGTAGATAGGCCTGCTCGGGGCTGTAGCCGAATTTGGTCAGGTACTCGATGGCGTGCAGGCAGGCGCGTTCGAAGGCCAACTGCGAATCCAGGTAGCGCTGTTCACCTTTCAGTGTCACCGAGGTGCCCGAGAACGCGAGGAACTCGCTGTAGACGGGCCCTTCGTTGCCGGGCATGAAGATCGCGTTCTCCGCGACGCCGTAGAGCTCCATGCCGTTCTTGATCAGGTCGACGCGCAGGTCGATGTACCCGCCCATCTCGATCGCGCCGCAGAAGGTGATCTCGCCGTCGCCTTGGGAGAAGTGCAGGTCGCCGACCGACAACTTCGCGCCGTCGACGAAGACCGGATAGAACACCCGGCTGCCCCTGGTGAGGTTCTTGATGTCCTGGTTGCCGCCGTTCTCGCGCGGCGGCGCGGTGCGGGCGGCCTCGGCGGCGGCGCGGTCGAACGCGGCGCCCGAGAGCGAACCGAGGATCGCGTCCTGGGGTTCGGGCGGCAAGGCGAGCGGGGGGACGCGGTGGGGATCGGTGGCGATCAAGGCGCCTTCGCGCGCGTTCCACTTCGACAGCAGCGCCGCCGACGGTGCGGTACCCATCAGTCCGGGGTGGGTGATCCCGGTGAACTTCACGCCGGGGACGTGGCGCGAGGTGGTGGTGTGGCCGCTGAAATCCCAGATCGCCTTGTAGGCGTCGGGGAAGTGTTCGGTGAGGAAACCGCCGCCGTTGCTGGTGGCGAAAATACCGGTGTAGCCCCATCCTTGACCCGCGAGCGGGCCCGAGTCCTCCTGGGGGATCGGGCCGATGTCGAGGATATCGACGATCAGCAGGTCGCCCGGCTGCGCGCCTTCCACCGCGAACGGGCCCGACAGGCAGTGCACCGTGCTCAGCGGCGCGTTGAGGACATCCTCGGCCGAATCGTCGTTGACGATCGCGCCGTCGAACCATTCGCGCACGTGCACCCGGAATTCGTCGCCCGGTTTCACGGTGACCGGGGCCGGGATATCGGGGTGCCAGCGGTTGTGGCCGACGTGGGTCTGGTCGGTGAACTTCTTGGCCGAGTCGAGGGGAAAGAGCAGTTCGGGCATGACGGAAGTCCTTCGCTGTCAGGGACGGGGGAGCTTGCGATGCAGGGGGTTTCGGGTGACCGGCGCGCTACTGCGCCCGGCGGGCGCACCGACGACGGCCGGTTCGCTCGCGGTGCGGGTGGTCGACTCGATCAGTCGCGCCGCGGCCGAGCCGGTACCGAGCAACCCCGCCACGGCGAAACCGCGTTTGCTGGGCGCCGCGCAGTCAGGGCAGTCGGCAACCTGGGGGACCGCGCTCATCGAGAAGTTCTGGTCGAAGCTGCCGCAGTCGCCGCAGCGGAACCGGTACAGGGGCATAGGAGGGTCACCTCTTTGCTTTCAGTCGAACATGTTCCGTATGACTGCGATTGGACCTGTGGTCGATATCGGCCATCTTTCCGCAGTGTGACGTTCGCATGACCGTACTCGGCAAGCGTGTCGTAGACATTAATTTTCAAACGAATTATCGCCGAGTGAAAATATTGCGGTTGACATCCGCCGTGCTCGGGGGGCGCTGGGCAGGGCAGCCCGGTCTAGCCGCCTCGGTTCAGGAATCCAGTTCGGTGAGCACGCTGAAACGCAGTGCGTCGGCGTCGGCCAGATACACCGGCTGCGTCGTATGCGACCCGCGCACGCTCACTTCGCCGCGCGGCCCACGGTAACTGACCTGCCCCGCGTGGCGTTCGATCGTGCGCAGGTCGAGGCTGCGCGCGGATTCGGCCAGCGACGCGAACAGCAGCACGCCCTCGTAGCAGGACTCGCCGATATTGTTCAGCGCGGGCGCGGCCGCGCCGAAGCGGCGCGTGTACCGGCTTCCGAAATCCATCGCGGCGGTGGAGACGACGTCTTCGAAATAGCCCGAGGCGGTGAGTAGTCCGCGCGAGGAGTTGGCGCCGCCCGCGTAGAGCACGTCCTCGCCGATCATCATCGACAACCGGAGCCGGTCCTGGTCGAGACCGGCGCGGCCGAAAGCCTGGTTGAACGCGGCGCAGTCGGCGCCGACCATGAACAGCAGTACGCCCTGCGCGGTGGAGGTGCGAATCAGGTCCAGCGCGGGCCCGAACCGGCGTCCGCCGAGCGGTATGTAGGTTTCCCCGACGATGCCGATGTCGGTGGTCGCGGCGAATTCGCGGGTGGCCCTTGCGGTTTCCCTCGGCCAGACGTAATCGTTGCCGACCACGCACCAGCGGCTGATGCCGAGTTCGCCGCGCAGCCACCGCAGCGCGGGGAACAGCTGTTGTTCGGGAGTCTCGCCGACCATGTAGACGCCGTCGGAATCCTCGCCGCCCTCGTAGCAGGTGGTGTAGACGTAGGGCACGCGGCCCGCGGTCTGCGGGGTGATCGCTCTGCGGGCATTGGACAGGTGCCAGCCGACGACGCCGTCGATCTCACCGGCGCTGATCATCCGGTCGATGCGCGCGGCCAGTTCCGGCAGCGGTGCGCCCGCGTCGACGGGATGCAGTCGTACCGGGCGATCGAGAATGCCGCCCGCGCGGTCGATGTCCTCGGCGGCCAGCATCGCGCAGGCCTCCGAGGAGGGGCCGAACATGCCCGCCGGTCCGCTCAGCGGGATCACCAACGCGATATCGACCGTGTCGCGAGACGGGCGGATCACCACGAGAATCACCACCGGATATTTTCATCTGAATATGCACCATATGGCGTTGTATATAGTTGCTGCTGTGGACGATAGCATCGGACCCGCAGCGCTAGTCGGGTTAGCGCGTTCGCTGCGGCAGGTATCGCAAGAGCTCGATCGCACCCTGGCCGGTTGTGTCGGCGAATCCTCGGTCGCGCGCTGCCACGTTCTCGCCGCCCTCGCCGACGGATCGGGTCGCTCGATGTCACAGCTCGCCGAGGCGAGCCTGCTCACCGGCGCGAGTCTGACCAGGCTGGTCGACGGCATGATCAACGACAATCTGGTGCTGCGCAAGGTCGACGACCACGACCGGCGACGGGTGCTGGTCATGGCGACGCGGCGCGGGATGCTCACTCACGAGGTGATGACCCGCGCGGTCGAAGACAGTGGCCTCGCGATCGCGGCCGCCGAACACGATCGGCTCGTCGCCGCGCTGGCCGCGGTTCTGGACCGGATACGTCTGGCCGACACCGCCCCGCTGCCCGGCCCGCGCTGACAGATCCCCCGGTTCGCCTGCGTATCGGGGGGATCCCGGATGGCGCGGCGCACGCCTGGCAGCCAGACTGGACAGCATGACTTCGCACGCCATGGGGACCGAGGCCGTCGATCCGGCGGCCGCCACCGATATCGCGGCCGCCGCGCTCGATCTGGTCAAGCTGTACGGATCGGGAGATACACAGGTCAAGGCCCTGGACGGGGTGTCGGCGGATTTCGCGAAAGGCGAATTCACCGCGATCATGGGTCCCTCCGGCTCGGGCAAGTCCACGCTGATGCACTGCCTTGCCGGACTCGACAGCGCCAGCTCGGGCCAGGTACGCATCGGTGACACCTCGCTCACCGGCCTGTCCGACAAGCAGATGACGGCGCTGCGGCGCGATCGGATCGGGTTCGTCTTCCAGGCGTTCAACCTGGTCCCGACCCTCACCGCGTTGGAGAACATCACCCTCCCGCTCGATATCGCCGGGCGTAAGCCCGACCAGGAATGGCTCGACACGGTGGTCAAGCGACTAGGCCTGGGCGATCGCCTCGCGCACCGGCCCTCCGAGCTTTCCGGTGGCCAGCAGCAGCGCGTGGCGTGCGCGCGTGCGCTGGTGGGCAAGCCGGAGATCATCTTCGGCGACGAACCGACCGGCAATCTGGACTCGCATTCCTCCGGGGAGGTGCTCTCGATTCTGCGCGCCTCGGTCGACGAGTTCGGTCAGACCGTCGTGATCGTCACCCATGATCCGCGCGCGGCGGCCTACTCCGACCGCGTCGTGTTCCTCGCCGACGGCCGCATCGTCGACGAGCTGCGCGACCCGACCCAGGATTCGATCCTCGACCGGATGAAGGCGCTGGAAACCCGATGAACGCGGCATCGCGGAGCGATTCGATCAGTGGTGGTGGCCGGGTGGGGGGCAATCCCATGCGCAAGGTCGCTCTGCGTAACCTCGCCGCGCACAAAGTGCGGTTGGCCTTGACCCTGTTGTCGGTGGTGCTCGGTACTGCCTTCATCTCCGGGTCGTTCGTCTTCACCGATACGTTGCAGCGCACCTTCGACGGCATTTTCGAAGGCCAGGCACAAGGTGTCGATGTGCGCGTCGGCCCTTCTGCTCGTCAATCGCTGGGTGTGCCGACCAATATCGTCGACGCACTGGCCAAGCACGAGGGCGTCGCCCGGGTCGCGCCCGCGGTGAACGGCCCGGTCGTGCTGCTCGAACCCGACGGCAAGAAGGCCGTCCAGACCGGTGGCGCACCGAGTTTCGGCCTGTCCTACCTGCCGCCGGAGAAGTCCGTCGAGGAACCGAACAAGTTCGTGGCGGGCGCTGCCCCGACCGAGCCGAACGAGATCGCGCTCAATACCGGTGGCGCCGAGAAGGCCGGGCTCGAGGTCGGCGAGAAGACCAAGGTGCTGATTCCGTCCAAAGGCGAACCGTTCGAGGTGACCCTGTCCGGCATCTACGAGATGCCGGGCGCGGAGAGCGGCGGCGTGGTCGCGGTGATGTTCACCGAGCCGCAGGGCCGCAAGCTGTTCACCGACGGCTCACACGTTGCCTATGCCGATATCGCCGCGGCGCCCGGTGTCTCGGCCGACGACCTGCGCGATCAACTCGCCGCCGGTCTGCCCGACTACAAGGTGCAGAACTCCGACGAGGTCCGCGAGGACATGAAGAAGGAGATCTCCGAGGCGCTCACCTTCATCAACTACTTCCTGCTTGCCTTCGGCGCGATCGCGCTGATCGTCGGCACGTTCATCATCTACAACACCTTCTCGATGATCGTGGCGCAGCGTTTGCGCGAACTCGCGTTGCTCCGCGCGATCGGGGCGAGCCGTCAGCAGGTCGGGCGATCGGTGGTCGGTGAGGCCGTCGTGATCGGGCTGATCGGCAGCGTGCTGGGGCTGGCCGCGGGTATCGGGTTGGCCTACGGGCTGTCGGCGATGCTCAACGCCTTCGATCTCGGCCTGCCCACCGGCTCTCTGACGGTGCTGCCGCGCACGGCGATCGTCGCGCTGCTCGTCGGCTTGATCGTCACTGTGGCCAGTGCCTATGCCCCCGCGCGGCGGGCCGCGAAGGTGCCGCCGGTGGAGGCGATGCGGTCCGAATTCGCCAGTGCAGGTGACTCTTTGCGGCTGCGCACGATTGTCGGCGCGGTCATGGCCGTTGCCGGCGGGGTGCTCGTGTACGTCGGGGCGCAGGGGACAGGGAAGGGCTCGGCGGTGACCGTCGGGGTCGGTGCGCTCGGGTTGATTCTGGCGGTGCTGCTGGCGGCGCCCGCGTTGTCGCGGCCGATGGTGGTCGTGCTCGGGGTGCTGACCACGCCGTTCGGCGCGATCGGGCAGATGGCGCGCAACAACGCGGTTCGTAATCCGCGGCGCACCGCGGCCACCGCGTTCGCGCTCACCCTCGGCCTGATGCTGGTCTCGGCGATCGGCATTCTCGGTGCTTCGGCGAAAACCAGTGTCGGAGTGCTCATCGACAAGGGCGTCAAGGCCGAATACGTGCTCGCCGGCCCGCAGATGATCGGTGCGCCGATCGGCGCGGTCGAAGCGGTGCGCACCGAGGTGCCGGGGGTCAGCGAGGTGACCGGGATCCGGGTCGTCACGTTCAAGGTCGGCGAGGACCAGCTCGGTGCCACCTCGCCGGACGGTCCGATCGACCCGGTGATGGACATCGAGATGCTCAGCGGTGCCAGCACTCTCCCGGCCGGTGGCGCGCTCGTGAGCGAGGCCGAGGCCGATGATCGCGGGTGGAAGCTCGGCGACAAGGTGGGCATCACCAGCCTCGACAAGAAGCAGCTCGAGCTCACCGTCACCGGCGTCTACGCCGACTCGCCGCTGCTCGGCCCCATGGTGGTCGATCCCGGCGTGTACGAGCAGCTGATGCCGCAGAGCCTGCGCACCAACATCTTCGTGCTGGTCAAGGCCGAACCGGGTGCGGATATCACGGCCATGCGGGCGAATCTGGAGAAGGCCACCGAGCCGTTCGTGGTGGTGCAGGTCCAGGACCACGAAGAGTTCAAGGGCGCACAGGGCAAGCAGATCAACACCTTGCTCGCCATCCTCTACGGCCTGCTCGCTCTCGCCGTGGTGATCGCGGTGCTCGGCATCATCAACACCCTCGCGCTGTCGGTGGTGGAACGGCGCCGCGAGATCGGCATGCTGCGTGCGGTCGGCACTCAGCGTGCGCAGGTGCGGCGCACGATCTATCTGGAGTCGATGCTGATCGCGATCTTCGGCGCGATCGTCGGTCTGGTACTCGGCATCGCGCTGGGTGTCGGGTTCCTGCGTACGTTGCGCGATATGGGCATCGACCAGATCACCATCCCGTGGTCGCAGCTGGTGATCGTGCTGGTCGCCTCGGCCGTGGTCGGTGTGCTGGCGGCGGTGTGGCCGGGGGTGCGGGCCGCGCGGACGCCGCCGCTGGCGGCTATCGCGGATCTGTAGCGTCTCCAGAGCCCGGCTCCCCGCGGTCCGCGGGGAGCCGGGCTCTCAAGCCGGGTAGCGATCGAACCACGCGGGAGTCGGCTGCCCGTGCTCGTCTTTC
>JACIXH010000246.1 GCA_014360565.1 Nocardia sp.
GTGCCGTTCTGCCCTTTTGGTCGCGAGCGTGGCCGCTGGTGGCCCCTCTGAGTAAAGGGGCCACCAGGGGCGCTACCCAGCTCTGTTGATCAGCTCAGGACGCAGGCTCCGGTGTCGACCGGAGTGCTGCTCGGAGCCGCCGCGGCCAATTCGGACGCGACCTCGTTCAACGTCAGGACGTAGCCCGTGTCGTCGTCTGTCACCGCCGCGCCGAAGACCACGCCGAGCAGTTGCCCCTCGGAGTCGACCAGCGGGCCACCGGAGTTGCCCGCGCGAACCTGACCGCGCACGGTGTACACCTCACGTTCGACGGTGCCGTCGCGGTGGATGGTCGGGCCGGTGAGATCGAGGGTCTCGCGAACTCGGGCGGCACTGGCCGTGTACGGACCGCCGCCGGGGTAACCGAGCACGATCGCGCTCTCCCCGGAACTCGCGGGTTCGGGGGCCTGCTCGAGGACGGGAGCGGTGAGCCCCGGCACGGCCAGCACCGCGATGTCCTTGGACGGATCGAACAGCACCACGGTGGCGTCGAGCGCACCACGTGCGGTGTCGACCGAGACGGTGTTGGTGCCCGCGACGACGTGCGCGTTCGTCATCACGCGTTCCGGCGCGACGATGAAGCCCGATCCCTCGAGCGCTCGCTGGCAACTGGGCGCGGTGCCGCGAATGCGCAGCACGCTCTGTTGCAGCGACGCCGCGACCGGGCTGGCCAGCACCGAGGGATCCGGCGGTTCCACGGCGGCGATCGGCGCTCGGCCGAACGGGCCGATCACATCGGGCAACCCGGAGGTGTCGAGCAGCTTGGAGAATTCGTTGGGGACCTTGCGTAACCAGTCCGGTGCGACCGAGTTGACGTCGGCGAGCACCCGCGACCCGTTGATCGCGGCCGCGACGGCTGGTTGGGAGGCGGTGGCCAGGGGCAACGCGAGCAGCCAGGCCGCGACCAGCACGGTCACCGCCTGCAACACCGCACCGACGACGCTGTCCACACTGCGCGCGACCGGCTGCCGGATACTGGTGCGAGCGGCCCGGCCGAGCACCATGCCCGCGACCTCGCCGACGATCACCAGCAGCACGATCAGCAGAATGCCGCCCAGTACCCGGCTGCGCCCCTCACTGAGGTGTCTGAGGATGTGCGGCGCGATCAGAATGCCGGCGACCGCGCCCAGCGCGACGCCGAAGAACGCCAGCGCAGAGGCCACCGCGCCTTGCCGCCAGCCGGTGGACGCCGCGACCAGCGCGATCAATACCACCGCGATATCGAGCCATACCGAGGGTGTCATGCTCGCACCTCGCCGATATTCGGCTCCAGCACGACCGCCGTGGCGGCTGCACCGATCTGCCGCTCGCTCACAGGGTCATTCCGACCGCAGCCAGCGAGCTCTCCAGGTCACGCACGTCGCCCCGATCCCAGTTTCTTTCCCACCCAGCGGATTTGATGATGCCGGCGAGAATACCGCCGGTGAGCCCCCACACCAGCATGCCGTCGACCTGGAACGCGGGACTCTGGTAGCCGAGACTGCCACGCACCATGAATCTGTGTGCCGGATCCAGTAATTCGGTGAGCGGCACACGCACGACACGCTCGGTTTCGCCCAGATCGACGACGCGGACTTCGCTGGGTGCCCGCCAGTAGCCGAGCACCGGCGTCACGTCGAATTTCGACGGCGGAACGAACAGTTTCGGCAGCAGCGCGAACGGCTGGACCCCAGCGGGGTCGAGGCCGGTTTCCTCGGCGGCCTCGCGCAGTGCGGTGCCGACCGGACCGCCGTCGCCCGGATCCGCGGCGCCGCCGGGGAACGCGATCTGGCCACGGTGCTGACGCATGGTCGAGGCGCGCTGTGTGAGCAGCACATCGGCGTCGGCGGGCAGGCCGCCCTCGGCGTTCTCGTCGGCCTCCGGCGATCCGCCGAACAGCACGAGGACCGCGGCTTGGCGCGGTTTTCCGGTGATCGACATGGCCCGGCGTAATGCGCGGGAGGTAGCGAGGGTGTCGTCGGCGTCGGGGCCGCCGGGCCTGATCGCGGTGCGCAACCAGGAGGGAACGCCGGAATCGTCGAGCCTCGCTACATCGTTCACGCCATCGCCTTCGATCCGCATGCCACCATTACGTCCTCTGTCATACCGTGACCCCGAGCTTCGCGGATACCGTATCCGCGATGTCGGCCACGTCGGCAAAGGTACGCACCTCCACGCTCGCGATGGTGCCGTCGGCCCGCACCAGCACCGAAACGGGCAGCACCGCCGGCGCACCGACCGCACTGCGCACCTCGGCGCGCGGGTCCTGCACGCCGGGCAGAGTGATGCCGAGGCCGGTGAGCCGCGACAGCGCCTTGGCTTCGTCGGGATCGCTGTGCACGGTCAGGACCGTCAGGGCCGGGCCTGCGCGCTGCGCGAATTCCTGCAGGTGCGGTAGTTCGGTGGCGCAGGGGCCACACCAGTAGGCCCAGAGATTGAGCAACGCGGGCTTTCCGGCCAGCGCGGCGGCGAGGTCCAGCGGCTTGCCGTCGACCGAGCAGGTCACCTCGAGTCCGGCCAGGGGACCCGACCCGGTTGCCGGTTCGAGCTCAGACGGCGAGCTGGTCTGTGGTTCCGATTCCCGAGGCCCTGGTGTTTCCGAGGCAGGCCCACTCGATTGCGGAGCCGACCCGGATGCCGGGGTTCCGGGACACGGCGCCAGCCCCGCTGCCGCGCGTTCGGCGGCCGACACGCCCGACGACTGAGGCGATCTCGGAGAGATGATGCCGTTGGTCTCGGGACCTTGGCGCGGCCACAGCGCCACCGCGCCGGCCACAACCACGATCACCGCGGCGAGCAGCCAGCGCAACGCGGGCCGCCGCAGCAGCGAGGGTTCGCTCACAGGCCGACCATGTTCAACAGGTGATCGCGCTCGGGGCCCTTCACCAGCGCCGCGGCGACGGCCGGATCGGTCGGGCCGAGCCCGAAGGAGGGGCAATCGTCGGCGAGCACGCACGCGCCGCAGGCCGGTTTGCGCGAATGGCACACGCGACGGCCCAGGAAGATCACCCGGTGCGAGAGCATGGTCCAGTCCTTGCGCTCGAACAGCGCGCCCACCGCGTGCTCGACCTTTACCGCGTCTTCCTCCTCGGTCCACTTCCAGCGACGCACCAACCGGCCGAAATGCGTGTCCACGGTGATGCCGGGCACGTCGAACGCGTTGCCGAGGATGACGTTGGCTGTCTTGCGCCCGATTCCGGGCAATTTCACCAATTCGTCCAGAGTGTGAGGCAATTCACCGTCGAATCTCTCAACCAGTGCCTGGCCGAGCCCGATCAGCGAACTGGTCTTGTTCCGGTAGAAGCCGGTGGGCCGGATGTATTCCTCCAGCTCCACCCGGTTGGCCTGCGCGTAGTCGTAGGCGCTGCGGTACTTCGAGAACAGGGCCGGAGTGGTGAGGTTCACCCGAACGTCGGTGCACTGGGCGGACAGGATCGTCGCCACGGCCAATTCCAGCGGTGTGGTGAAGTCGAGCTCGCAGTGCGCGCCGGGGAACGCCTCGGCGAGCGTGCGGTTCATCCGGCGGGCACGCCGAACCAGTCCGATCCGCGTTTCCGCAGCTATAGCGCGGTTCTTGCGCTTGCGGGCAGCCGAAATGCCGGTGGGTACGGCAGCCGTGACCGCTGCCGGATCGGTGTCTCCGGCGTCGGCGGGGGCAGGGGAAACTGGCACTGCTTCACCATACGGAACCGCTACGACAACATTGCCCGGCCAGTTTGCCCGCTGTGTTCCATCTGAGACCTCGACCGTGTTTACTGCCAGTCATGCAAGGACTCGCTGTGGTGCTCTTCCCAGTGCTGTTGATGCTGTTCGCGCTGGGGATGGAGCGGGTCGAGAATCGGCTCCGAAAGCTTCTCGAACCCGACGAAGAGGTTCAGCAGTACCTGGACAGCGCCAGCAACGCCGAAGTGAAAGAGCTGACGAAGCTCGGCCTGCCCGCCGCCGTGGCGCGCGTGCGCAAACGCCGTTCCCGCACGTCCGAATTGGATGTAGCCAGGGCGAGCTGATCCGACCAGAACACCCTGTTCGGGCACTGACAAGTGGACTTCCACGAGTCGGCCGAACGATCGATTCACAGTGTGCGCACATCGCGCAATCCACCCTTTACGTGGTGTCTGTCACTGCCGTGCCGGAATGCCGCGTAGACTGCGCGGTTGGTCGATTCGCTCGACCAGGTTCGCAAGCCATATCCCATAAGGAGCACATTCGTGGACGAGGCCCTCGCCAGAGCAGGCATCTTCCAAGGCGTCGAGCCCACCGCGGTGGCCGCGCTCGCCAAGCAGCTGCAGCCCGTAGATTTTCCGCGCGGCCACGTCATCTTCAATGAGGGCGAACCCGGCGATCGGCTGTACATCATCACGACGGGCAAGGTGAAGATCGGCCGACGGTCCCCGGATGGCAGGGAGAACCTGCTGACCATCATGGGTCCGTCCGACATGTTCGGTGAACTGTCGATCTTCGACCCTGGCCCGCGTACCTCGACCGCTACCACGGTCACCGAGGTCCGCGCCGTGACGATGGATCGCGACGCTCTCAAGTCGTGGATCGATCAGCGCCCTGAGATCGCTGAGCAGCTGCTGCGCGTGCTGGCACGACGCCTTCGCCGCACCAACAACAACCTCGCCGACCTGATCTTCACCGACGTGCCAGGTCGCGTCGCCAAAGCGCTGCTGCAGCTCGCACAGCGTTTCGGCACCCAGGAAGCGGGCGCGCTGCGCGTGACCCACGACCTGACCCAGGAAGAGATCGCCCAGCTCGTCGGTGCTTCCCGGGAAACCGTCAACAAGGCGCTCGCCGACTTCGCCCATCGCGGGTGGCTGCGGCTCGAGGGCAAGAGCGTGCTGATCTCGGATTCCGAGCGTCTGGCACGTCGCGCTCGCTGACGTACGAACAGCTAGCCGTCCCGGTACGACGGGGCCGCGTATGCGTGTGGACTCACGAGGAGAGGGCCTCGTCCACACCATCGCGGTTTTGTCGTGCCGGGATGTCTGCGTCCTGGCCCGGACCTGACTCGATCGCCGACACTCGCGAGTGTCGGCGATCGAGTGGTGTTCAGTGCTGTCCGGCTCGCAGGTATTCCAGCTGCGCCTGCACGGAACTGCGCGCAGCCGGCCACAGCCGTTTGTCCACATCGGCGTACACCTTGCGGACCACCGCGAAAGCTCCCGCGTCCGAACCGAGTACGACGAGCGCCGCCCGGACCTGATCGAGTCGCTCGCGCCGATGGTCGAGGTAGTACTGCGCGACCGGCGCCGCATCGGGATGGTCGGGCCCGTGCGCGGGCAACAATGCCTTGCCCGCGCCCAGCTCACGCAGCTTTTCCAGCGACGCGAGGAAACCCGCCAGCGCGCCGGGCGCCGACTCGAGCACGGTGGTGCCACGGCCGAGCACCGTGTCACCGGTGAGTACGGCGTCGTCGAGCAGCAGGCTCACCGAGTCGGTCGTATGACCCGGCGTACCCAGCACGGTGATCCGCAGGCCGGCGGCCTCGATCACCTCACCGTCGGCCAACGGCTCGACCGCACCGCGAAGATACTTCGGATCCACCGATCGCACCGGCGACCCGGTGGCTTTCACCAGGTGATCGATGCCGCCGGTGTGATCGTGATGGTGATGGGTGATCAGGGTCAACTCGATCCGGCCGCCGGTGGCCTCGACGATGTCGGCGGTGTGTTTCTTGTCCTTCGGTCCGGGATCGACGACCACGTAGGAGTCGCTGCCCGGGCCGCGCAGCAGCCAGGTGTTGGTCCCCTCGAGCGTCATCTGATCGGGATTGTCGGCCAGTAGCACCGACGCCGTCGGGGTGACCTGTCTGACCTGGCCGTACGCGGGATGTTCCAGTGCCATGGCGGCTGCCTAACTAACCTCGACGATCAATTCCACCTCGACGGGCGTGTTCTTCGGCAGCTCCGAGACGCCGACCGCCGAGCGCGCGTGCACGCCCGCCTCGCCGAACACCTCACCGAGAAACTCCGACGCGCCGTTGATCACGATCGGCTGATCGCTGAATCCGGGCGCCGAGGCGACGAATCCGACGACCTTCACGATCCGCACCACCTGGTCGAGCCCGACCAGATCGTGCACGGCCGCGAGCGCGTTCAGCGCGCACAGCCGAGCCGCCTGTGCGGCCTGCTCCACGTCCACCTCTGCCCCGACCTTGCCGACCGCCGACAGTTCACCGTCGACGAAGGGCAGCTGGCCGGAGGTGTACACCAGCGAACCGGTGCGCACGGCGGGGATGTAGGCCGCGACGGGAGCGGCGACCGGCGGCAGCGAGACGCCGAGCCGGTCGAGCGCTTCCTTCCACGCGGTGGCCACGGCTACTTCTGCCGCTTCAGGTAGGCGACATGCTGTTCGCCGGTGGGTCCGGGCAGCACTGAAACCAGCTCCCAGCCATCCGAACCCCACTGATCGAGGATCTGCTTTGTCGCGTGCGTCAACAGCGGCACGGTCGCGTACTCCCAACGGGTGACTTCACTCATGGTGTGAGTTTAGGGCTCACCCCGAACGCTCGGGAGAAACGGGTTATAGGCTCGGCCACGTGGGAGCACCAACAGTAGAGCCGGTTTCGTCGGTTCCCGAACCGTCGACCGGATGGCCACAGCGCGCGGCCAAGGCCCGCTTGCACTACGTCACCGGCAAGGGGGGCACCGGCAAGTCGACCGTTTCGGCCGCACTCGCGCTCGCGCTCGCCGCAGGGGGACGCAAAGTGCTGCTGGTCGAGGTCGAGAGCCGCCAGTCCATCGCGCAGTTGTTCGACCGGCCACCGCTGCCGCCCACCGAGACCCATATCGCCAGCGCCGACGGTGGCGGCGAAGTGACGGCACTGGCACTCGACATCGAGTACGCGTTCCTCGAATACCTCGACATGTTCTACAACCTCGGCTTCGCGGGCCGGGCGATGCGCCGGATGGGCGCCATCGAGTTCGTCACCACCATCGCGCCCGGTCTGCGGGACGTGATCCTCACCGGCAAGATCAAAGAGTGTGTGGTCCGCACCGGCAAGGACGGCAGGCCCGCCTACGACGACATCGTCGTCGATGCCCCGCCGACCGGCCGGATCGCCGGATTCCTCGATGTCACCACGGCCATGGCCGAGATCGCCAAGGGCGGCCCGATCGCCTCACAGGCCGAGGGCGTGTCCAAGCTGCTGCACTCCGATCAGACGATGATCCATCTGGTGACGCTGCTCGAGGCGCTGCCGGTGCAGGAGACGGCCGACGCGATCGCCGAACTCACCGCCGACGATCTGCGGATCGGCACGGTGATCGTCAACCGGGCGGCCACCGCCGAACTGACCCCGGCCCAGCGCGACACGGCCGTAGCGAGCGAGCTCGATACCGCCGCCATCGCCGCGGGCCTGGCGAAAGCCGGAATCACGCTGTCCGAACCCGACTTCGACGGCCTGATCACCGAAACGGCCGAACACGCGACGGTGCTCACCGCGCAGAACGCGAGTGCCGCCGAACTGGCGCAGATCGACGTTCCCCAGCTGTCACTGCCCGCCCTCGGCGACGGCGTCGACCTCGGTGGCCTCTACGAACTGGCCGAACAGCTATCCGCGCAGGGAGTCCGATGAGCCAGCACGTTTCCACCCCGCCCTTATTGGACGTTTCGAAGATCATCGCCGACCCGGCCGCCAAGGTGATCGTGTGCTGCGGGTCCGGCGGGGTCGGCAAGACCACCACCGCGGCCTCGATCGCGCTGCGGGCGGCGGAGTCGGGCCGCAAGGTGGTGGTGCTGACCATCGATCCGGCGCGCAGGCTGGCGCAGTCGCTCGGCGTGGCCGAGCTGGACAACAACCCACAGCGGGTCGAACTGGGCCCTGAGGTCCCCGGTGAGCTGCACGCGATGATGCTGAACATGCGTCGCACCTTCGACGACATGGTGCTCGAGCACACCAGCGCGGACAAGGCCGAGCAGATCTTCGCCAATCCGATCTATCAGACGGTGGCGTCGTCGTTCGGCGGCACGCAGGAATACATGGCGATGGAGAAGCTGGGCCAGCTGGCCGCGCGCAAGGAGTGGGACCTGATCGTGGTCGACACTCCGCCCTCACGCAACGCGCTGGACTTCCTCGACGCGCCCAAGCGGCTCGGCACGTTCCTCAACGGCAAGATGATCCGGTTGATCATGGCGCCGGGGCGCGGTGTCGGCCGGATCGTCACCGGGGCGATGAGTTTGGCGATGCGCGGGGTGTCGACCGTCGTGGGCGGGCAGATGCTCAAGGACGCCTCGACGTTTCTGCAGTCGCTGGAATCGCTGTTCGGTGGGTTCCAGGACCGGGCCGAGCGCACCTTCGCGATGCTGTCCAAGCCGGGCACTCATTTCCTCGTGGTCGCGGCGCCCGAGCCGGACGCACTGCGCGAGGCGTCGTTCTTCGTCGACCGGCTCTCGACCGAGCAGATGCCACTGGCCGGGCTGGTGCTGAACCGGACGCATCCCGCGCTGTCGGGGCTGTCCGGCGATCACGCGCTGACCGCGGCCGACCAGCTCAGCGATTCCGACCCGCTGACCGCCTCGGTGCTGCGCATCCACGCGAACCGGGTGTCGACGGCGGCGCGGGAGCGGCGGCTGCTGCATCGCTTCACCGGTGCGCATCCGCGCGTGCGGATCGTCTCGGTGACGGCGCTGCCCTTCGAGGTCTCGGACCTGGAGGCACTGCGCGCGGTGGGCGATCAGCTGACCGGTACCCCGGCTTCGGCCTGACCGATTCAGACAATTCCGCTATAGCTCACAATCCGGTAACACCCACGAACGGCGCCGATTCCGCAAACCAAGCGGTCTCGGCGCCGTTTGTGATAACGGTCCGGTCTCGACCTGCTAGATCGCCACCTGATGCTGGCGCTGAGCGTTGAAGAATTCAGCCCACGACGTCACGTCGGGATGTTGTTTCAGCAGCGCACGCCGCTGCCGCTCGGTCATCCCGCCCCACACGCCGAACTCCACCCGGTTGTCGAGGGCATCGGCACCACACTGCATCAGCACGGGGCAATGACGGCAGATCGTTGCCGCCTTGCGCTGCGCCGCACCGCGAACGAACAGCTGATCGGGGTCCACTTCCTTGCATCGCGCCTGGGCAACCCAAGCGATCCTTGCCTCGGCCTGCTCTACATCCAGTCGAGCGATGGGGGTTGTGATGTGCATTTGATGTGCCCCTTTGCAGTCCGAACACCG
>JACIXH010000247.1 GCA_014360565.1 Nocardia sp.
ACCTTCGTAGGCGGAGGTGTCCTCGTCGACCTCGACGAAGACGACGCCGGGGGCGTTGAGGTTCTCTTCGGCCCAGTCAACGGAGACCAGGACATCGGAGCGAGCCATGTTGTTCCTTTCAGAGATGACGTGCAGGGAGTCAGTTCGGTGCCGGAGCGGCGGAGTTGGCCTCAGGCCCGGCGGAGGCAGCCTGCGAAACCACGGAGGGCCGGTCAGTTCCGCCACTGTGTGGAGCTGACCGGAAGCGAGCTACCAGGGGGTAGATCTGGCAGCCCAGGCAGACCCCGAACGCCGCGTTCAAGAACGCCGCGAACAGGGCGAAGCCGGCGAACACCGCGCCGACGATCGGGGAGCCGAGCACGAAGCCCAGCAGAGAGAGACCGGCGAACACGAAGCCGAGCGCTTGCGCGAAACGCAGCGGCGGCACGGGCTCGGTCTCGGTGGGCGGACCATTGCGCGGCGCGACCAACGCGGCGTAAATCCGGCCGTAAGGGTGCCCGGCAGGGCCTGCGACCGCGCCGATCGCGAAGACGACGGCTTGCAGGCCGATCAGTATCGCGGCCGCGGCGGGCGAGAAGGCGCTGACTGCGAGCACCAGAACCAGGACGCCGGTGGTAATCCAGGCCACGAAACGCGGCCCGCGGACATCGACGCGAGGTGGGGATTGGGAGGAACGGGTCATTGTGCGAACTCCTGGGCTTGTCAGTAAGTCAGGGGATCTGCCTGGTCACCGGGGGATCCACAGGATCACTCGCACGGCGGGCATAGATCGACGTCAGAAATCTCGGGAGAGAAAATGCCGATCAATCAGCAGCACAGGCAGCAACAACCACCGAGGCGACACAGGTCAACTGTGCGGCGTCGGGTGAGCATCAGCTCGTGGTCGGTTTGCACGAAAAGTAGTTTACCCGGTCTTCCCGGGGAATGTCTCGGGCCCCCTGAATAGGGGCCTGGATCACAGTTGCCGACCGTCCCGGCTCGGCACCGAACGTAGGCGGCGCCGACCGTTGCCCTGGTTTGCGGCCGTCCCGGCTCTGGACTGAGCGGAGGGTGCGACGAAGGAGTGCCCGGAGGGAGGGAAGAGCCGGGACCAGGGGCCGCAAACCCGCGGCGCCGGCCGCCGATTACACAGTCAGCGGTTCGAGGGCGGTGCGCAGGTCGCCTGCCTTCGGCACGCCCGAGATGCGGAAGCGTTCCTTGCCGTCGGCGTCGAAGACGAAGGTCGTCGGCAGCGAGAGCACGTTGAGCTCGCGGGCCAGTGCGGGATCGGCATCGATGTCGATCTCGATGTCGCGCGGGGCGTTCGGCGATGCGGACAGCTCGGCGGTGACGCCGGCGACCACCCGGCGCACAGCGTCGCACGGGCCGCACCAGTCGGCCGAGAAGTGCAGCACGGCGGGCACCGCGCCGCTCACGCCGGCGGCGTCGAGCAGGCGTGCGCGCTGTTCGGTCTCGGGGTCGAGGGCGGCCGGGCGAACCTGGCCCTGCCTGCGCGAGAGGAATACGCCGACCGCGACAGCGGCCACGATGACGACGGCCAGAATGACGAGCTCGATCATGGTTGCTGCAATCGGTCCAGGTCGATGGTGACGTTGCGGCCGACACCCTCGACAACAATATGTCCGCCGAGCGCCGACACCTCGTTCGGTGCGACGCCGAAGGGCAACTCCTTGGTATCGATGGTACGGCTGAACCGCTCGAGCACCGCGGCGATGTCGGCCTCGGGGATCTCGGACTCGGTGGCCGCCGTCGCGTCGGCGGGGCCGCTGCTGCTGTCGTGATAGAAGCCGGTCGCCTGGATGCGGACCTGGTCGCCGATCAGAAGCAGGTCGGCCCGCACCTGGACGGGTACCCGGGTGCTGCTGCCCGTGGGGACAACGCCGGCGCCGAGTACGCGGCCGTTCGGCGCGGTCGCGAGGGTGCCGGTGAGCACCAGAGCGCCGCCGGTGGTCATCCCCGAGCCGCCCGAGCCGCCGGTGCCGTCGGACTTGTCCGCCGGACGGGTGTGCACCTGAAGGTCGGGGATGCCGAAGAGCTTGCCGAGTTCGGTGGGTTCGATGCGCATCCTGGCGTCGATGCGGTCCACCTGCACATTGCGCGCCGCGCCGTCGAGCAATTGGCTCGCCGGGGCGTGCAGGCCCTGGAGCGTGGCCTCGATGCCGATCTCGCCGGGGATGTCGGGGCGCATGCCGCGGGCGCGGATGGTCACGTCGTCGTAGCGGCCGCTCATCGCCTGTGCGGTGAACGGGAACCCGTGGAACGTCACTTCCGGGTCGGCGGACAGATCCGCGCCCGCCCGCAGTTGCCGGGAGACGTGGTACTCCGTGTAGGCGGCGGCGCCGAAATCGATGACCACCGCCAAACCGGCCAGGCAGAGAAGCCCGATGATCAGCTTGCGCATGGGGTGAACTCTATATTCTCGGCGGCTGGCGCTGCGGGTCGAGGCCCCTTGGTTCGGTATCGCCGGCGGCTGGCGCCGCGGGTCGAGGCCCCCTGGTCCCGCTTCTTCCCTCCCTCCGGGCACTCCTTCGTCGCACCCTCCACTCAGTCCAGAAGCGGGACGGTCCTCGACCAGAGCAACAGCCGAAGAGCGACGTGCGGGAGCCGGGGGAGTCACCGTGGCAGGAGCCGAGGAGTCAGCCGAGGAGTCACCGTGCGGGAACCGGGGGTCACCGTGCGGGAGCCGGGAAGTCACCGGCCGCAGCCGAGGAGTCGCCTGGCCGCAGTCAAGCGAGTCATTGGGCAGCGGCAGAGGGCCCGTTGGGTAGCGGCGACGGGCTCACTGGGCGAGGGCCGAAGGCTCGTCGGGTGCCGGTTGAAGAGCGCGGGCAGACGGTCGACGGTCCGGAAAGCTACGCCGTGTTGCGAGGTCGTGGCTGTAGAGGCGCTAATGTTGCACACGACTTAACCTTTGTTTCGGCGACGTAGCTGCGCGGCTGCTGTCGTCCGCGGAGCAACGAGATAGGAGGAGAGCCCCATGGAGCTGCTCCTACTGACCTCCGACCCCAACCCCGATGCGGTCCTGCCATCGCTGACGCTGCTGGCGCACAACGTCCGGCCCGCGCCGACCGAGGTGTCCTCGCTGCTGGAGGCGAGTAGCGCCGATGTCGCCCTCGTCGATGCCAGAACCGACCTGGCCGCCGCGCGCGGACTGTGCCGACTGCTCGGCAGCACCGGATCCTCGGTTCCGGTGGTCGCGGTCCTCACCGAAGGCGGCCTGGTGGCCGTCAACGCGGACTGGGGCCTGGACGACATCCTGCTGCCCGGCACCGGCCCCGCCGAGCTCGATGCGCGCTTGCGGCTGCTGGTCGGGCGCAACGGTGGCGTCGCCAGCCCGGAGAACACCGGCAAGATCACCCTGGGTGAGCTGGTGATCGACGAGGGCACCTACACCGCGCGCCTGCGCGGTCGCCCGCTCGACCTCACCTACAAGGAATTCGAGCTGCTCAAGTATCTCGCGCAGCACGCGGGCCGGGTGTTCACCCGTGCGCAGCTGCTGCAGGAGGTCTGGGGCTACGACTTCTTCGGCGGCACCCGCACCGTCGACGTGCACGTGCGACGGCTGCGCGCCAAGCTCGGCACCGAGTACGAGTCGCTGATCGGGACCGTGCGCAACGTCGGATACAAGGCTGTACGCCCGGCCCGCACTGCCGCGGCCAAGGGCGAGGCGGCGGCCTTCGTCGACGAGGACGTCGACGGCGGCGACACCTTCGTCCCGGTCAACGGCCCCGCCCGATAGCGCGAGCGATCGCGCCGTGTGGTGGCGTTCGTCGGCGCGCCGCAATACGGTGTTCATTGGCGTGGCGCACCAGCGCTCGGCCCAGCGCGCGGCATTCCCGCCGCGCATCGAGGAGGACAGCGATGCCGCACACAGCAACCCTGACCTGGGCCGAGCAGCTCGTGCCCGGCACCGCGAACGCGGTGCGCGCACTGCTCGACCGGGCGGCGGACGCCGACGGCGTCGCCCCGGTCTCCGAGCAGGCGGTGCTGTCGCTCGCCGACGACGACCCGTCGACGCGCCATCTGCTCGCGGTCCGCGCGGACGAGGTGGTCGGCTACGCGAATCTCGTTGCGGCACATGATGAACACCCCGCAATGGCCGAGGCTGCCGTCGATCCCGCCGCGCGGGGGTCCGGCATCGGCGCGGAGCTGGTTCGTGCCGCGCTGACCGAAGGGGGCCACGGCGCCAGGGTGTGGGCACACGGCGATCTGCCCGCGGCCAAGGCGCTGGCGGCGAGCCTCGGACTGGCCACCGCCCGCGAACTCTGGCAGATGCGGCGCTCGCTGGTTACTCCTGAGCTACCCGAACTCGAGATCCCCGAAGACCTCATCGTGCGCACCTACGCCGGTCTCCTCGACGACCTGGAACTGCTGCGTGTGAACAACGCGGCTTTCGCCTGGCACCCCGAGCAGGGCGGCTGGACCGAGCGTGATATCGCCGCCCGGCGCGCGGAATCCTGGTTCGAACCGGCTGGTCTGTTTCTGGCTTTCGATGCCGCCGACCCGACCCGCCTGCTCGGATTCCATTGGACCAAACAACATCCCGACGCCGCGCCCGCGGGTGAGGTGTACGTCGTCGGCATCGACCCGGCCGCGCAAGGTCGTGGCCTCGGACGATTGCTGACGCTGGCCGGTCTGCGGCATCTGCGCGCGGCCGGATCCTCGGAAGTGCTGCTCTACACCGAAGCCGACAACACCGCCGCCGTGCACACCTACACCAAGCTCGGATTCGCTCCCGCCCACATCGATGTCGCGTACTCGCTGCCCTGATGCGAGACACCTCACACGTGAGGTGAATTCATGTGCGCGAGGAGAATATTACGAGGATGACCGGGTAAGTCCGAGTAAAACTGGGGCTAACGTCACACTCCCGGCATTGATCTCGTCGGGCTGTTCATTCTCCGTTAACCCACATCGGGCCAACTGTCAACCGGCCGACCCTAGGTTACTTCTGGGCGGCACGGTCGTCGCCTGGTGCGCGCATCCCCTCGGGGCGGCGAGCGCCACCCAGCTTCACTCGGGCCGGTGAGGGACCGAGTGAAACACCCAGCATGTCGGAGGAAAAGTGAACTTCAAGCGCACCAGCGCCCTGGTCGGCGTCTTCGCCGCGGGTGCCATGTCCTTGGCCGCCTGTGGTAGCGACGACAACGCCGCCGGTGAGAACGGCATGGCCGCCAACAGCAACGTCGAATGCGGCGGCAAGACGGCTCTGAAGGCCAGCGGTTCCTCGGCGCAGAAGAACGCGATGGAGCGCTTCGTCGCCGCCTACGAGGCGAACTGCGACGGCTTCACCCTGAACTACACCTCGAGCGGCTCCGGCGCCGGCGTCAACGAGTTCATCGGCGGCCAGACCGATTTCGGTGGCTCGGATTCGCCGCTGAGCTCGAAGAAGGAAGAGCCCGCCAAGGCGCAGGAGCGTTGCGCGAGCCCCGCCTGGAACCTGCCGACCGTGTTCGGCCCGATCGCGGTGACCTACAACATCGACGGCGTCACCGACCTCGTCCTCGACGGCCCGACCGCCGCGAAGGTGTTCAACGGCTCCATCGCCACCTGGGATGCTCCCGAGATCAAGGCGCTCAACCCCAACGCCCAGCTCCCCGCGGAGAAGATCGCCGTGATCTTCCGCTCCGACGAATCGGGCACCACCGACAACTTCCAGCTCTACCTCGACGCGGCCTCGGACGGCGCGTGGGGCAAGGGCGGCGGCAAGACCTTCAACGGTGGCGTCGGCGAGGGTGCCAAGGGCAACGAGGGCACCTCGGCCGCTATCAAGGGCACCAAGAACTCGATCACCTACAACGAGTGGTCCTTCGCCAAGGCGCAGAGCCTGTCGATCGCCCAGATCATCACCTCGGCCTCCAAGGACCCGGTCGCGCTGAGCACCGAGTCGGCGGGCAAGGCCATCGACTCCGCGAAGATCAAGGGCGAGGGCAACGACCTCGTGCTCGACGTGAGCTCGTTCTACAAGCCGGCCGAGGCGGGCGCGTACCCGATCATCATGCCGACCTACGAGGTCGTGTGCTCGAAGTACGCCGATGCCGACACCGCGAAGGCCGTCAAGGCGTTCCTGACCTCGGCCGTCACCAACGGTCAGAAAGGGCTTGACGAGGCCGGCTACATCGCCATCCCGGACAAGTTCAAGACCAAGCTGACCACCGCGATCAACGCAATCTCCTGATCGCTACCTGGCCATGACCATGCACCCTGAGGTGACCGCGGTGGGCTCGTCGAATTCGACGAGCCCACGGGCGGCCGGAGATACTGCGAATATGCCGACCGAACCGAAAATCGACAAGGCCCCTGACGGGGGTCGTACCGGCCGCCTGAACGCCGAGACGATCTTCCGTTGGACGGCCACCGCGGCCGGCGCGACGATCGTCGCCGCTATCGCGTTGATCGCGTTGTTCCTGCTGATCCGCGCGGTCCCCTCGCTCATGGCCGACAACGCCAACTTCTTCACCAGCACCGAGTTCTCGACCGGCGATGCCAACAATCTCCGCTTCGGTATCCGCGACCTGTTCATGGTCACGGTCTTGAGCTCGGTGTTCGCACTGATCGTCGCGGTGCCGATCGGCGTCGGGATCGCGTTGTTCCTGACCCACTACGCGCCGTCCAAGCTCGGTAAGCCGTTCACGATGCTGATCGACCTGCTCGCCGCGGTGCCGTCCATCGTGTTCGGTCTGTGGGGCTTTCTGGTGCTGGCGCCGCAGATCTCGCCGGTGCAGGAATTCCTCAACGACAACCTCGGCTGGTTCTTCCTGTTCTCCGACGGCAACGTCTCGATCGCGGGCGGCGGCACCATCTTCACCGCCGGCGTCGTGCTCGCCGTGATGATCCTGCCGATCATCACCTCGGTGGCTCGCGAAGTGTTCGCTCTTACCCCGCGCGCCCACATCGAGGCCGCGCAGGCGCTCGGCGCCACCAAGTGGGAAGTCGTGCGGATGACCGTGCTGCCCTACGGCCGCAGCGGCGTGATCGCGGGTTCCATGCTCGGCCTCGGCCGCGCGCTCGGTGAGACGATCGCCGTGCTGGTCGTGCTGCGGACCGCGAGCAACGCGGGCACCTGGTCGCTGTTCGACGGTGGCTACACCTTCGCCTCCAAGATCGCCTCGGCGGCCTCGGAGTTCAGTTCACCGCTGCCCACCGGCGCCTACATCGCCGCCGGCTTCGTTCTGTTCGCGCTGACCTTCGTCGTCAACGCGCTGGCCCGCCTGGCCTCCGGCGGAAAGGTGAACGGCTGATGACCACCACCACGACCCTCGACAAGCCGCTCAAGGCCCCCACCTTCCGCCACGTCAGTACCGGCAGGCGGATCAAGAACAACATCGCGACCGCCCTGGTCACGCTCTGCTTCATCATCGCGCTGATCCCACTGGTGTGGGTGCTCGGCCTGGTGGTGAGCAAGGGCTTCACTGCGATCATCTCGTCGGACTGGTGGTTCAACTCGCAGAAGGGCATCCTGCCCGACCAGACCGGCGGCGGCGTCTACCACGCCATCTACGGCACCATCGTGCAGGCTGCGGTCGCCTCGATCATCGCAGTGCCGCTGGGCATCATGGCTGCGGTCTACCTGGTCGAATACGGTCGCGGCCGACTCGCCAAGGTCACCACCTTCATGGTCGACATCCTGGCCGGCGTGCCCTCGATCGTCGCGGCGCTGTTCATCTTCGCGCTGTGGATCGCCACCTTCGGGATGCCGCAGAGCGCTTTCGCTGTCTCGCTGGCGCTGGTGCTGCTGATGCTGCCGGTGGTCGTGCGCAGCACCGAGGAAATGCTGAAGCTGGTTCCCGACGAGCTGCGTGAGGCGTCCTACGCCCTCGGTGTGCCGAAGTGGAAGACCATCCTGCGGATCGTCATCCCCACCGCCGCGCCCGGCATGATCAGCGGCATCTTGCTCTCGCTCGCTCGGGTGATGGGTGAGACCGCGCCCGTGCTGGTGCTGGTCGGTTACGCGAAGTCGATCAACCAGGACATCTTCGACGGCAACATGGCTTCGCTGCCGCTGTTGATCTACCAAGAGCTGGCCAACCCGGAGCCCGCGGGCCGCGAACGTGTCTGGGGTGCGGCGCTCACGCTGATCCTGATGATCGCGGTGCTGTACCTCGCTGCCGCCGGCGTCAACAAGCTGCTCACCCGGAACCGATAGAAGCGAACGGAATACTCCTCATGGCCAAGCGGATCGACGTCAAAGATCTCAACATCTATTACGGCAGCTTCCACGCCGTGGCGAATGTGGAACTGACCGTGCTGCCGCGCAGCGTCACCGCCTTCATCGGTCCCTCCGGTTGTGGCAAGTCCACCGTGCTGCGCTCGCTCAACCGCATGCACGAGGTGACTCCCAACGCCCGCGTCGAAGGCGCCGTGCTGCTCGACGGCGAGGACATCTACAGCTCCTCGATCGACCCGGTCGGCGTGCGCCGCACCATCGGCATGGTGTTCCAGCGCCCGAACCCGTTCCCCACCATGTCGATTCGCGACAATGTGGTGGCCGGGCTGAAGCTGCAGGGCGTGCGCAACAAGAAGGAACTCGACGAGGTCGCCGAGCGCTCGCTCAAGGGCGCCAACCTCTGGAACGAGGTCAAGGACCGGCTCGACAAGCCCGGTGGCAGCCTCTCCGGTGGTCAGCAGCAGCGTCTGTGCATCGCCCGCGCCATCGCGGTCTCGCCCGACGTGCTGCTGATGGACGAGCCGTGTTCGGCGCTGGACCCGATCTCCACCCTGGCGATCGAGGACCTGATCACCGAGCTCAAGAAAGAGTTCACGATCGTCATCGTCACGCACAACATGCAGCAGGCCGCCCGCGTGAGCGACCAGACCGGTTTCTTCAACCTCGAGGCCCAGGGCAAGCCCGGCCGCCTGATCGAGATCGACGACACCGAGAAGATCTTCTCCAACCCCACCCAGCGCGCCACCGAGGACTACATCTCCGGCCGCTTCGGGTAGCTGTTCCGCCTCCCCGCGACTTCAGGCCGGACCTGGGGCGCGGGGAGGTTTGCGTTGGCGGCCGGACAATTTATCGAGTTCCGGTGAGGTACGTACACGAAAGGCCCGTGCATCGAGCACGGGCCTTTCGTGTTCTCGCTCAGCTTGTTTCGAGGTCCTCGTCGCCGGGGAGGACGCCCATGA
>JACIXH010000248.1 GCA_014360565.1 Nocardia sp.
CACTGGTACTCGCCGCCCACCTCGAGCTCGCGGTGCGCGCGCTCGTTGCGGTTCTCCAGGAACGCGACGCGGTGGCGCACGGCCACCTCTTCGGCGATCTCGTCGAGGCCGATTCCGCCCAGCGGGGAACGCAGGCCGGTGAAGTACTCGTCGACCAGGTCCTGACCGAGGCCGATGACCTGGTACAGCTGGGCGCCGTTGTAGGAGGCGAGGGTGGAGATGCCCATCTTCGACATCACCTTGAGCACGCCGTTGCTGGCCGCGGTGCAGTAGTTCGCGACGGCCTTGCGGAAGTCGACTGCGTGGTCGCCGGTCGAGCCCGGCATCTGCAGCGAACCGCGCTCGAGCATGTCCTCGATGGTCTCGAAGGCCATGTACGGGTTGATCGCGGCGGCGCCGAAACCGATCAGCAGGGCCATGTGGTGCACCTCGCGGGCGTCACCGGCCTCCACGACCAGGCCGACCATGGTGCGGGTGCGCTCACGCACCAGGTGGTGGTGCACCGACGAGGTGAGTAGCAGCGACGGGATCGGCGCCAGCTTCTCGTTCGATTCACGGTCGGAGAGCACGATGATGCGCGCACCACCGTCGATGGCGGCCGAGACCTGGGTGTTGATGGCCGCCAGCGCCTTGCGCAGACCCTCGCCGCCCTCGGCGACCGGGTACAGACCGCGCACGACCACCGAGCGCAGGCCCGGCTGGCTGCCGTCGTCGTTGATGTGGACGAGCTTGCCCAGCTCGTCGTTGTCGAGAATCGGCTGCTCGAGCGCGATCTGACGACAGGAGTCGGGGCCCGGGTGCAGCAGATCGGCCTCGGGGCCGAGGTTGCGCTTGAGGCTGGTGACGACCTTCTCGCGGATGGCGTCGAGCGGCGGGTTGGTGACCTGCGCGAACAGCTGCGAGAAGTAGTCGAACAGCAGACGCGACCGGTTCGACAGCACCGCGATCGGCGTATCGGTACCCATCGAGCCCAGTGCCTCGCCGCCGGTCTTGGCCATCGGCGTGATCAGCAGGTTCAGATCCTCGGTGGTGTAGCCGAAGATCTGCTGACGGATCAGCACGCGATCGTGCGACATGTGCACGTGCGGGCGGTCGGGCAGGTCGGCCATCCGGCTGACGCCCTCGTCGAGCCACTGCTGGTACGGCTGCGCCGCGGCCAGCTCCGACTTGACCTCTTCGTCGGTGACGATGCGGCCCTTCTCGGTGTCGACCAGGAACATCTTGCCCGGCTGCAGGCGGATCTTCTGGACCACGGTCGCGGGGTCGATGTCGAGCACGCCGACCTCGGAGGCCAGCACGACGAGACCGTCTTCGGTGACCCAGATGCGACCGGGGCGCAGACCGTTGCGGTCGAGTACGGCGCCGATCTTGGTGCCGTCGGAGAAGCACACCGCTGCCGGGCCGTCCCACGGCTCCATCAGCATCGAGTGGTACTCGTAGAACGCGCGCCGCTCGGGGTCGAGGTTCTCGTTCCGTTCCCACGCCTCGGGAATCATCATCATGATGGCGTGGTGCAACTCGCGCCCGCCCAGGTGCAGCAGTTCGAGCACCTCGTCGAAACGCGCGGTGTCGGAAGCGCCCGGAGTACAGACGGGGAAGATCTTCTGCAGACGATCGCGACCGGCTTCGTCCTTGCCGAACACATCGCTGCGCAGCAGCGCCTCACGGGCGCGCATCCAGTTCTCGTTGCCGGTGACGGTGTTGATCTCACCGTTGTGGGCCACCCGGCGGAACGGGTGCGCCAGCGGCCACGAGGGGAAAGTATTGGTGGAGAAGCGCGAGTGCACGATGCCGATGGCCGACTCGACGCGCTCGTCCTGCAGGTCCAGGTAGAACGCACGCAGCTGGGGCGTGGTGAACATGCCCTTGTAGATGAAGGTCTGGCCGGACAGGCTCGGGAAGTACACCGATTCCTTGCCGACGGTGCCTTCGCCGGGGCCTGCCTTGCCGAGCTCGTGCTCGATCCGCTTCCGGATGACGTAGGCGCGACGCTCGAGGTCCATGCCCGACAGCTGCTCGGCCGAGTTCTTCGGCGAGCCGATGAAGATCTGCCGGAAGGTCGGCATGGCGTCGCGGGCCAGCGCGCCGAGCGAGGACTCGTCGATCGGCACCTCGCGCCAGCCGAGTACGGCCAGACCCTCTTCGGTGACGATCTTCTCGACGCCGTAGGCAGCACGCGCGGCTTCGCGACGGGCCTGCGGCAGGAAGGCGATACCGGAGGCATAGGAGCCTTCCGGCGGCAACTCGAAGGGTGCGGCACTTTCGGCGATGATCGCGCGGAAGAACTTGTCCGGGAGCTGGATCAGGACGCCCGCGCCGTCGCCGGAGTTCGGCTCGGCACCCGCAGCACCGCGGTGCTCCAGGTTCAGGAGGGCCGTGATGGCCTTGTCGACGATGTCTCGACTGCGTCGTCCGTGCATGTCGGCCACGAACGCGACGCCGCAGGCGTCGTGCTCGAATGCCGGATCGTAGAGCCCGGTGGCTCCGGGTGACCTGTGGCCAGGAAGTTGCGTCATGCCTCTGCCTTCAAGAAAGTCGGCTGTCGATGTCGGCCACCCAGCAAGCTGAGCGTGTGCCCTTCGTCGTTTCGCCTCCGTCAAGACTGCGTCCGTACGATCCGAAACCAGCGACAGTGGTGGTTTGCGGCGTTGACGTAGTTGGGGTGCTCAGAGGTAACGGGATACTCACTTCTCCCTTACCTCTGCGCGGGGTTTCACCCGCTACTCTTTGCCCGGTTTCACCGGACCCAGAACAGGTGGCTGGCCGAACATGGGTGCGTTCGGCGTAAGAGCAAACGATAAGTCAGACCGTTCACCCAACCAACTAAGGTTCTGCTAAGTAACCCGTCTAGCTGGGGTTTGTAACGGCCGCTTGCATCGTCGCGCGCGTCGTCCAGTGTAAAGCAGACCGGGGGCCGGATCGATCCCCGACAACCCACGCCTACCTGCGTGAACACCGTCGACGAGCAGGCTCGGAACAGCCGACGGCACGGGGCCGAAAGCTGAACTCACCTGTACCGCAGCAGGTTTCCCTGAGAGTGCCCTGGTCAAACCTCCCACCTCCGCTAACCGGGGGTGTGGGCGGTGAGATATTCCCGACACGGGCCCTCACGAGCACGCCAGTCAGCCGACCGTACGGTCTGTATTGCCCAATGTGCGCCACAGCACATCACTGGCTAACTTCCGGCAGTGTCGTTCGACACAAATCGGGCATCGATGGCGATGCAGCCCGGCTCGCCGCGCACGACACGCCGAGGTGCGCACGGAAATGCCGCCGCGCACCCGATGTCGTATCGCGGCGGTTGTGAGGCTGACCACAAGCGCTACCTCGGCACTCGGTGTGTCGGCATCGGGCCTGTCACGCTGGCACAACGAATCAATGCCAGTTTCGCCATGCCTATCAGTTTCGCCATGCCCAGTGGAGCGTACGACCCGGGGAGAATTCATGACCGGCTTACTCACCTGGCTCGGCGGAGGCCTCGCCTCGCCGCGACGCCGGGACCCTGAAACAGGTGCCGACCTGGCCTTCAGCCATGAGCAGGGCCGCTATCTCGTCACCGGTGCGGCGGTATCGCTGTTCGCTGTGATCGCCGGTCTGGTGTGTCTGTCCGCTCTGCTCGCCGCCGATATCGGCGCGTTCGGCGCGGTGCTGTTCGCGCTGGTCGTGGTGCTCGCCGCGGGTGCGCTCGGCCGGGCGCTGGCCACGACTCGCCCCGGCGACGGCGATCGATTCGGCATCGCCGCCCGGATCGGCGTCGGCGTGCTGGCCGGGGTCTTCGTCGCCGAACTCGCCGCCACCGTGCTGCTCGGCGGGACCGTCGACCGGGAACTGGACGTGCGCGCTCGAGCGAGCGCGGAGAACGCACCCGATGTAGTGGCCGCGCGCACCTCGTTCGACCTGGCCACCGCGGACCGTGCCGCCCTCGACGCGAATATCGCCAAGGCGCAGGCGGATATCGACGGCGCGCTGGTGATCGCGCGCTGCGAGTACAACCCCACCCCGGAATGCCCGAGGACCAGGATCACCGGCGTACCGGGTCGCGGTCCGGAAACCCAGACCGCCAACGACATGCTCGACGACGCCCGAAAGCAACTCGCCGCCGCGCAGGGCCAGACCGAAGGCCTCGACCAGCGCGTTCGCGCCGAGTCGGCCACGCTGGCCGCCGCACGGACCACCGCCGTCGCCGAGGGCGACCGCGGTCTTGGCGCCCGCTGGCTGGCCATGAACACCTACACCGCCTCGCATCCGGGCGGCGCGGCCTTGCGCCTGCTCATTCTGCTGGCCGGAGTCGTCTCGGCGGTCCTGCCGCTGCTGCTGCGCTGGTGGCGCGGGGAGACATCGCTCGACCGCCGGGTCGACGCCGCCGACGTGGCCGACCGGGCCCACCGCGAAGCTGATGCCGCGATCGCGGTGAAGCGTGCCGAGGTGCGCACCGAGACGGCGGCGTTGCGGGCCGAGCACGAACTCACCGCCGCGCAACTGGCCATCGAAGCCGATACCGTGATCGATCGAGAACGTCAGCGCACCAGGATCATCGCCGCGATCGGCGGTTTCGAGCTCGGTTTCACCGAGCCGCATCGAAAGGACGACTTCGTGTCTCTGGAGCCGAACGTGACACCGCAGCTGCCCGCCGGTTATGCCGCGCAGGCGCTACCCGCGGGCACCACCGGGGCTCTCGTCCCGGCATCACAGGCACCCGCGCAGCAGCCGCCCGCCCCGGCGCCCACCGGCGGTGGCGGCCTGGAACTGCCGATCATCGGGACTGTGCCGTTCACCGACACCGCCGCGCGCTGGATCCGTCCGCTGGTACCCGCGTTCGTCGCGAATGCCTTCGACTCGGCCACCCACCCGATGCGTACCGCGCGACAGGCTTTCGAAGAGGTCGAAGAGGTGACGTTCACGCTGCGGCGCACCCGCAAGGTCACCGTCGACACGCAGGATTCCGCGGCGCAGCAGCAGATTCCGGCCGGGTATCAACTGCAGGGTCAGCCCGCGCAGGGTTACCTGCCGCCCGGCGCCTACCAGCAGCAGCCGTATCAGCAGCCGTACCAGCCTTACGCTCAGCAGATCGCCTCGAATGTGGTCGACGCGCCGTCGAGCCGGTTTCACCCGGACCCGCGTCAGTACCCGTCGGCGCAGACCTATTCCGCGCTGCCCGCCGGTCAGGGCAACGGCCTGCCGGAGGCAGAGGGGCACGGGGAGCTCCCTCGTGGCGGCGCCAACGAACTGCCGGGCAATCGGCGTCAGCTGCCGCCGGCACGATGAGGTTCTGCCCGGCCGCACCCGGCCGGGCAGTCACATCCCTACCGGCGCAACAGAAGCGGCCGGCCTGACGGCTGTACCGATCAGCTCGACGGTGCCTTCGCGCGCAAGGCACTGTATGCCGCGAACAACAGCACGGCGACCATGCCGAGCACCGTCAGATGGATGCCGCTGACGAAGGCTTGATTCGCCGACGCGAGGAACTCCTGCGCCACCGCGGCGGGTAGCTCACCGGCAACCTCGACCGCGCCGCTCAGCGATCCCGAAGCGGCGGTGACCGCGTCGTCCGGGAGCAAGGACAGGTCGAGACCACGCCGGAAGATGGCCATCACGGTGCTTCCGAGCAGGGCGACGCCGAGGGCGAGGCCTGTCTCGTAGGCCGTCTCGGAGATCGCCGCGGCCGCGCCTGCGCGTTCGGCAGGCGCTGATCCGACGACCAGGTCGGCGGCCACTGTCATGGCCACGCCCGCGCCGAGACCGATGCCGACGAAACCGAGCACGAACGCTTCGGCGCCGCTCACCGTGTCGACCGCGAGGAAGGCCGCCGCGCCGGCCGCGGTGACGACCAGCGCGCCTGCCAGCACTACGACCGCGCGCCAGCGCCGCACGAGCCAGGCCGCCGCCAGCGAACCCAGCACGCTGGCCACCAGGCCGGGCAGCATCAACAGTCCCGCCTCCAAGGGTGTGCGGCCCAGCACGAGTTGCAGATACTGCGATCCGAAGAACAGCACGCCTGCCAGCGCGAACACCGCGAGCAGATTGGTGGAGACCGCCACCCGGAACCTTGGCAACTCGAACAGCCGCAGGTCGAGCATCGGATCGGTCAGGCGACGTTGCCTGCGCACGAACAGCACAGCGCAGGCCACGCCGACCAGGCCGACCAGCAGCGGACCCACGGCCGGACCGTGCGCGGCGGTTTCCTTCACCGCGTAGACCACCGGGACCAGCGCGAGCATCGACAGCAGCGCGCTGAGAGCGTCGAACCGGCCAGGGTTCGGGTCACTCGATTCGGGGATGAGCAGCGGGGCGAGCGCCAGCAGCACCAGCATGATCGGCAGGTTCACCAGGAACACCGAGCCCCACCAGAAGTGTTCGAGCAGCCAGCCGCCGAGCAGCGGACCGGCCGCGGCGCCGCCACCGGCCATCGCACTCCACACGCCGATGGCGGTGGTGCGTTGACGCGGATCCTGGAACATCGACCGGATCAGCCCCAGCGTGGCCGGCATCAGCGTGGCGCCGGCCACTCCCTGCAGCACGCGCGCGGCGATCAGCATCTCGGGCGTGACCGCCCACGCGGCCAGCGCCGAGGCGATGCCGAAACCGACGGCGCCGATCATCAGCAGCCGTCGTCGGCCGATCCGATCGCCGAGGTTGCCCATCACGACCAGCAGGCCCGCGAGCACGAACGAGTACACGTCGATGATCCAGAGCAGCTGCGGCGTGCTCGGGGCGAGGTCGGCGCTGATAGCGGGTACGGCCAGGTCGAGCACGGTCGCGTCGACGGCGAGCAGCAGCAGCGCGAGGGCGAGGACGCCGAGACCTGCCCACTCGCGCGGGGTGGCGCGCGCCGGGCTGAGTTCGGTGAGGCTGTGCATCGGTCTCTCGACTTTCGGATTGGTAAACCGTCCAGACGGTACAGTAACAGAGAAACCGTCCAGACGGTACAGTGATTGCCGTGAGCTCTGGCACCCGCGATCGCATCCTCGACGCCCTCGAAACCCTGCTGCTCGAACGCGGCGCCGCCCAGATGACCCTCGACAACGTCGCCGCGGCGGCGGACGTATCCAAGGGCGGGCTGCTCTATCACTTCAAGAGCAAAGACGCGCTGCTCGTCGGACTGGTTCACCGCCTCGGGGAGCGCGCTCGCGCCCAACTCGACGAGGCGAACGCCAGCGGCACGTCGATCGCCGAGTGGTACCTGCAGACACCCGATCCCACCGCGCCCGAAGACGCCGTCGAACTCGCCCTCTACCGATCGTTGCTGGCGACCATGCGCACCATCGACGCGTCGGCGGGCAGCGAACCGGACCAGGTCCAGCTCGCACTCGACGCCGTGATGACGGCCTGGTCGGAGAACCTGGAGACCGAGGTGGACGACCCCGTCCGCGCCGACACCATCCGACTGGTGGGCGACGGGGTATATCTGCGCGCGCTGCTCGGTCTGCCCCAGATCGAACCCGCCCGCTATCGCGCCGTCGTCGACCGACTGCTCGAGCACTGAGTGGACATATGTACACCGAACGCGGTTGTGGACAGCACCACCGCCGACCGCCCGGTGGCCGGTCACAAAACTGGGTACGACCAGTCGGTATAGCGCCCCGGACAGGTTAGTGACCTACGCAACCCTGTGGCCGATTCGCGGAACACCGGTTTACAGTTCAGTGGTGATCAACCGCGATGGACCGGCAGGTGCGGCAAGATCAGCGCCGTGGGGCTCGCCGCTGCTCGGGCCCGTCGACGAGGCGTCGAAGGTCCGCCGCGTACGGGTGCAGTTGTTGCTCACCGTTCCGCTGCTCATCGCCAACCTGATCGGCATCGCGATGGTAGTGGTGCTGGCGGGCTTCGTACTACCGGGACCGACCGTGTTCACCCGGGAATTGTTGCTGGTGAACAGCGTTTTCACACCGCTGTGCGCGGGGCTCGCGCTGGCAGGCGGCACCCTGTGGGGCACGGTGGCCGGACTGCGGTCGATGCGCTGGGCCACCGATCCCGAGCACGTGCCGACCCCGGACGAACAGCAGGTCACTGTCACCGCACCACGCTGGATGGTGCTGCAACAGGCCATTCTGTGGACGCTCACATTGGCCCTGCTCACTGTCGTCTACGGGGTACTCGAACCCGCACTGATCCCCAAGGTCGTTCTCGCTATCGGCGCCGCGGCCATCGTCGTTTGCGCCAACAGCTATCTGATCGTGGAGTTCGCCCTGCGGCCGGTGACCGCGCGCGTGCTGGCCGCCGACCCGCAACGGCGCCGCGGCATCGGCGTGTTCGGCAGAACGATGCTGTCGTGGTTCGTCGGAGTCGGGGTGCCGGTGGCGCTGGCGATGACGGTGGCGGTGTGGGCCCTGGCAGATCCCTCGGTGAGCAAGGCCAGGCTCGCGGTGTGCATGCTCAGCCTCGGCGGCTCGGCGCTGCTGTTCGGATTGATCCTGATGGCCCAGGTCGTCGCGGCGACGGTGGCCCCGATCAAGGGGGTCCGGCAAGCGCTGCGCCGCGTCGAAAACGGTGACCTCGGCGCCGAGATCACCCTCTACGACGGCACCGAACTGGGCGAACTGCAGAGCGGGTTCAACCGGATGGTGCACGGGCTACGCGAGCGCGCGATGATCGAGGATCTGTTCGGCAAGCACGTCGGCCACGATGTGGCGATGGCGGCGATCGCCTCCCAGCCGGTGCTGGGCGGCACCGAAACCGAAGCCGCAGCGCTGTTCATCGACATCATCGGGTCGACCACGATGGCCGCCACCCTGCCCGCACCCGAGATCGTCGGCATTCTCAACCGGTTCTTCGACATTGTCGTCGACGAGGTGGAGAGCCATGGTGGGCTGCTGAACAAGTTCGAGGGCGACGCGGCGCTGGCGGTGTTCGGGACGCCCGCTCCGCTGGACGATCTGGCGGGCTCGGCGCTGTCGTGCGGGCGCGCGATCCAGCGCCGGCTGCGCGATGCCTCCGATCTCGACGCGGGTATCGGGGTGGCCGCGGGGCGCGTGGTGGCCGGCAATGTGGGAACGCACAACCGCTACGAGTTCACGGTGATCGGCGACGCGGTGAACGAGGCGGCTCGGCTGTGTGAGTTG
>JACIXH010000249.1 GCA_014360565.1 Nocardia sp.
CCGTTGTGGTGTGAATCGGTTCCTAGACAAGATCGATTCTTTCACCACCGCAGGGCATTTCGTCTTTATGACACTCTCAAGCGCTCATGCCAATCGGTGTATCCAGGCTTAAACGTGCACGGTGTGGCTGGGATTGTGGGAGATGTGCGGGCTGCGGGGCTTGCGGTGCGGTAGGCCAAAGGTTCTCACGTGGGCGATGCGGCTGTGGGTGCGGAAGTGGTGCTGACTTCGCGTCCGAGGTGTGGCTGGAATTGTGGGAGCCGTGCAGGCTTCGGGGTTCGCGGTGCGGCTGGAAAAGCAGTAGTGCCAAACACTTTCGCGTGCACGTTGCCTTTGGGAGTGCGGAAGTTCCGCTTGGTGCCAAGGTGCGATGTCGTGGGAAGTCTTGTGGTGCGGCGGGATTCGGTGTGTGTGGCGTGTCTGGCAGTGGGATAGAGCTGCGGGCTCCTGAGTGTGCGGTGTGGCTGGGCGTGCAGAGCTTTTGAGTGAACGTTCTGGTTGGGGCTGCCAAATCCGGCGTGTGGAGTGGCCGCGCGGTAGCAGTCGCGGACTGCGGGGACGTGGGCGGGAGTGTGGGGGTGGTGGGTTTGTGGTGGTCAGGGCCGCGCGGGGGAGAGTGATGTCGATGGGCTATCGATTTGTAGCGAATGGCTGGCTAACGCTATCGTCGCCTGGCGATGCGCGGGGACGCGTCGTTTCCTTTTGAGCTGGTTAGTGGGTGTTCGGCGTGATCCGTCGGTCTGGAAATGTGAACTCTTCGACGGTGCGGTGGATCGCTCGCCCGGTTGTGGGGGTGCTGCCTATGGCGTTGGCGGTTGCTTGTGCGGGTATGGCCATCGCGGTGCCGCAACCGGGTGTGAACAAGGGGCCGGTGCAGCCGGGGGTCACCACCGAGGCGCCGGTGGACGAGGGCGGTCGCTCCGATCTGGCCCAGTTCGACGGTCCGGACACGCTCGGCCGTCTGAATCCGCAGCAGCAGCAATCGCGCCCGGTGCCGGAGTACGCCGCGCCTGCCCCGCCGGTCGTCATCGAGGAACTTCACCTCCCTGAGCCGGTCGAGCCGGTGGCTCCGATCGCGCCGCCTGAGCGCACTCTGCGCATCGGCGACTTCAGCAGGCCGGTACCGGACGAGGTGCCCGACGACATCCTCGGCGATGTCAACGGCACAGCGGCGAACATCGAAGCTGCCCTCGCCACCCAGGGGCGCTCGGTCGGCATCGACCCCAGCCGCGCGGACAAGATCGCCGCGGCGACGGTGGGCGGTGCGCTCGCCGGTGCCGCGATCGTGGGTGTTCCCGCGGCCGCCGTCGGTGCGGTCGGCGGCGGACTCGCCGGTGCGGCCGTCGGCGCGGGCGCGGGTTTCGTCGTGGGAGCCGTGACGACCGGCACCGCGGGCGCGATCATCGCCGCCGCGTCCGCGATTCCGACCGGCGGTGTCGGTGCGGTGGTCGCGCTCGGTGCCGCTGCCGCTGCGACCGCCGGTGCCACCGGCGCCGGCGCCGCGATCGGAGCCGGGGTCGGTGCGGTCGCCGGTGCCGCGGCGCTCGGTATCCCGGCCGCTGCCGTCGGTGCGCTCGGCGGCGGTGTCATCGGCAGTGTTGTCGGTGCGACGGCTTTCCCCGGCGCAAGCGAGGGCGCGCCGACCGGTCCTGCTGAGCAGCTAGAGGCACTGGTCGACGACCAGCTGGCGAACCTGCCCTGCTACCAGCTCCCGGAGTTGCCGCAGGTCCAGCTGCCTGCCGCACCGCAGCTGCCCGCCTGTTCCTGAACGGTCGAGCCCGGAGCCGGTCCACCGCACTCGGGCGCCCGGATGGACGCCGGAGTAGCGTCGAGGCGGGCTTCGAATGGAGGTGGTGATGGCAGTGCGTAGTGGCTTCGGCGTGGCGGCAGTGCTCGCCCTCGCGCTCGTCCCCGGCTGCTCTGCGCCCGATGCCCCGGCCCCGACGCCCACCGCCGCTCCGGTGACTTCAATGCTGCCGCCTGCGCAGACCCTGGTCCCCACCCAGCAGCGCAACGAGCGCATCCGCGGAATGCTCTACACCGCCGGGTGCACCAGTAACAGCTGCGTACAGGTCTACTTCGCCTGTCTGGACGGCTACCTTACCGGCGAGCCGTGTCAGTTCTTCCGCGATCACCCACCACCACCATGACGTGAGCGTTCGCGGTCGCCGAGCCTGCGGACCTACATCGTTCGACTCGAGCGCGCGGCTTCGTCCGACGGATCTCGCCAAGAGCGGCCTTATGGCCTACCGCTCTCCGATCAGCCTGCGCGAGTGAGGAATTCGCCTACCGCAGGAGCGAGGATCGAGATCTTCGGATTGTGACTCACCCCGGGGAGTTCGGCGAACTCCGCGTTCGGCAGCACCGCGGCCGCCGCCTTCGCGCCCTTGGTGAGCAGCGGCGCCGTCCGATCGCCGGCGAGGACGAGTACCGGAACCTCGACGCCCTGCCAATCGGTCGGATCGAGCTTCTGGCCGCGCATGTACGGCTTCATCACGGCCCAGTCGTGCGCGGTCGAATTCGACGTCGCGGCAAGCTGTTTCCAGAACGGCGTCACTCGCATCACCGCCACCATCAGCGCGGGCATGCCCATCGCCTTGGTCATGTAGTAGCGCACCGTCTTGGCGCGTTTGTCCGCCGCGATCATCGGATGCAGCTTGGCTTCCAGGTCTTTCGGCGGTACATGGTCTTTCGGGTCGACGACGAACGGCGGTTCGAAGGCCACTACCTCGGTGACTCCGGGCACCGACTGCGCGGCCAGCAGTGCGAGCGCGGCTCCGGAGGACCAGCCGAACAGCGCCGCCTTCCCGCCGGCGACCTCGACCAGCGCAGCGATATCGGCGGTCTCGTTCGCCACGTCGTACACGCCGGGTGAATCGGTGCTGTCCCCACGCCCGCGCCGGTCGTAGTTCAGCACCGTCAGGTTGTATTCGTCGGCGAGTGCCTGTGCGAGTTCGACCATCGCTGGGAACTCGCGGTAGCTGAACGCGCCACCGATCAGGATGACGGTCCCGGCTGTCCCCTCGCCGACTCGGTCGTAGGCAATCGTGGTGCCGTCGGCCGACGTCACAGTCTGCATGGGTGATTCCTCTCGATAAGCCGGGCGTGCACGACGGTACTCGATCGCCTACGACCGCAGGTCCGCACGGATTTAGCGGCCCGGGTCGGGCAGTTCGCGAGATCGATGGCGGGCCGTGGTCGTGAACCGGACGGCCGGTGCGCATGATCTTGTTCGTTGAGACGACGGCCGCCGAAGGAATTCATCGGCCGAGCTCGGTGTGGTCGGAAGAATCGGGCTCAGCCGGCCCAGCGCGGTGTCGATCAGAACAGCATCGGCTCGCCGAACCCCGGCGTCCGCTCGATCTCCAAGAGGCGCGCTTTGGTGCCGATCCCGCCCGGCGCCGAGAACCCGTGCAACCCATGATCGGCAGCGAGTACCCGATGGCAGGGGATGATGAGCGGAATCGGGTTGCGCCCCAAGGCTTGTCCGACGGCTTGCGCAGAGCCGGGAACGCCTACTCGACGGGCGATATCGCCATAGCTGAGGGTGTGGCCAGGGTCGATCTCGCGCGTCACTGCGTATACCGAGCGGTGGAATTGCGGCACTCCGGGCAGGTCCACCTCGATCCAGCGCAGTGCATCGACCGTGCCGTCGAGGTGTGCGCGAATCCCAGCGATCGCGTCGACGATCACCGGACCCGGCGCGCTCTCGGGCACCGGTGCCCCGTCGAACGGCCGGGTGATCCGCGCGAGCGTTTCCTCCTCGCTGGCCTCGGGCAACTGGAACCGGATGACGGTGTCGCCGTGCCAGGCGATCGCGCACAGCCCGATGGCGGTGTCGAACAGGGCCGAGACCACCGTCTCGGTCTGCGTCGAGTCACTCATGCACACAGTGTGCGCCGAGCCACCGACAAAAACACGTTCACGCGGCGAGCGGCCGCCGGTGCGCGTCAGCGGTGCCATTTTCAAGGCCAGTTTCGAGTGACTGGACTGCAACCTCGTCGGACTCGTGCGCTCGCATCGCATCCAGGTCCCGATACAGTCGCTGCTCGTCGTAAGTACCGAATGCCCGGTCGTGCGGCAGATTTTGGAAAGGCCAGAACGGCAGCTCGCCCTTCTTCGGCGAGAAGTGGTAGACCGCCACCCCGAAGGCAACGGCAACGGTGAGGGCAAGGAAAGTGGTCATGTCAGTAAGAATCCGCCTACTGGCCTTGCTTGGAAATATCCACTTAGGGAATACTGGACTTCATGGCGACAAGAGTGATCGGCGCAGCGGGCCTGGCACGCGACCTCGGTCGGTGGCGCGACCCCGAAGCCGACGCGGACTCCGAACGTCGCCCGCATCGGCCGGCCTATCTGGCCCTTGCCGAGGCCATCCGCCTGCTGATCCACGACGGCCGCGCCCCGCTCGGCGTCGCGCTGCCCAGTGAACGCGATCTGGCGGGCACCCTCGGCGTCAGCCGCACCACCATCACCTCCACCTACTCGCTGCTGCGCGAACACGGCTATCTGATCAGTCGTCAGGGATCGCGCAGCACCGTCGCCCTGCCGCCCGCGATCCAGCACGACGGCGCCAAGCCCAGCCGCGGCATCATGGCCTTGATGGCACAGCCGGAACTGGCCACCGTCGACATGACCTACGCCGCTATGCCGGCCTCTCCCGAACTACACGACGCGTATTCCACCGCGCTGCAAGGGATTCCGTCCTATCTCGGTACCCATGGCATGGATCCCATCGGCATCCTCGCACTGCGTGAAGCGCTGGCCCGCCGCTACACCGCGCGCGGGCTGCCGACGGAACCGGAACAGATCCTGGTGACTCTCGGTGCGCAACACGGGCTTCGGTTGCTCCTCAACGTGCTCGCCTCGCCCGGCGCTCGCGTGCTGATCGAGCACCCTTCCTACCCGAACGCCATCGAAGCCATCCGCGATGTCGGCGCCCGCCCCATCCCGATTCCGCTGCGCCCCGAATTCCCCGATGCCGGTTGGGATCTCGAAGGTTTGCGCAGCACGGCGAGACAAACCGCCGCCACCCTGGCCTACCTGGTTCCCGACTTCAACAACCCCACGGGCCTGCTGCTCGGCGCCGAGGGCCGCGCCGAACTGGCCGCCATCGCCCGCGACACCAGGATGACCGTCGTCGTCGACGAGTCGATGAGCGAGCTGAACCTGTCGGACGGCCCGATGCCCCCGCCGGTGGCCGCTTTCGCGAAGGGCTCCGAGATCGTCACGATCGGTTCGGCGTCGAAGTCGTTCTGGGGTGGTCTGCGGGTGGGCTGGATCCGTACCAATCAGCCCCTGATCACCAAGCTGCTCGGCATCCGCTCCACCGTCGACCTCGGCACCCCGGTGATGGACCAGCTCGCCACCGTCCACCTGCTCGAAAACGCCGAACCCATCCTCGAACGCCGCCGCGAACAGCTACGCACCCAGCGCGCCGCACTGCTCGACGCCGTCGCCGAAAACCTTCCCGGCTGGCACATCGCAGCGGGCGCGGGCGGCATGTCGGTCTGGGCGCAGCTCCCCAGTCCGGTGTCGACGGCACTGGCCGCCACCGCACCCAATCACGGTGTGTTGCTCGCTGCCGGACCACGTTTCGGCGTTCAGGGCGCCTTCGAGCGTTTTGTCCGGCTGCCCTACACCCACCCCGAGGCCGAACTGCGCATCGCGGTGAAATCCATCGCCGCGGCCTTCGACGCCCTCACACCCCGCGCCGCCGACCCGCTCCAACCGCTCACCTGTTACTGAACGCGCACGGGTTGTGCCCGGTGGAGGCGGGTTCGAAGCGCACGGTCTCGTAGCCCGCGCCCAACATGAACAGCACCGATGCCACCAATCCCACTGTGGTCAACGGCACCGCTACGGCTCCGCGTTCGGATGGATAGCGAAACAGCAGCACCAGCAGACACAGCAGCGAGACAGCGGCGGCCAGCAGCAGCCCGGTCGCGAGCCCGTTGAGCACACTCACCATGACCGGAACCGGTGCATGACTGCGGCAATGAGATCCGGCGATCCGGTCTTCGTGGTTGTCGAACAGTCCTTCGGCCAGAACGAAGCACAGCAACGCGGTGCCGAAGGTGATAACCGCGATGCGGGCGGCGAGCACCTTCGGTGGGGTTCTGACGGTTCGGATCCTCGGGTGGTCGTCGATGGTGAAAAATCTTACCGACGACCACCCGTCAAATCAGTCAGCCCAGACCGTTTCGATCGGTGTCGCGACGGTCGGCGGCGGAGTCGGCGTGCCGCCGGGGGTGCGCGAGAAGCGCGGCGCGGGCGCGTGTTGGACCACTCCATCGATATCGATCAGGCCGGTGCGGGCCACGATGTGCGGGTTCTCGGTGGCTTCGGTGAAGGTCAGCACGGGCGTGGTGCAGGCGTCGGTGCCGTCGAAGATCTCGGCCCACTCGTCGCGGGTCTTGGTCTTGAACTTGTCGGTGAACAGCTTGCGCAGCTGCTCCTGACCGTTCGGGTCGATCTGCATCGGCAGACCTTCCGGATCGATCTCGAGTCCGGCCAGCAGCTGGGCGTAGAACTGCGGCTCGATCGCGCCGACGGCCATGTACTTGCCGTCGGAGGTCTCGTAGGTGTCGTAGAACGCCATGCCGGTGTCGAGCAGGTTGGTGCCACGCTCGTCGGACCACAGGCCGACCCCGCGCATGCCCCAGATCATGTGCGAAAGGGCAAGTGCCCCATCGATCATCGCGGCGTCGATCACCTGGCCCTTGCCGGAACTCTGCCGCTCCACCAGCGCGGCCAGCACGCCGAACACCAGGAACATCGAGCCGCCGCCGAAGTCGCCGACCATGTTCAGCGGCGGTACCGGCCGCTCGCCTTTGCGCCCGATGGCGTTGAGCACGCCGGTCAGCGAGATGTAGTTGATGTCGTGGCCGGCGCGATCGGCGAGTGGGCCGTGCTGGCCCCAGCCGGTCATCCGGCCGTACACCAGGCGCGGGTTGCGGGCCAGGGTCTCGTCCGGTCCCAGCCCCATGCGCTCGGTCACGCCGGGACGGAAACCCTCGAGCAGCACGTCGGCCTTCTCGACCAGGTCAAGGATCTTCGCGACGTCGGCCGGATCCTTCAGATTCGCCTCGACGATCGTGCGCCCACGCCACTGCGGGCGCTCCATGAAGCCGGGCAGCTGGTTCGGGCGTTGCACCCGCACCACGTCGGCACCCAGGTCGGCCAGCAGCAGCGCGGCATGCGGGCCTGGCCCGATGCCTGCCAACTCGACGACCTTGATGCCCGCAAGGGGCCCCTGCTTGGCGATGGACTCCGTGCTCACGCGGTGACCTCAGTTCGTTGTCGAACGGTATTGACACTTCGACAATAGCGCTGGGGTGGCGGCTCGGGTAGACCATGGGTGAGAATTCGCACGAGCGCGACTCGGCGTGACAACGGGAGGACCCAGAAGTGGGCGTGTGGGGTGAGGTCGTTGTCGGCCTGGTCATTCTGGTCGGCATCGTCGGCGTGATCGTACCGATTCTGCCGGGGGTGATTCTCATTTTCGCGGCAATCGCGGTGTGGGCGTTCATGACCGGCACCACGACGGCGTGGACGGTGCTGGCGATCGCGACGGTCGCGCTGGTGCTCTCCGGCGTCGTGAAGTACACCTGGCCGGGCAAGCGAATGCGGGAAGCCGGGGTATCGAACCGTGCGCTGCTGGCCGGTGCGGTGCTCGGCGTCATCGGCTTCTTCGTGATCCCGATCGTCGGCCTGTTCATCGGTTTCGTGCTCGGTGTGTACCTGGCCGAGCTGTACCGCTTGAAGACCAACGACCTGGCCTGGCCCGCGACGCTGCACGCGCTCAAGGGCGTCGGCCTGTCGATGCTGGTCGAGCTGTTCGGCGCGTTGATCGCGTCGGGGGTCTGGCTCACCGGCGTGATCATCAGCTGAGCACGGCGGGAGCCCGCTATTCGATGATCGGGAGCGGTCGGGTGTGGTCGTCGGACCCGGGGAGCTGGCTGCGCGGGATCGGCAGGGTCGGGTTCTCGGCGCGGGGCAGCGGTACCGGCTCCTGGCGGCCGATTGCTGGTAGCCGGTAGAACTCACGGGCATTGTCCTCGAGCACTGCGTGCATATCCGAACCGACCACCTGCGAGATCAGGTCCACGTCGCGGTCCTCGAACGGCCTACCGGCGCGCGTGCCGGGCAGGTCGCTGCCGAACATCAACGCACCCGGGTTGACCGTGTGGACGCGGCGCAGCGTCTCGGCCACATCCATCTCGACCCGCCCGAAACCGGTCGCTTTCACCCTGGCGCCGCGGTCGACCAGGTCGAGCAGATACGGCAAACCCTCCTCGGACATGCCGAGATGGTCGATCGAGAGCGCGGGCAGCTTCGAGATCACCGGTTGCAGCGAGGCGAGCATCTGCCCGTCGATGTAGAGCTCGACGTGCCAGCCCGCCAGCTCGTAGGCGCGCAACGCCTGCAACGTCATCTCGGTGATGTCGGCGGCAGCGCGCTTGAGGTTGAAGCGCAGCGCCCGCACGCCGGCCCGATTCAGCTCGAGGATCTCGTCGTCGGTGGCGTCGAGATCGAGCCGGGTCACGCCGACCCAGTCGGGACCGAGCGCGGCCAGTGCTGCCTTCAGGTACGTCTGATCCACGCCTTGGAAAGACGCGCTGACGACAGCACCGCCGCGAACGTCGAAGTGCCGCATCCGCTTTCGATAGTCATCGATCACGTAGGGCTCGGGTAGATAGCCTTCGTTCTCGATCAGCGGAAACCGCGGATCGATGATGTGGACGTGGGCATCGAACACCTGTACAGAATGCCCTATCTTCGGTGCGTCGGTAGTTCAGGCCTTGTTGGGCTCGGAGGCGCGGAGCATGTCCTCGCGCTCCACGACCTTCACGCGCTCGCGGCCTTCGGGCTCGCCGAGGGCGCGTTCGTGGGCGTCGAGGCGGTACCAGCCTGCCCAGGTGGTGAACGGGATGCCCTTGCCCTCGAGGAACTCGGTGACGGCGTCGAGCTCGGGCTTGGGCGC
>JACIXH010000025.1 GCA_014360565.1 Nocardia sp.
GAGGCGGACCGATGACATCGACAAACGCAGCCGTCGAGACGGCGCGCCCACCCGCGCTCGACATCACCGATCTCAGTGTCGGTTTCGTCCATCGAAGCGGCCGGGTGAGGGCCGTCGAGGAGCTGTCGTTGACGATCGGTCCCGGCGAGGCGCTGGCGCTGGTCGGCGAGTCCGGTTCCGGCAAGTCGGCCACCGCGTTCGCGGTGATGGGACTGTTGCCGCGCTCCGCCGAAGTGCGTGGCTCGGTCCGCCTGGCCGGCGCGGAACTGCTCGGCCGTTCCGATCGCGAGATGTCGCGTATCCGCGGTCGACGGATCTCGCTGGTCCACCAGGACCCACTCGCCGCGCTCACTCCCGTCCGGTCGGTGGGCGCGCAGCTCGCCGAGGCCGTCACCGTGCACGCACCGGCACTGGGCAGGCGGGCAGCAAGGCAACGGGCCGTGGACCTGCTCGACAGCGTGGGGATCGCCGCTGCCCGCACGAGGGCCGCCGCGCTCCCGCACGAGTTCTCCGGCGGGATGCGCCAGCGCGTCGGCATCGCGATGGCGATCGCCAACGACCCCGAGGTGATCATCGCCGACGAACCGACCAGCGCCCTCGACATCACCGTGGCCGCCCAGATCCTCGACCTGCTCGACGACATGCGAGCCCGCACCGGTGCCGCGCTGCTGCTGATCACCCATGACCTCGCCGTCGTGGCTCAGAGCTGCGATCGAGTCGCGGTGCTGCATCGGGGCATGCTCGCCGAACAGGGGACGGTGACAAAGCTTTTCGCTCAACCGGCCAGCGCACCACTGCGTGCCCTGCTCACCGCGACCGCGCCGCCGGAAGGGCCCGCCTTCGGTGCCTGCGTGGGCTCCACGACGACGGGCGCGGAAGCCGCCGACGGCCGGACCGGCGCACGGTACGCATCGTCGGGTCCAGCCGCCGAAGATCGCGCCCGCGCTACGGTGTTGCAGGTCAACGGCCTGCACAAACACCATCGACTCCGGCGTGGTGCGGCCGTACACGCCGTCGATGACGTGGACCTGCACCTGTCCGAGGGACAGACATTGGCGCTGATCGGCGAATCGGGGTGCGGCAAGAGCACGGTGCTTCGCGAGATCATGCGACTGCGCGCACCGGAGTCGGGCAGCATCGAGATGTTCGGCCGGGACCTGTCCGTCCTGGGCCACCGCGACCGCGCCACCCTGCGCCGACAGGTCCAGATGGTGGTTCAGGATCCCTCGTCCGCGCTGAACCCGACGATGACCGTCGCCGACCTGATCGCTGAACCACTGCGCATACACGGCGCTCGAGTGAGCGAAAGCCGCGCTCGCGCAAGGGAACTCCTGCCACTGGTCGGCCTCTCCCCCGAGCATGCCGAGCGCATGCCCGCTCAGCTCTCCGGTGGTCAACGCCAGCGTGTGGCCATTGCCCGCGCGCTGGCACCGCAACCGCGACTGCTGCTGCTCGACGAGCCGGTCTCGGCGCTGGACGCGTCGCTACGCACCGAGATCATGGACTTGCTCACCGAGCTGCGCGCACGGTTCGATCTCGCGTTCCTGATGGTGTCGCACGACATCGCGCTCACCCGCCGCACGGTGGAACACGTCGCGGTGATGTATCTGGGACAGGTGGTGGAGGCCGGGCCCGCGCGCGATGTTCTCGACCGGCCGACGCACCCCTATACCCAGGCGCTCGTAGCCGCGACTCCGATACTCGACGCCCGCGTTGCCCGTGCGCGCAGGCCCCCGCTCACCGGCGAGGTTCCCGATCCACTCGCACGGCGCGCGGGGTGCGGGTTCCTCGGCCGATGCCCGTTGGCCGCGGCGTTGCCCGCCGCCGAGCGCGCCGTCTGCGCCCGGGTCCGCCCACCGATGCGCCGGATCGGAACACAGGAAACCGCCTGCCACCACGCGAATTCGGCCTGAACTACCCGTGCCCGCGCCGTGCAGGTGCGGGTATGTCTCAGGCGCGTAGTCGGTAGAACCCGGTGCCGTCGTAGTAGTTGACCGCTCGGAAGTCGTCGGCGACCACCTGGGCGATCGGGTGCGCGAGTCCGATCATCAACGGTTCGGTCGAGTCGTCGATCGTGCGCGGCAGGAACTCCCCCGGGCGCACCCCGAGGTGCTCCTGGTGGAAGCTGGGTAACTCTCGGAGGAATTCGAGGAACGGGTAATCCTCGAGCACGCCTTGCACCGGTGAGGTCAGGTAGGCCATCGCCACGTGCTGGTGCGACCGGTGCGGTTGGCGGTGACGTTGCGCGAACCGGTCCGGCCGCAGATACGCGTCGACGGTCCACTCGAGCTGCGACTCACCACCGGCCAACGCGGCGTAGTAGGGGGCACCGCCTCCGCACAGCCGAACACCGGCCTCGACCAAGCACGGACCCTCGGGAGTGTCCATGATCTCGAGGTGCGCGGGCCCGTGGGCGACATCGAGTGCGTCGAGGACGGCGAAGGCGTAATCGACCAGCTCGGGCACCTCCGACACCGGCGTGGAGAACACTCCCGCGTGCCGGTCGACGACGCCGTTGACGGTCATCTTGGCGTACTGCCAGACGTCGGTGACCCGGTGCAGGCCACCCGAACTCACCGTGTTCACGGCGTACTCGGTGCCATGGAGGTATTCCTGGGCGACGACCGCCTCGTTGCGTTGGGCGAAGATGTTGGTTCTACCCAGAATCGACCGGTAGGCGGTGACGGCGTGCTCGGGCGTCGAGCAGAACGTGACACTGTCGTTGCCCGCGCTGCGGACCGGTTTGACCACGATCCGGCCGCCGAGTTCGCCGTGCCAGGCGCGCAGCTTGTCCGCGTCGGTCACCATCAGCTGCCGGGTGGCCCGCAGGCCCGACGCACGCACGGTCTCGTTCTGCAGGTACTTGTCGCGGCGGGCCGCACTGTGGGCGATGCCGTTACCCGGCAGCCCCAGCGCCGTGGCGAGCTGGTCGGCCAGTTCGACACCGGTCTCACCGCCGGTAATGACCAGATCGGGGCGGTGCGCCGCCACCGCGTCACGGGTGGCGGCGACATCGCCGGTGTGCACGATGTTGTCGGCGTAGGGCGCCAGGTCGGGGTGGGCGCGGTATACCGGAGGGGGTTCGATCGTGCTCTGTACCCGGATCACGGTCGCGCCCGCGTCGAGGAAGGCCTGTGCCAACGGCACGGTCGGCCCGTAGACATCCACGATCACAACGGTCTCGGTCAACTTCGCATTCCTTCGCATCGGCTCACGACCGCGAGCACCCGATCGATCTCTTCCGGGGTGTTGTAGACGTGGACACTCACCCGCACGGCGTGGTCGCCGGAACCGCGACCCGCCTGGCAATGCCCGTCCGCGCGGACCATGATCCCCTCGTCTGCGAGCACGAATCCGAGGTCGTCGGAACGCACCGCGCTATGGCGGAAGGTCACGATCGATTCCCGCTGCTGCACAGTCGAGTTAGCGGTGAGGCTGTCCTGGCACCCGAGGACCCGCACCCCCGGCATGCGGGCCAGCCCGTCGGTGAACCGGGCGCTCAATGCTCGTGTCCAAGCCTCGATCTCGGCGAGACCTGCGGCTTCGAGCCAGTCGAACGCTGCCGCCATGCTGACGATGCCCGCGGTGTTCGGTGTCCCCTCCCAACCGCTCAGGGCGAAGCGGGGGCCGCGTCGGTTGCGCGCCCACACAGCGCCGACGCCGGGCAGCGCCAGCATCTTGTGCCCGGAGAACACCACGAAGTCGACGTCGAGTTCAGCGACCGATACCGGCCGGTGCCCGACACTCTGCGCGGCGTCCAGGCAGATCGGCACGTCCGGGCCGACGGCCTCGCGCACCCGGTGCACGTTCATATCGACCCCGAACACGTGGTGCACGTGGGTGACCGCGACGAACCGGGTCCGCTCGGTGACCAGCGCGGGCAGCGCGCGATGGTCGTAGTCGCCGGAGGCGGGATCCACCGGCATCGCCAGCACCTTCAGCCGGATCCCACGGTGGGCCAACTGTTCTCGCAGATCGAGCCAGGGGCGCAGGTTGGACTCGTGGTCCCCGAACGGGACGATGATCTCGTCGCCGTCGGTGAGCTGATCGGCCAGTCAGTCCTGCGCGACCGCCCGCAAACCGTGGCTGGTGCCGCTGACGAATTCGACCGACGAGTCGGTCGCAGTGTCGCCGAGCACTTTTCGCAACTGCTCGCGCGCGGCGTCGATCCGGGCGTTCGTCGCGGTCGCCCACGGATACGAGCCGCGACCGACATTGGCGTTGGTGGTGGTCAGGAACTCGGTCACGGCGTCGAGGACAGCAGCGGGCTTCTGCGTGGTCGCCGCACTGTCGAGATAGGCCGCGCCGGGATCGGCCTCGATGATCGGGAACTGGACACGCAGCCGTCGGTGCCAGTCGGTGAGCCGGTCGATCACGTCGTCGGAGGTGGTGCGCATGAGCCTCACTCCCGAACCAGCGGTGCGCCCGCGTCCCGCCAGGCCACCACCCCACCGCGCAGGCTGCGCGCGTCCTTGTGCCCCATCCTGGCCAGCAGAGCCGCGAACCGCTCCGACTTCTCGCCGACCGGACACACCAGCAGCACAGGCTTGTTCGCGCCGAACGGCAGCCCGCCGTGGACGAGTTCGTCGAACAGTTCGTCGACGATGTTGATCGAGCCCTCGATGTGCAACGCGCTGTAGGCGAACGCGCCGCGTAGATCGATCACCAGCGGCTGCTCGTCGGCGATCCAGTCGCGTGCCGCGGCTACGCCCAGCGAGGCCACTGCCGCGATCTCGGTGTCGGTCACCGTGTTCACCGAGTTCGGCCGATCCGGTTGCTCGAGCAGATCCGGCCTGCGCTTGCGGATGTAGCTCATGTAACTCTCGACCCGGTCACACACAATGAACACGGCCGTGCGGCGCTCGGACAGCGTGGCGTCGATCGCCGCGAGGTGACGCACGGCTCCGAAATAGGCGGCGCCCGCCGTCGGTCCCGCGAGGATTCCGCACCGGCGGTTCAGCGTGAGCAGACCTTCGACGGCCTCCTGCGAGGTCACCGAGTCGATCGTGTCGTAGTTGTCCGGGTCGAACAGACCGACCTCGTTGACTTCGTCGATATTGCGGATGCCGGGGATGAAGTCGGATTTGTCGGCGACCAGACCGATGACCGACACCGCCGGATTGTGTTCGCGCAGTACCCCCGCTACGCCGGTGGAAGAGCCTGCCGTGCCGATGCACGCGATGAAGATGTCGGGACCGGCACCGTCGAGATCCTTGATGATCTCCGGCGCGGTACCGGTGCGGTGTGCGTCGAGATTGCGCGGGTTGAAGTACTGATCGGTGTGCAGGTAGCCGCCGCCGTCCTCCGAGAGCATCCGATACATGCGAGTCAGCGGGTCCTCGGTATCGGTCGGGTCGAGGCACTCTGTCTGCCCGGGTAATTCCTCGATCTGCGCGCCGAGCAACAGCAGCAGATCCTTGATCTCGGGCACCTTCATGCGGTTGGTCACGCTCTTGAACGACAGCCCGTGCATGGCGGCGATCACCGCCAGCGCCTTGGCGGTGTTGCCGCTCGACAATTCCACGACGGCATCGCCTTGTTCGACGGCCGCCGGCAGCCGTTCGCGCACCATGTTCCAGGCCGGTCGGTCCTTCACCGACCCGAACGGATTGAGCATTTCCATTTTCGCGTAGAGGTCGATCTTGTTCAGCCCGTGCACTTTCGGGTCGATCCTGACCAGGGGCGTATCGCCGATGACGTCGAGAATGCTGTCGTACTTCATGCGCGGTTCCCTTTCACAGGCCAATACTGTTCATCCAGACACCAGGTCCATCCCTGCTCCGCGGGGTAGACCGCGACCTTGCGGGCGATGGGCTGCATCAAGGCGTGGTCGGCCGCGAAATCCATGAAATAGCCCGCGGTGTTCACGAACGCCAGCAGATCCCCCGCGACCGGTGTGCGCGGCAACCTCACCTGCCTGCGCGTGATGAAGTCGTCTTCGAGACACAGATTGCCCGTCAGGTACACCCCGACGGGTGCCTGCGCCTCGGGGCGGTGCGGCAACAGCAGCGGATCCATCAGCACCGCATGGTCTTCAGCGCTGATGTCACGCGAGTTCGCGGCCACCGAGACCAGTACTTCGCCCGCGTCGGTCGTGCGGACCTGCGCGACCCGTGCCAGCGTGAGACCGCATTGATCGGTCAGTCCGCGCCCGGGTTCGATATGCAGGTCGTAGAGGTTCTCCAGCAGCAATGTGCCCAGCGGCCGGCCCAGCGAGGGCGATTCGCGTCCGAGTAGTTCGTCGAGGTAGCTCGCGCCCGCGAGGTCACGATGAGCCGGGTACAGCCCCAGAGTGCCGCGCAGGGTCGCTCCTTCGGCACGCAATCCGTAGCCGTGGTTCTGCCAGGTCATCGACGCTCGCGTGCCGAGCACCGCCTTGCCGAGTTCGGTGGTGTAGCGGTCCCATTCGCGGCGATCGGACAGGTAGTTCACGCCGAATCCGCCACCGATGTCGATCGCGCTCGGGGTGAAGCCGCGGGTCTGCGCCTCGCGCATGGCCAGCAGGCATCCCTCGAGCGCGCGGACCTTCTCGTCGAGGCCGGTGGTATCGAGGTGGTAGGCCATCCCCCGCAGGTCGAGGACGTCGCGGTGCCGATCCAGCAGGTCGAGCACCGAGGACAGTTCCCGCGCGTGCACACCGAAACGGCTGCGCCTGCTCGCGATGGTGACACCGGGTGAGTCGAAGGCCGACAGCCGGATCATCACCCGCACCGGCGCGAGTTCGAAACGGGCCACCAACTCTGCCAGTTCGACGAGCTCTTCGCGGGAGTCGGCGTTGACCGTAGCGCCGACTCTGGCTGCCAGCCAGAGAAATTCGGTGTCCTTCGGCCCGGTGGCCATGATGCGCGCACCGGTGAAGCCTGCTTCGAGCACGTGCCGCAGTTCGCCCAGCGAGGCCACATCGACCCCGCACCCTCCCGCGGCCAGCTCGCGGATCAACGCACTCGACCGGTTGGCCTTGTGCGCGAAGAAGATGGTCCCGCTCAGCCGATGCTCGCTGTACACGGCGCGATATGCCGCGGCGTTCGTTTCTATCTGCTGTGGGACAACCACATTCAGAGGCGAACCGAGAGCCTCGACCATCTCGGACAACGTGGTCGGGGCGTCGAGGACCTCTCGCAGCAATCCGCTCACCTGCGGCTTCAAGACCAGGTCCAGTTCCACACATCCCCCATCCGAGCTCGGGCGAGCCCGCGCGCCGAGCCGGCACGAGAGCTTCACCGCCCACACGACAACGGTTTCGGGCGTCGCAGCGACACCAGCACCGTTTATTGAAAACGATTTTCGTTAACACATCATGTCTCGGACCCCCCTTCGGCGCAAGCCCTGAGATGAACTCCCAGGCAGGCGATCGAGCGACAATGGGCCACAACAGGTTCGATTCCAGGGTAGCCACCAGCACCGACACCCGAGCGCCTTCCGGCTCTATTGAAAATCATGTTCACCAGTGGTTGACTCGCCCTATGAAGCCGGTCATCGACCACCACGCCGCATGAGCGCCTACACCGAGTACTCCCCGGCGGCGGAGTACCTCCACCTGCTCTCCGCACCCATGTGGCCACAGCTGTCCACCCGCCTCGCCCGCGCGCTTGCCGACGCCGATCCGGCCGCCGGGACCGCCGTCGAGTTCGGAGCAGACACCGGCCTCGGGACCGAGGTGCTGATGCGGTCACTCGCTCCGGCACCGGTTGTGGTCGCCGAACCCGCCGCGACTCTGCGCGCGGTCCTGCTGGCTCGTCTGCACAACCTTCCCGACGGGGAGCGGGTCAGCGTATTCCCCTGCGGTGCCGAAGAACTGATGCTGCCGGAGCGCATCTGCGCGGCCATCGGCATCCATATGATCGGCCACCTCGCACCCAGCGCACGTCGCGCCCTGTTCGCCGACCTCGTTCCACGGCTCGCACCGGGAGCGCCGATGATCTTCAACGTGCAACCACCGGACACCGCTGACATCGTGGAAGTGCCGCCGTTCACGGTGCAGCAGGGACAGCTGCGCTACGAAGGATCCGGCCGTGCACTACCGACCGGACCTGACCGCCTGCACTGGACGATGACGTACCGCACCCTGCACGAGGACCGCGAAATCAGCAGAGCGGTAGCCGAATACGACTGGTGGATCGTGACCGCGCAAGCGCTGGCGAGTGAACTCGCCGACGCCGGCGCGCCGGCGGAGATCGACGACTCCCTCGTCATCGCTCGCGGCCCCCACCGCTGATCCGCCCGCTTCGGGCGGACCAGCGATCGAGAGTTGCAGTCGGGCCGCGCCGCGCAGTGGGGTGGTGCCGCTCGCGGCGCCGAAGGCTATGGCGCCGCAGCCCTTTCGCTGGAGTGGTGGAAGGCCGGTCGGTCGGGGCGCGGCGCCGGATCGTCGCCGTCACCTCGGCTCCTCCGCCGTGATGTCCGCGGCGGGCGAAGATCGCGACATCACGTCACCGCTGTCCGATATCGGCGGTTTCGGGTGGGAGGCCGGAACGATCACCGTCGCCGCAACAGCTCCGATGACGAGCAGGACGGCAGCCACCCGCAGGGCCGTGGCGAAACCGTCGGACAGCGCGCCGGGTGTTGTCCCGTCGCCGGTGACGGAATCGGCCACGGTGACCAGGACCGCCAGCCCCAACGCACCACCGAGCTGGCGAGCGCTGCTGAGGATTCCCGAGGCGAGCCCGGCCTGGTCGACCGGAACTCCCGAGGAGGCCGCCAGACCCATCGCCACCATCGCGGCACCGACTCCGATACTGCAGACCAGCGACGGCCCCAGAATGCCGGTGACGAAACCGCTTGCCGGCCCGGTGAACCCGAACCAGAACAGTCCCGCGGCGCCGAGCAGGCCACCGGCGAGCAGCACCGGGCGGGGGCCATGGTCGCGGGCCACGACCTGGGCGGCGCGCAGCCCGATCATGATGCCGACGCAGAACGGCAGGAAGGACAGACCGGTCTCGGTGGGGCTGTACCCCAGGACGCGTTGCATGATCTGGGAGACGAAGAAGAAGCTGGCGATCTGGGCCGAGGTGAGCAGGAACCCGAAGACCGAGGCGCCGATCAGTGCACGCCGGCGCAGGAATTCCAGGGGTATCAGCGGATCCGCGACACGGGTTTCGACGGCCGCGAAGGCCAGCAGGGCGACCACGCCCGCGCCGAACCAGCCCACCACCTGTGGTGCACCCCAGCCGCGATCGCCGGTGTCGATGACACCCATGACCAAGGCCGTGACGCCTGCGGTGACAAGCAGGCCACCGAGGATGTCGGGTCGCCGACGACCGGCAGGGATCCGATTGTCCACCCCGCGCAGCACCGCGACCATCGCGGCGACCACGAACACCACATTGACCCACATCACCCAACGCCAGTTCAGGTGGTCGGTGAGCAGCCCGCTCAGCACCACCCCGAGTGCGCCACCCGCCGCACCGGCACCACCCCAGACGGCCATCGCCTTGTTCCGCGCGGCGCCCTCCTCGAATTCCGAGGTCACCAGCGCCAGCGACATCGGCGTGAGCACCGCGGCCGCGACACCTTGCAGGCCACGGCCAACGATCAGTTGCCACCCCTCCTGTGCGGCACCACCGAACAGACTCGCCACAGCGAAGACACCGAGCGAGCCGAGCAACAGCGTGCGGCGTCCGACCAGATCGGCGAGCCTGCCGCCCAGCAGCAGCAATCCCGCATACGGCAGCAGAAAGGCATTGATCACCCACGCCAGGCCGGTCGGGCCCAGATCGAGTGCGGCGTCCATGGCAGGTAGCGCGACATTGACGATCGACAGGTCGAGCGACACCAGGAACATCGTCAAGAAGACGACAGCCGAGGTGGCCCCCCGGCGTGTGGTCGGCGGTCCGGACACCACGTACCTCCATATTTAGTAACGCGTATTTTTATTAAGGTAAGCACACCCTTATTCGCTTGTCGAGAGTCACCGCGCGAAGAATCACCGCTATGCCCGACACTCCGAGCCGCAGACGTGGACGCCCGATCCGGCTACCGCGCGACACGGTCGTCACCGCCGCCACCCGACTGCTCGCCACCGGCGGCGCGGAGGCCTTCAGCATGCGTCGGCTCGCCGACGATCTCGGGACCAGCACCGCCGCGATCTACCACCACTTCCCCACCAAGGCCGCACTTTTCACCGTGGTACTCGGCGCGCTCGCCGACGACCTGCAGCGACCCGAGCTCCCCGATGCGCCCAGGGAACGCCTGATCGCCATCGTGTGCTACCTCATCGACACCCTGGACCAATTGCCCTGGGTGGCAGACATTCTCGTGACCGGCCAGAGCACCGGACGCTCCGCCATGTGGATGCTCAACGAATTCGCCGATGCCGCGACCGAACTGGGCGCCGGCGACCGCAAGGCCGGGTACATGTACTTCACCGTCTGGCGCTTCGTCGTCGGCGAGCTGATGAGCCGACGAGCCGCACAAGCCCAACGCGACACCGAGCCCGCCCAGCCCTACTGGTCCGACCTGATCACCACCGACCAGCTCACCGAGTTCCCCACCGTCGCACGACTGCTCCCCCAGTGGGCGGACGTCCGCGCCGAATTCCGGACCGAGACAGCCGTCGCCGATGTCATCGACGGACTGATCGCGAGCATCGCGCGGGAGAGATGACCTCGCGCACCACCCAGCGCGCTGAAACTTCTACGTCAACCGCCGGCCCCGGCCCTGATAGACCATCGACAGCTGGTCCATCAGCTGCTCGCCGGTCCGGGCGGTGATCGGCACCCCGCCGACCAGGACATGCCACGCGTCGATGTCACACAAGCGGCTGATGAGTTCCGCGATGATTGATTTCCCGCTGCCCGAGGAGCGACTCCGACGGTTGGTGGGGCGAGGCTCGACTACTCGGCGAGAGCATGAGTGCGATCCCGGCAATCTCGACAGCATCCCTGGACGTTGATGCGAAACTCCAGGTCGACGAAGCCCTGCGCGTGGGCGAACCGCTCCATCGCGTCAACGATGCCGCCGGTCGAGATCGGTTGCGCGTGGCCGCACTGCACACACCAGAGGCCGTGACGATCGCCGGGCCGGGCGGCGACGCGGAACCGCCGGGCATTTCCCGGCTCCCGTGCGATCACAACCCTGCCCTCGTCGACCAATTGCGCCAAGGTCCGGTACACAGTTGTGAACCCAACGCTTCGAGCGTTCGACGCGCAGGCAGCACGGTGGATCTCACCCGCAGTGAGGTTGCGGCGATCAGCGCCGAGCACCGCGAGGACAACATCACGACACCTGCTGGCGCCCTTGTCTTTTCGTCGCTCAGGGTTACGCGCAGGACCAGCGGCAGTCATGGTAATGATTGTCGTTTCAATTAGGTCCCCGGTCAAGATTGTCGCGGATGCCCGGCCGAACGATATCGATCGCCGCTCCTTCTGTGGAATTTGCCGGAGTGGCAAAGTTCGTTGTCGGCTGTATCGGTCGCGGGAAAGCTGGTGGGGCGGAACGTAATCCCGAAACGACAGGAAGCGACGATGACCATCGCAGCTCGATCTATGACAGCACGCTTACGTCGATATGCCCGCGCCGTGGGAATCACCGCGGTCGTCGCGGTGATCACGCTCAACTCCGCGGCATGCGCCACCGAGGCCACAGGACAGGAGGTGCCCTCGTATGCTGTTGCAACTGAAGCTGATCCGGCCTTCGACAAGACCTTCCGGCATGAATTCGCCGATGTCGACGGTGTTCGTATGCACTACGTGACCGGTGGCAGCGGCACGCCGGTGGTGCTGGTCCACGGCTGGCCGCAGACCTGGTACGGCTGGTGGGAGATCATGCCCGCGCTGGCCGAGAAGCACACCGTCTACGCCATCGACCTGCCCGGATTGGGCGACAGCACCGGCTCGCCGAGCGATTACAGCAAAGCCACCCTGGCGCGCTACGTCCACACCCTCATGGCAGATCGACTGGGGGTGCGCGACGCGCGGGTCATCGGACACGACTTCGGGGCGGCGGTCGCCTTCCACTACGCGAGCCAGTTCCCCGCCGACACCGCGAGCCTCGGCTACCTCGACCTGCCGCTGCCCGGGCCCGCGGTCGACGCGGCCACCTATCGTTCGATGAGCTGGCACATCGCCTTCCATTCCCAACCCAGAGTTCCCGAAGCGGTGGTCGGCGACGACGTCCGGGACTACCTCGCCCTGTTCTATCCCCAGGTCTCCTACGGCGGAACGGCTTTCGGTGGCACCTCGCAGCTGTCGCCGTTCACCGACGCCGACATCGACGAGTACGCGAGGACCTACACCCGCCCGGAGAATCTGGCGGGCGGCTTCGAGCTGTACCGAGCCCTCGACCAGGATGTCCGCGATTCGGCTGCGGCGGCGCCGACATCCGTTCCGACTCTGCTCCTGACGGCGCAGGGTCAGGTCGAACCGGTGCGGGCGAGCACGGCCGGGCGGCTGACCAACATCGTGCGCGCGGTGGATGTGCCGAACGCAGGGCACTGGCTTGTCGAGGAGAACCCGCAGTTCGTCACCGCGGAGCTGCTGGGCTTCCTCGACGACTGAGCGTCGGTGCACGGCGGCCGCACATCCCGATTTCGACCGTTCACGTTCCATCCAGCGGGAGAGAGCCCCGCGTGACCGCCGATTCGGCTGGTTCAGTGAGCGTGACGCAGACCACGCCCCTGGTGTGGTTCCGACGACGGATGGAGTGCATGGTGGGTCTGAATTCGGATCGAATCGTGGTTGTCACCGGGGCGAGCCGCGGCGCCGGGAAGGGAATCGCCTTGGCGCTCGGCGCTACCGGGGCCACGGTCTATGTCACGGGACGCACGCGGACGGAGGGCGAGGCACCCTTTCCCGGGACGGTGTTCGCGACCGCGGACGAGATCAGCCGCCGTGGCGGAACCGGTGTGCCGGTGGTCCTCGACCACAGCGACGACACACAGGTCGAAGCGTTCTTCGCCGGACTGCGGGAAAAGCACGGCCGCCTCGACATTCTCGTCAACAATGCGCTCACCGTCCCCGACGGACTCACCCAGAAGGGTCCGTTCTGGGAGAAGCCGCTGTCCCTGCTCGAGGTGCTCGACGTCGGAATGCGCTCGAGTTATATCTCCAGCTACTACGCGGCTCCGCTGCTGGCCGCCAATGGCGAAGGGCTCGTCGTGAACACCTCGTCGTTCGGCGGAGCCTGCTATATGCACGGCCCGGCCTACGGCTCCGGCAAAGCGGCGGTCGACAAGATGGCGCACGACATGGCCGTCGACTTCCGACCGCACAACGTCGCGGTCGTCTCGATCTGGATGGGTCTGCTGAAGACCGAACGCACCCTCGCGGGCCTGGCCGCCAACCCTGATGCCTATGCGGATCTGACCGCGACCGCGGAGTCGCCCGAGTTCACCGGCCGCGTCATCGACGCCCTCGCCCGCGATCCGGAGCTGATGAAACGCAGTGGCCGGGTGCTCATCGGTGCCGAGGTCGCCGAGGAACTGGGGGTCACCGACGTCGATGGCCGCCAACCACCGTCGCATCGTCCGTTCCTCGGTGATCCGCCGGCGTTCTCCGACGCGGTCATCGACTGATCCGGCGACGAGATGAAGAACTGGACCCACCGCCACGCGCGGATCAACGGCCTGGACATGCACTATGTGGAGCAGGGCAGCGGTCCGCTGGTCGTTCTCCTGCACGGGTTTCCGCACACCTGGTTCAGCTGGCGCCATCAGCTGGACGCTCTGGCCGCGGCCGGATACCGGGCCGTCGCCCCGGACCTGCGGGGTATGGGGCAGACCACCGCCCCCACCGACGTCGAGGACTATCGGGCCGACCGGATCGTCGCCGACCTCACCGCGCTGCTCGACCATCTGGGCGAACGCCAGGCGGTGTTCACCGGCCTGGACTTCGGGCTGTTCGCCGCCTACGACCTGGCGCTGGAGCATCCGGAGCGGGTGCGCGGACTCATCGGACTGCAGAACCCGTTCTTCGCCGCCTACGACCGGGTCCCGTCGGAGGTGGAGAGCGAACGCGGACGCGAGCACTTCAACCACATGTCCTACTACAACGACGATCCCGACCACGCGCGCGCCGACTACGACGCGCACCCACGCGAGATCCTCGCCAAGATCTTCCACATCCTGTCCGGGCGAGCCGACTTCACCGATGTCTGGGCGCACCCACCCGGCACGTCCTATCGCCAGGCGCTGCCCGAACCGCCGGAACTGCCCTGGCCGTGGCTGAGCGAGTGGGAGCTCGAAACCTACGTCAACGACTATGCGCGCAGCGGTTTCCACGGCGGCGTCAGCTGGTATCGCGCCATCGACCTCAACTGGGAGTACCGCAGGCAACGGCCCCAGACCCGCACCCGGGTGCCGTTCTACTTCCTCGGCTCCGACGCCGATGTCGACCTCGCGCACTGGCACGGCGACGACCCGATCGAGCAGTTGCGCGAACACCACGACGATGTCCGGATGGTGCGCACGGTATCGACCGGTGGTCACCTGATCGCGATGGAGAACCCGGACGACGTCAACCGCGTGTTCGTGGAGTTCCTCCGCGACCTCGACCGCACGAACCCGCAGCAACCGAGAGGTAGCAGCCAGTGACCGACACACAGCGCCCCGGCGGTGCGGCCCGGATGAAGTTCGGTCTCTCGCTGTTCACCAGCGACCGCGGAATCACCCCTGCCGACGCCGCCCGGGCGGCCGAGGAACATGGATTCGACACCTTCTACGTGCCCGAACACACCCACATTCCGGTGGTGCGGTCCTCCGATCACCCCGCCACCGGCGACGACACCCTGCCCGACGATCGCTACCCACGCACCCTCGACCCCTGGGTGGCGCTGGGCACGGCGGCGGCCGTGACCACCCGGATCGGGCTCGGCACCTCGGTGGCGCTCCCCGCGGCACACGACCCCATCGCCCTGGCCAAGACCATCGCCACCGTCGATCATCTCTCCGGTGGGCGCGTCGTCCTCGGCGTCGGATACGGCTGGAACCTCGAAGAACTCGCCGATCACGGGGTACCGGCCAACCGGCGGCGCACCGTCCTTCGCGAATACCTCGAGGCGATGACCGCCCTGTGGACCCAGGAGGAGGCGGCCTACGAAGGCGACTACGTGCGCTTCGGTGCCAGCTGGGCATGGCCCAAACCGGTGCAGCAGCCGCGCCCGCCGATCCTGGTCGGCGCGGGCGGCACCGAGAAGAACTTCGCGTGGATCGTCCGTTCGGCCGACGGCTGGATAACCACCCCCATCGAAGCGAACATCGACGGCGGTGTCGAACAACTGCGCACGATGTGGCGCGAAGCCGGACGTGCGGGCACTCCCCACGTCGCGGTTCTCGCCGAGGATCCGGACCGCGACACCCTGGATCATTGGCGCGAAATCGGCGTCACAGAGGTGGTGTACTCCCTACCGGATGCCGACACCGCTGCGGTTCGCACCTTCATCGAGCGGCTGGGCGACCAGCTCGCGATCCTGCCCTGAGATGCCGCCACGGCCACTCCGGCGGCCGGTCCGATCTCGGCAGCGGATTTCCCTCCCTACCAGCGGGATGGATCGCGGGCATCGGGGCTGCCCGCTGATAGCCTGGCGTCCCTTCCCGACCCTTCCGAGAGGAATCTGTTGAGCACCTATGTCATCACCGGATCAGCATCCGGTATCGGCGCCGCCACCAAGGCACGCCTCGAGGCCGACGGTCACCGCGTGATCGGTGTCGACCTACGCGAAGCCGACATCATCGTCGATCTGAGCACCGCCGAGGGCCGGGCCGAGGCGATTTCCCAGGCCACCGCCCTGCTCGACGGCAGTCTGGACGGGTTCGTCCCCTTCGCCGGTCTGGCCGCCACAACCGGCAGGTCCGCTTCGCAAATGATCGGGGTCAATTACTTCGGCGCCATCGACCTCCTGGAAGGGCTGCGGCCCTTGCTCGCTGCCGGCGAGAATCCCTCGGTCGTGTTGGTCAGTTCGAATTCGACGACCACACAACCGAATTGGCCTGTCGCGCTCGCCGACGCCTGCCTCGATCACGACGAGGCGAGAGCCAACGAGATCGCCGCGTCATTCGGTGAGATCGCAGCCATCCAGGCATACCCCGCCACCAAGGCGGCGCTGGCCTACTACGCGCGGACACAGTCGGCGGACTACATCCGAGAGGGCATCCGCCTCAACGCGGTCGCACCGGGGCTCATCGACACCCCGATGACACAGGAAGGCCGCAAGGACCCGCTCATCGGTGCAGCCATGGAAGGGTTCCTGGCCACAGTGCCGGCTGGTCGAGGCGGCACCGCGCCGGAAGTCGCCGCACTTGTCGCGTTCCTGCTCGGACCGGAATCCACCTATTTCGTCGGGTCGGTGGTGTTCGTCGACGGAGGCGTCGACGCGGCGTTGCGGGGACGCGATTGGCCATCGGCCTGGGAAATTTCCCACTGAACTGCCGGACCGATCTGCCTGTTCGACAAGCACTCGGTCCGGCGAGTCGTCGCCATCTCACCCCGACGCGCAGATCCGTATGTTCGCCTCGATCCCATCCGACAACAAGGCCGCACTGCACCGGGATTCCCAGCCGATTCAGGACTCGACCAAATCCCGTTGAGCCGATTCGGTGATCCCAGTGAGCCGGCCGGGACGTCGCGTTCCTGGCGCGCCGGATACCGTACCGGCGCAATCCTTCCGATGAACGGCGGGATGTCGACAGGACGCGACGTTTCACCGGGCAGATTACCGTCGTCACCGACACGAGCCGCATGGTCCGCTGCCGACACTGTCGGCAGCGGACCATGTCGCACCTGGTATCGCGAAGGTCAATCGCGCATCAACTCACCTGCCGCCGCAGACCGCGGCGGGCGCAACGAGTGACGGATCAGGCGGCGGGATGGCCGTCCCACGAGACGAGCTTCCAGCCCTTCGCCGGGGTGCCCTTCACGACGACCTGGCCGCTGTTGTGCAGCGGATCGTTCTGCAGCTTGCTCATGTCAGGGTTCGAGACCGACATCAGTGTCCAGAACATGATGGCGCCGCCATGGGAGAAGATCACCGCACGCTTGCTGCCGCGGTCCTGGATGTCCTGGATGGATTCGTCCATGCGCTTCTTGAATTCGTGGCCGTTGATCGAGCCGGGGATCCGGGCATCCAGGTTGCCTTGGAGCCACTGAATCGGTGCAGCCAGGTAGCCCTCACGCGCGTCCTTCTCCGGCGTGCCCTCGTAGATGCCCGCCTCGACCTCGTGCAGTCCCTCTTCGACGACTGTCGAAAGACCACACAGCTGCGAGGTCGGATCCGCCGTTTGCTGGGTCCGGACCATCGTCGACGCGTAGACGCCGTCGATCTTGCAATCGCTCAGCAGCTGGGATACCGCAACGGCTTGGGCGCGCCCCTTCTCGGTCAGCCCGGGTCCCGGGACGGATGTATCGATCAGACCGGAACTGTTGCCGGCCGACTCGCCGTGCCGGACAAGGGTGAGGAACATTTCGCCGGTCTTCGGCGCTGCCGCCGCGCTACCTGCTCCAGCTGCCGTCAGCGCCACCGCCGCGACGACCGTAGCGATCATCGCGAACGGACGAGACTTCATCAGGTTCATAGGGACTCCCTAGCGGATATCGGTTGAGCCGTACTGGAGCGTCCCAGTGGCCGGAGTCACACTAAGATCGGCTCGACAGACTTCCCCGATCCTTTCCCGGTGGATGGGAACCTTCGGCCACTTTCTACCCGGTTGCACCCCCTCGGGCAGGCCACCCGCGTCGTCTTCGCGCCCAACTGCTGCCTCTGCGCTGGCACTGGACGCTCTCGATGTGCATTCGACATTACGATCTGCTGACAGCCTTTCTCGGTAATCGAACCAAAAGGAACCCCCTATGGCGCGCAAAGTCATCGTCAGCCTTATCGACGACTACGACGGCACCTCCGAAGCCGACGAGACCGTCACCTTCGGAATCGACGGAATCACCTACGAAATCGACCTCTCCGACACCAACGCCACCAAACTGCGGGAAACATTCGACCAGTGGCTCCCCTACGCCCGCCGAATCGGCCGCGCCAAAACAACCACCGGCCGAACCGCAACGAAACTCCCTGCGCGCGTTGCGATTCGACGCAGTGATCTCACTGCGATCCGTACTTGGGCCAGTAAGAACGGCCACACAGTATCGACCCGCGGACGGATCTCGGCCAACGTCATCGCCGCCTATGACGCCGCGTCCGCATAGAACATAAAGTGGTCGGCAGCGAGCTGCCGTAGGCCATTTCGGTCACCCCGAACTCGAAATACAGTGCGGCCCATCGAATTTACTGGTTCGCCGGAATCAGCGCTTGACGGCATGCAAGACCCGCAAGCCGCCAGGGCCGGTTTCGTCGTCAGCGATATCGAGCCCCACTGCGCGGCACTGATCGCTCAGCCATCGGCGCGACAGACGGAGCTTGGCGTAGCTGTCGGTGGTCAGCGTCCACGCGCCGTCGCGTCGGGTGTGCAGCAGATCGTGCACGACGACCGTGTTGTCGTCGGCATATTCGAGCAAGCAGGTGAGAATTCGGTCAGCAGTCTGGCGGACGAGGATGGCGCGATCACGGCCGTGCGGCATCGGTGTCAGGTCGCGGTAGGTGACGACGAAGCTCCCGCCCGGCCGCAGCGCCACAGCGACTTCCTCGATCAGCTGCCGCACATCCGAACGGCCTGGCAAATGCGGCAGGGTGTCGCCCATACAGACGACTGTCTCGACCGAACCCGCGACAGCGAGCGCCGGCAGGGCGCCACGGATATCGCGCTGGACCGGGCGCACGATCGATTCGACCCCGTACCCGGCGGCGAACCGGGTGAGCTCGTCGAGCAGTAGCGCGCTGGTGTCGACCGCGGTGACCCGCGCGAACCCGAGATGCGAGAGAGCCAGCGCTTGAGTGCCCGGACCACAGCCGAGGTCGAACGCGGCGCTCTTCTCGTGCGAGCGCGTGTCCAGTCCGAGCCGGCGAAACAGTTCCAGCTGGTCCGCCACTACGGTGGCGATGTCGCCACCGAGCATCCAGAGGTAGTGCTCGGCGAGGAACCGATCGTAGTGTTCGGTCGCTGTGCTCATGGACTGCCGCCTTCTTCGCAAAGCCAGTGATACGGCGGCAGCATGCCGGACGAGTAGCCTCGAGGGCCGGTACAAATTCTGGACTGGGGTGCACATGGCACGCGGAATCGAATACTGCCCGGTGGCAGCGGGAGTCGAGGTGGTCGGCGATCGATGGACGCTGCTACTGGTGCGCGAGCTCTTGCTCGGCTCGTACCGGTTCAACGACATCCATCGCGGTCTGCCCGGAATCAGCCGAACCTTACTGTCGGCACGACTACGCCGGCTGCAACTGCACGGTGTGGTGATCCGAGTGCTCGATGATCAGGACCGGCCCGAATATCGGCTCACTCCCGCCGGTGCCGCACTGCAGGATCTGGTGTGGCAACTCGGCGATTGGGCCCGCCGGTGGTCGTTCGGTGACCCCGCCGACGAGCAACTCGATGCCAGTTCGGCCCTGTGGCGCCTACGGCAGTTCGTCCGCCGCGACCACCTACCTCCTCGCCGGGTGACGATCGAGTTCATTGTGCACGGTACGACCGAAGAACGCGGCTGGCTCGTGCTCACCCCGGACGAGGTCAGCGCATGCAGGCAACATCCTGGATACGACACCGATCTCTGGGTCACCGGCGAACTGGCGGAGCTGCACCGAGTGGTCGCCGGGACATCGACCATCGACATCGCTACTCGTTCCGATCGACTCCGGCTCTCCGGAGACCCCGAACTCGTCACAGATTTCCCCCGATGGTTCTCCTGGCGTAGGCCGCATCAGTAAGTGACACAACCAGTCTCGCGATCTGACTAGGTCGGCCGATCGCCCTGTCAAGCCCACCCTCACCCCCGATCTTGGTCAGGTCGGGGGCGCGGGGCCAGTCTGGTGAGCTGTGTGACGTGATGAGGTGACAGTTCCTCGAGACAGGTCACGCCGAGCAGACGCATGGTGCGCTCGATCTGACCGGTCAGGATTTCCACGGCGCGCGCGACACCGGCTTCGCCACCGGCCATGAGTCCGTAGAGGTAAGCGCGGCCGACCAACGTGAAGCGGGCGCCGAGCGCGATCGAGGCGACGATATCGGCACCGGACATGATGCCGGTGTCGAGCACGATTTCGGTGTCGCGACCCAGTTCGGACGCCACCTCGGGCAGCAGGTGGAACGGTACGGGAGCCCGATCGAGTTGGTGCCCACCGTGATTCGACACCACGATGCCGTCGACGCCGGTGTCGACGACCGCACGCGCATCGGCAACCGATTGGATGCCCTTGACCACGACCTTGCCCGGCCACTGGTCCCGGATCCAGGCCAGATCCTCGAAGTTCACCGTCGGGTCGAACATGGAGTCGAGCAGTTCGGCGACCGTGCCGGACCAGCGGTCGAGGGAGGCGAAAGCCAGCGGTTCGGTGGTGAGGAAATCGATCCACCAGCGCGGCCGTGGCAGTGCGTCGAGCAGGGTGGCCGGGGTGAGCGCGGGCGGGATGGACATGCCGTTGCGGGTGTCACGCAGCCGGGCGCCGGCCACCGGGACGTCCACGGTGACGAGCAGGGTATCGAATCCGGCGGCGGCGGCGCGGTCGACCAGGGCCATGGAGCGGTCGCGGTCTTTCCACATGTAGAGCTGGAACCAGTTGCGGCCGTGCGGGTTCGCGGCAGCGACGTCCTCGATGGAGGCGGTACCCATCGTGGACAGCGAGAACGGGATGCCGGCGCGGCCGGCCACGTGGGCGCCGGCGTATTCGCCCTCGGTCTGCATCATCCGGGTGAAGCCGGTGGGGGCGATACCGAACGGCAGCGACACCGGCGCGCCGAGTACATCCCAGCCGGTGGTGACTTCGGAGACGTCACGCAGGATCGCCGGATGGAACTCGATATCGAGAAACGCCTGCCGCGCGCGGTCCAGCGAGATCTCGCCGTCCGCGGCGCCGTCTGTGTAGTCGAACGCGGCGCGCGGGGTGCGGCGCTTGGCGATACGGCGCAAGTCTTCGATGGTGAGCGCCGCGTCGAGCCGCCGTTGCGCCCCGAAGCGGGGCGCCTTGAACTGCATCAGGGGCGCGAGGTCGCGGGGTTTCGGGAGTTGTCGTTTCATCGGCCTGCCTTCTCGATGGAATCAGTGCGCGGCTCGTGTCGCTGCGGCGGGAACGCGGTGGCCACCTCTCGGCAAGCAGACCACACAGCAGCCGGTTACGGGCTCCGCCACTGACCACTGACTCGACCCTCGGCAACCGGCACGCCAGAAGCCGGCTGAGGCAGTTCGGTCTTGCGGCACCCAATCCTCATGTGAGAGTCTATCTCAGCTTTAGAGTCACTCTTCCTTGGAGAAATATGCTGCGCGTTATCCAGTGGGCTACCGGCGGAGTCGGTAAGGCCGCGATCGAAGCGGTGCAAGCTCATCCCGAGCTACATCTGGTGGGTTGCTACGTCCATTCCGAGGCCAAGCGGGGCAGGGACGTCGGTGACATCCTCGGCACGCAGCGGGTAGGCGTCACCGCCACCGACGACGTCGAGGAGATCCTGGCGTTGGATGCGGATGCGGTGGTGTATGCCCCGCTGATCCCGAATGCCGGTGAGGTGGCGCGTATTCTGCGGTCCGGCAAGAACGTGGTCACGCCGGTCGGCTGGTTCTATCCGAGCGAACGTGATGCCGAACTGGCGCGAGCGTGCGCCGACGGCGGCGTCACGTTGCACGGCATCGGCATCAATCCCGGTGGTACGACCGACCTGCATCCGCTGGTGCTCTCGGCGTTGACGTCGAAGGTGACGTTCGTGCGGGCCGAGGAGTTCTCCGACATGCGCACCTACAACGCACCCGACGTCCTGCGGTCGGTGATGGGCTTCGGCGGCACCCCAGAGCAGGCGCGCAAGTCCCCGATGCTCCGCTTGCTGACCGGTGGGTTCACCCAGTCGGTGCGGATGTGTCTGGATACCCTCGGGTTCGCCGACGCCCCGATCCGGACCTCCCACGAGATCGCCGTCGCCACGGCGCCGATCGAGTCGCCGCTGGGGATCATCGAGCCGGGCCAGGTCGCCGCGCAGCGCTTCGCATGGGATGCGGTCATCGGCGATCAGCCGGTCGTGCGGATCGCGGTCAACTGGCTGATGGGCGAGCAGAACCTCGAGCCTGCCTGGGACTTCGGACCCGAAGGCGAACGCTACGAGATCGAGATCAAGGGCGACCTCGATACCTTCGTGACCATTCGGGGCTGGCAGCCCGCGTCGATCGCGGAAGGGCTCGAACGCAATCCCGGCATCGTCGCGACCGCGAACCACTGCGTCAACTCCATCCCCTACGTGTGCGCGGCCGCCCCCGGGATCAAATCCAGCCTGGACCTGCCCGTCGTCGCCGGGCGCGCACATCCGGATCTGGCGGCCACGCGTGGCTGAATCATTGCGGGACCGGCAGAAGGCACTGATCCGCCAAGACATTCAGCGAACGGCGTTGCGACTGTTCGCCGAGCGCGGTTTCGACGCGGTGACCACCGAGGACATCGCGGCGGCCGCCGGGATCGGGCACAGCACCTACTTCCGGTATGTGACCAGCAAAGAAGATCTGCTACTCGGCGCTCTGCGCCGGGCGGGCGCCGCCATCGTCGGCAACTTGCAGGCACGGCCCGCCGGCGAGTCTCCCGAGGAAGCGCTGTGCCAGGCGAGTCTGCGGTGGAGCCGAGCGTTCGTCGCCGACGAGGCGGCACTGAGCCACTGGCGCACCGCGATTCGCACCGCGCCACATGTCCTCGACCGCGTCGCGGTGGTCGGCACGTTCGAGCGTGCGCAGCTGACGAAACTCGTCGCCGACCGGATGGGCGCGCGCCCCGATGAGGATCTGGGGCCCGGCCTGCTCGTCCACACCGTGCTCGCCGCCGCCGAGTTCGCTTTCCTGCGCTGGCTCGACAACGACGATCCCCGAGACCCCACCTTGCATCAGCTCACCGAACAAGCTCTCGAAGGAACCAGGACTCAATGCTGGAAGTAACCGAATCCACGGCGGCACAGCCTGTGCGCGGCGCCGGTTTTCTCCGTGTCTGGATGGTGGTCGGCGCGTTCGTCACGGTCGGCGCCGCCGTGCCGATCGTCCTGCACATCACGCGCTACGGCGTCAATGTCGGGCACATCGTGCTGGTGGCGTTCACCTGGATCAATGTGATGATCGCCCTGTGGGAGATCTCGCTGAATCTGCGCATCTCCCTGGTCGAGCGCCAGCACGAGCAGTTCGTCGCGCAGTATCGCGGGCGCGAACTCGACCGCGTGATCGACTTCTTCACCGCGCCGATCCGGCTGCGTGACATCGTGCGACCCAGCACCTGGGCGCAGGTCTGGTCGTCGTACTCGCTGTTCGATCCGGCCTACGCCAACCGAAAGTCGTTCGGCTTCTGGGTCGACTCCGGCAACGGCTACGTGACGCTGATCCCGTCGTTGCTGTTCGTCTACGGTCTCACCTTCGATATCGTGCCGGCGCGCACCTTGGGGATCATCGGCCTGATCCTGTTCTGGATGATGTTCTACGGCACGGTCATCTACTACGCCGCCTACTTCGTCAACAAGGAATACGTCGGGCACACCAGACGCAACCTCGCGATCTTCATCGGCGGCACGAACAGTCTGTGGATCTTCGCACCGGCATGGGGCATGGTCGCCAGCATCATCCTGATCAACACCGACTCTTACGGCTTCCTCCGATGAACGCGCAACCCGGTCGCACGGGTGCTGTGCAAACCGTGCCCTGAGGACAGTGGTTCACCCAGGGCACCGCCTGTTGTCTGGATCCGGCCGTGCCGTGCTCGGCCGGATTCCACCATCGCGGCGCTAGGCCGCGTGGGTGAGTCGCGCGGCCGCACCGCCGACGGTCGGTCCGGCGCTGACCAGCGTCCGCATGAACCGATCTTGTTCTCGCGCACCGCGAGTCGCCGCACGGTCGAGCCCGCCGGGCAGGAGCCGGGTGACCGAGCGCGTGACGTTGACGGGGATGCGGATCGCCGGGTACCACGGAACGATCACCGTCGGCAGGCCGAGCGCACGCATCGTGTGGCGGCCGAGGAAGGTCCCCGTCACCGACAGATGCTGGGCGTAGGCCAGCCGGCGCCGGATCGTGGGCAGCCGGTCGTAGTTCCACGACAACGGGTCTCGTGACATCGGCACCGCGAGTTGAGGGGTCGACTCGTCGGGGTCGGCCAGGGCAGACAGCGTGTGCACCAGGACGCGCACACCGTCGCGGAAGGAATGCGGCAACCACTGTTCCTCGACACCGAGCAGCCAGCCGACGTAGCGGACCAGGTGCGCGACAGCGTCGGTTTCGGCGGGGGTGAGCAACAGCCCCAGACCCATCCCACCGATCGCCGGTGCGATGAAGGAGCCGACGAGGGTTGCCGCCATATCCGTCTGGTTGATGGGCAGGCCCCAGTCCTCGGTCTGCCAATCCGGCATGGCAGCCACGTGCCTGCGCACGAAGGCGTGGATGAGTCGCACCCGGATCGTGGACTGATAGCCCAGACCCAGCGGGGACAATCCGTCCTCGGACAGCACGTCCATCGCCCACTGCATCGTCTCGGCCCACCGCTGATTGGAGCCCTTTTCCAGCGCCCCTGTGCGCAACAGGGTCTTGTTGAAGCCGGAGAACTGGTAGCCGCCGAGCATGGCGACGTCGCGTGCGATGTACATGCCGTCGGAACCGCTGGTGCGCAGGATTTTGGCCCCGCGTACGAGTTTGTCCTGATCGACCCACACCGGCGCAGTTTCGACCGCGGCGAAGAACTCGCGCAGCACATCCGGCGCATCCGGCACCGCGGCGATGCCGTCGGTGAGGGCTCGATCGAACAGCGGACGCATCTGCTTCGAGCCGGTGGCGACCATCCAGTCCACCAGCCGATCCATCGCGTCGTCACCGACGAGCAGGCCCTCGCCGAGACGCTGCCACTGCTGCGAGTCGGGGCCGTGCACCCCCAGCATCGACGCGAAGCCGCCGACCAGGGGCGGGACACGGTGGGGACGATCCGGGTGACGGGTGGGGACGGTGGTCATCGACACTCCTCGTTGAGCGCTTCACTTTGGATAACGGCTGATATCCAAAGTAAGGCGACTGCTAAAGTCCTGTCAATGGCGCGTGCAGAGGTGGTCCGGTCCTACCGGGGAATCAGCGCGGCGAGTCGACGTGACGAACGCCGCGACAAACTCCTCGCCGCTGGTCGCCAGATCTGGGGCGAGGCCGGCGCGAGCGAAGTCACCGTGCGCCGCGTGTGCGCCGCATCGGGGTTGACCCCGCGCTACTTCTACGAACATTTCGCCACCCGAGACGCACTGGTCCTCGCCGTCGCCGAGCAGGTCCACCAGGAGCTGTTCACCACCCTCGTCGATGCGAGCCAGACCGAGCCGGGCACCCTGGAACGCAAACTTCAGCGGGCACTGACGACCTACCTCGACACGATCGCCGCCGACCCCAGCATCCACCGCATCCTCACCAGCGACACCCACAGCGTCGCAGGGCTCGAAGAGCTGCGTTCCCGTGCCGTCGGCATCGTTACCGACCTCGTGATGCAGTACAGCGCGGAGTTCCTCGACACCCCCGCGAACCCGGAGATCCGCCGCCAGGAAGCCCTTTTCGTCGTCGGCGGAATCAACCAGCTCGTGGCGACGTGGTTGCACAACCCCGGTCAGCCGACCACCGAAGCAGCCGCCCTCTGCACCGAACTCGCACTGGCCGTGGTGAATCGAGCGCTCTGACAGTCAGTGCATTCACACAGCTCGGCGTCCAGCGCAACGCCATCTTCTCGGCTCAACGGCGTACTCGCCGTCGTCACTGCTGCCGGCTCCGAACCGACACCGATGCCACACCCGGCTGTCGCTACCACAACCATCCCGACAGCCGACCACCCCAGCCTCGGCCGACGGGCACAGGAACCTACCGCCATCAGACATTCCTCCCACCACAATGAAACCAGAGGCTGCTTCAGGTCGTACAGTTCGCCGATCGGAAGCGTGGGCGCCTCCCGGGATCGGCCTCACCACACGAGCGGGCCGCACCCACTGCCGCTGGACGTCCGAAAGCCACTAGACAACAACAGCTTTCGCCCGTACGGGGAGGCTAGAGCGAACCTCCTCCCCCAGGCCGGGTCAATTCCCGTCCGCCACCGCAGCACAGGCGCAAACCATGCCTGTTACGCACCCGTATAGAAGGCGGCCACACGATCGGCGATCTCGCGCGCCTCTGCCGGATCCGCGCCGGAGTCTGTGTGCGCGTCAGCCCACGAGCTTGCTGCCGACCGCAGGCACTCGGCGCCCTCCGGCGTGCCCAACAGCTTCTCCAGCTCCGCAGGCTGAGCCCGGTCGTCACCGGAGACGTACAAACCCAGCCCCAACAACGAGCTGTCCCAGCCGACGCCGACGGCGCCGGGCCCATAGGTCCGCCAGTGCTCGTTATCGGGCACAGTGTGGGTCAGCCGTAGCGCTGCGCGACCGTCGCTGCCGGTGATTGTCACATCGACGACGCTCGAGTCGCCGTCGTACTCCCAGGTGATCCGCAACCGGCCAGGAGCTGCGCACTGCTCGATCGTGCCGGTCGTCCCGGTACCGTCGAGCCGGTAGCGGCCACCTTCGCGCAGCTCGCCGCTGACCGGTTCGAACCAGCGCGGCAGTCGGCGCGGATTCGTGCACGCGTCCCACAGATCCTGCGCACTCGTGTCGAAAGTCCGGGTCAACGTCACCTCCTTCGTCGGCCCGCCGTCTGTCATGCTGCGATGGGTTTGCTGGATGTGAGCGAGGATGTCGAGCACCGCTGCCTCCTTCATTCGCGTCGCTCGCGCTTGCCTCGAGCGATCTCTGTATCGAGGGCATCCAGCCGGGTCTGCCACATATGGCGAAACCGGTCGAGCCACTCATCGGCCTGGCGCATACCCGCGCTGTCCACGGCGTAGAGGCGCCGCGTGCCCTCCGCGCGAACTGTCACAAAGCCGTTCTCGCGCAGAACACGAAGGTGGTGCGACACCGCGGGGTGCGTAATCGGGAACTCCTGCCGCACGGCGTCACTGATCGCCCCAGCCCTGTGCTCACCGGCACCGAGCAACTCCAGGACCCGGCGGCGAACCGGGTCCCCCAGAACATCTAAAGCATGCACCGGTTTATTTAAACACAGATTTAATTAAATTTAAACTGACACAATCGGTAGTCAGCACCTTCTCCGGACCGGATCCAGCCCGTCGTTGTTGGGCAGGCAGTCCGGTTGTTCGGTGACTCAACAGGATTCGCATCCTCAACAGATCGGGCCTCGTCGGCCGAACATCTGCGGCTCCAGCACTTCGATGCGGTTGAGGTTGCCTTAGACAGTTCCGCTGCTGCGGAGTGCCTGGCTCCCCATCGCGTGGACCACCGGCCAGATGCCCGACGGGTGTCACTGTGTCGAGTCGCGTCCGACGTGGAAACGCTCGTGGTACAGACGGCGGGCTTCGGTGACCGCCCGGCGGTCGATCGTCGCGAGCGGATGGACGGCAGTCACCAACGGTTCATGGTCGGGGCCCGCGCCGACCACCCGGCCGGTCAGCAGCCAGGGGAACCGGCCTTGCTCCGCGCCGAGGTCGGCGTATTTGCACAGCCTGCGCGCCACCCATTCCAGTGCGGGCCGCGGCCACCACGGCTCGGGTCGCATCGTCGTCACCGACAGTCCCGACATCGTCACCTGGGCCTCGTAATCGCGGCTCGGGCCGTCATGGGCGTCGGTGCCCGGTCCGTGCGAATAGCGCAGGAAGACGGGCTCGGCGCCGAGACACCGGTCGGTCACCTCGAACAGCGTGTGCAGCGTTGCCGGTAGTTCGAGGCTGCAGATCAACTCGGACATCGCGCGGTTCTCCTCCCTGCATCGGACCGTTCACAGCCTGGAATGCCCGGTCCGGGCGCGAGCAACCCAGCCGCTGTGCAAAACACGGCGCCATGCCGCCGAGACTCGGTCCCGGCGGTCGGCGAGCCGGATCAGCGGTGGAATACCACGTTGTAGACAGCGACCGTGGGGAGCCACGGTGTGTCGCAACCCGGCTCCACACCTGTTCCCGTGATGGTGACTACCGCTCCCGCGAACTTGGTGCTGTCGGCGGTCACCTGGCCGGTAGCGACGTAGATCCGGTCACCCGCCGCAACGCCGCCGGTGGTCTCGGTGACCGTTCGGGTGCCGTCGTCCCAGCTGGTGGTGACGGTCGCCGTGCTCTGCCCACACGAGGGTCCGTCGATCGTCAGTTCCGAGCGCCCGGAAACGAGCAGTTGACCGTTCGCGTCGGTGCAGGTGATCGAGTCCTGGGCGGTGGCGCCCCCGCCGAGGAGGTCAGGCGTGGTCGTTGTCTGGGCAAGACAAGTCGCCTCCACAGCGAGTGCACGGTCGGGTTGCGCCCACGCTGCCGGTGCGGCGGCGACTGCGGCGAGCACGAACGAACCGGCGACCAGCGGTGCGATCCTCGCGCGGACGCGGTTGCCGTCGAGGGATGTGGGTGTCGAGATGCTCACAGATAGTTCCTTACCTTGTCGTCAACTGGGTGGAAAACTGTGGAACACGCAGTGGGTTAAGCGAATTGGTGCACAGACGGCGGCGCCCGGGCAGCGTGACCCTCGATTGTCACCGCACTGCGCACTGGAGGCGAGCGGAAAACAGGTCAGGGCTGTAGATCTCGGTCAGGTGCGCGGCGGGCCGCTCTCCGATGATGATCAGGTAGCGCTTGCCCGCCGCTGTGCGGGCGCTGCCGTCGAGTAGCCACTCGTAGTGGCCGGTCGACAGCACCCGGCGCCGGTGGGCGACCAGAGCCGACAGCAGGGTCATTCCGAGTGGCCGGTGCCGATCGCTGCACATCGACAGCACCGGATTACCGGGGTCGGCGACAATGATCGCGCGATTGGCCGACACCGGCGTGTGTTCCGCCGTGCGCAGCACCGAGCTGCGCACGAGTACCGCTGTCGCGGCGGGGAGTTCGAGGCCGATGCGTAGGTCGGGCTCGAGGTCGCCGACCTCAGCGATGAACTGTTCGCCGACCTCGACCCGGATCACTGCCCGCAGCACGGCCTCCAGCAGGACGGTTGTCGTGCCGTCGTTGGCCAGCAGCGTCCGGGTGGTCGGATCGCGGAAGTCCGTCACCGGGATCGGCCGCCCGGTGGGGGTGAGCGTCGCCATGGCACGACTCCTGTCGGTCAGTAGGGGCTGCCGGGAATGCCGGCATCACGGGGGCCGTACGGGATGCGATCGAGCCAAGCGCCTGCGGGCTGCCAGTGTCGCGCGGCGAGTGCGGCCGCGCGTTGGCGCGCGCGGGTGCCTCGGCCCGTTGCCAGCAGGTGGTGCAGCGCCTGGCCGGTGGCCGCGCGGTTGCGCAGCGCCGCCGCGTGCCGCACCGTGTGATACCCGGTGATCGCGGTATCACGTGGGTTGCCGGCGAGACTGTGCACGATCGCATCGGTCGCGGCAGCGGCATCGGCGATGCCGGAGTTGAGCCCGCGCGCGCCGAACGGAGCGAACAGGTGGGCTGCCTCGCCGACGAGCAAGACCCGCAGGCCGGGGTCGACGAACCGGTCAGCTACCGCCTGGTCGAACCGGTACCGGGAGGTCCAGGTGATCTCGGGCCGGGCGACACCGGGCAGTATCGGTTCGATCCAGTCGCAGACGCGTGCGGTCAGATCCGCGACATCGTCGGCAGCCCGGCATTGCAGGTCGACACGCAGCCCACCCCGGAACGGCGCGATCAGCACATGACGACCTCCGGCAGCCGGATGCCGGTAGTGGAACACCCGCTCGCCCTGGTGGATCTCATGGTCGCCTGCGACATCGACGACGAGAAACGATGTCGGCGAACGTGTTCCGGCCAGTCGCGCACCGATCGCCGCGCGCACCGCGGATCGCGCGCCGTCGGCACCGATCAGGAAGGCGGCCCGATGACCACTACCGAGCTCGACGTGATCCGGTCGGACCGTCACGTTCTCGACCGGTGTCTCCCAGCTCAGGACTACACCGGCGGCCAGACAGGACCGCCGCAACCGATGCTCGAGATCCCGTTGGGAAAGACTGATGAACGGCGGCTTCCGCGGTTGTGCAGGCGGCGGGTACGCCTTGCGGTACACCGTCTGCCCGGCCCAGAGCGTGTGCTTGCCGGACCAGGTCAGCCCGTAGCCCGAGATCTCCTCCGCCAGGGCGCGATCAGCGCGCGACAGGGTTCGCACCGATACTCCGTGCAGAAAGATCGCCCGGCTTCCGGGGCGGATCGCGTCCTCCGGCTCGGCATCGACAGCAGTCACCGACAGCCCGCGGGCGGCGCACAGCAAGGCCGCGGTAAGACCGACCGGACCGCACCCCGCCACGAGGACATCGGTCTGCGTGCTACTCATGCCGGTACCGGAAGTTCACGACGCAGGACTTTGCCGGTGCTGCTCAACGGCAACTCCGGCAGCACAACGACCTGGCGCGGCAGCTTGTAGGTGGCCAGGTGCGGGCGGCAGAAGTCGACGATCTGCGTGGTGGTGGGCCGTGCGCCGGGTCGGAGCACGATCCAGGCGCAGGTGATCTCCCCGCGCGCGGAGTCCGCCACCGCGGCGACCGCCACCTCCCGCACATCGGGATGCTGTGCCACCACGCGCTCGACCTCTGCGGGATACACAGAGAAGCCGCCGGTGAGGATGACGTCCTTGGCCCGGCCTACGACGCGGACCACTCCGTCGGCGCCGATGGTGCCGAGGTCGCCGGTTCGCAACCAGCCGTCGGCGCTCACGCAGTCCGCCGTCGCGCCGACGTATCCGGGCGTCACCATCGGACCGGTCACGACCAGTTCACCGATGCGAGAGTCGCCGCCCTGTCCATCCGGGTCGACCCGAAGTGTTGCCTGCGGTGCGGCGGTACCGACCGTGCCATGACGGTTCGCCAGGTCCGGTGCCGCGAGGGCGGCGAAACCGCCGAGTTCGGTCATGCCCCAGCCCTCCACGAAGGCACCGCCGACCTCCCGCTCCCACCGGGGACCGAGTTCCGGGCCCGCGCTCTGCCCCGCAGAAACCGCACAGCGCACACCAGAGATACTGCGCACCAAGGGATCTGCGAGCAGTCGCCGATACATCGTCGGCACCCCGGCGAGCACGGTGGCGCCCCATCGCCGCGCCGCCGTGAGCAGCCGCGTCTCGTCGAATCCGGGCAGTATCACCAGCGTTGCGTCCACCGACAACGCGGCATTGAGCACATTCGTCCCGTACGAGTGCGCCAGTGGCAGCGCGGTGACGACGACATCATCGGACTCCCACCCCAGCCGCCGCGCCATGCTCGTACCGCCCAGATGCACGGCTCGGTCCGATTGCAGCACGCCCTTCGGTCTGCCGGTGGTCCCGGAGGTGTAGGCGATCGTGGTGATGCCGCTGCGGCGGATCATTCCGTCACCGCCCACGACGCGTCCCCCGGTCGCGATCCCGTCCGGCCACAACAACCGACCCGGGTAGCGCGGGGTCAACGAGTGCGCGGCACCGCCGGGAAGCAGCGCCAGCCGGGCCCCGGAATCCTCGAGCACGTAGGCGATTTCCTCGACCGCCGATGCCACGTTCAACGGGACGCTCACCGCACCGAGCCGGGCGAGCGCCAGCACGAGAGCCGCCCAGCGCACATCGTTGGGCAGGCACACCACCACCGCATCACCCGGCCCGATTCCGGCGGCTTCCAGCTCCCTTGCGGCACCGGCGATATGCCGCTCCAGCATCTTGCTCGCGTACCGACCCGATGCGGTGACCAGCACGAATTCAGCTCCTACAGGCATATTCACGGCGGTCACAGGACGTAGGACAGGAACGGTGCGCGTTCGGGGGTGGCCATGGCATCCCACTGCAGGACATGGCGCGGTTCCGCGGCCCGGATATGTCCTGCGCGGAAGAATCCCGCCGCCGGCGTACCGCCGAGCACGATCGCACCGAGGGTCGCCACATCGAGTTCGAGATCGGGGGCGTTGGTGGTTCGCCTGCAGGCACCGATGCCCTTGTCGACCTCCAGATGGAAGGTGCCGTCAGCCCATCCGCGCGCGTCGTCGACCCGCACGGTCAACACCCCGTCGGCGGCCCAGCTGCGAGCCGACAGAACGGCGGGCACGTCCAGCAGCCGCAACCACATGCCGTCCTTGCGACGGCTGCGCAGCCAGCGAGCATCGGTGACCCACCAGCGCAGCGGGTCGTCCACCGGAAGCCTGGGGACATGGATTTCGCTCACCATGTCCAGGGAGAACAGATATCGCCACAGCGCGCCCGCCGCCTCGGCGTCGGCGGCGAGGAAGTCGATGACGTGCACGGCGCCGTCGGGTGCCTTGTCGGGGGTCCAGGCGGGAACGACGCGGTAGGAGAGAAATCCACGGTCGGCGACCGCGACGCACTGACGCACCCCGGTGCCGGGGTCGCCCAGTGTGCACAGTGCGTCGAGCGCAGGCGAGGCCGGGTCGGTCGCGAGCCGATCCCAGAATGCGTCCGGCGGCCTGAGCTCGCCCGGTGTACCACCGAACGAGTTTCCGAATACGCGACGGGCTACTTCGCGCGCACGGCTGTTGTCGATGCGCTGCGGGCGCATTCCCGACCCGGGCGTATCGTCGCGGAGCCCGGCGCGCCGGATATCGATGCGCATGGTGTCGCACCACGACGCCGGGCCGTGCCCGAATCGCCGGTAGATGGGCCACTCCGACGGCCAGTCGGCGCAGGTCGCCTTGCCCTCCTCCACGGCCCTGCGGTAGATCCGGTCGAGCAGCTGGGTCATCAGACCGCGCCTGGTCTGGGTGGGGTGGCAGAACCCGCCGGTGCCGATGGCGGCGGGCACCGATCCACCCCCGGGCACTGCCAGCTCGGAGTCGAGCGAAATATTGGTCGCCACAATGCCGTCCGCGTCCGTGATCGCGAGCCCACGGGCGGCGGGAAAGGTTCGGCGATAGAACTCGAACACGGCGGGGTCGGTGCCGAGCGGTTCGGCGAGGGCGCTCAGCCAGCAGTCGAGCCACGACCGGTACTGCTCGTCCGGGATTCCTTCGATGAATTCGAAACCCGCTGGCGGCGTCCGGTTCACGAGCACACCTCCAGGGCAAGGGCGGGGTCGGCGGTCAGGATGTGCTGGGGCAGCCGTGGATACCCGCAGAAGCCGTCGGCCATGGTGGTCGCGCTGTAGGCGCCGGTTGATCCGATGATCAGCCGGTCGCCCGGCGCCAGCGACGCCGGGAGCAGATAGGGATTCGCGGCCCGCAGTTCGTCTTGTGGGTCGCATGTCGGGCCGCACAGCACCACCGGACGGCACGGCCGGCCGGCCGGATGGTCGATGACCTCGACGGGATATTCCAGGGCACCGAACGCGCCCTCCGTCAGACCCGCGTTCCAGATCCCCACGTCGAGCGCGACGAACACCTGATCGGCGCGCTCGACCACCGCCTTGACCGTGGTCACGGTGATTCCCGCTTCGGCGACCAGGCCGCGCCCCGGTTCGATCACCACATCGGGCGATTCGGTACCGAAGCAGTCCCGCACGGCCGTAGTGATCACGGTGGCCCACTCCGGCTCCCGCACTGCCGCATCACGATAGGCCGCCGGCATACCGCCACCGACGTTCAGCACGCGCAGGCTGTGCACTCCGCGGGCGGCTATGTCCTGCCACACCCGCGCGGCTTCGGCGATCGCCGTCCGCCAGCACGTGGGATCGGTCTGCTGGCTGCCGCTGTGCCAGGTCAGACCCGCAACGTCCATACCGACCCCCGCCGCCGAGACCGCCAGTTCCACGGCTTCGGTGGGGGCGCAGCCGAATCGCGCGCTCATCGGCAGACGCGCGTCGCCCGTGGGCACCGCCAGGCGCAGCAGCACCGATGAGCCGGGAGCGCACCGCCGGAGCCTGGCGAGCTGTGCCGCCGAATCGAAGGTGAACATCCGAACGCCGAGGTCGAATGCCGCCGCTATCTCGGCCTCGCTACGGAAAACATTGCTGTGCGAGAGCCGGTCGGCGGGGCAACCAACGGCCAGGGCGAGCCTGACCTCCGCTGTCGAGGAGACGTCGAGCCATGCCCCGCGCCGCGACAACAGTTCCAGCAGTAGTGGTTCCGGCCTGGCCTTCACAGCGAATTGCACTCGCGCGAAGGGCGCCATCGCCGCCAGGTGCCGGTCATAGGCCTGTTCAGCAGCCTCGATATCGAAAACAGCATACGGTGTTTCACAGTTGATCCGGGCAAAGCGACGCAAGCGGTCACTCAGCATCCAGGGATCTCCTTCCGGTGGAATACATCGGCGATATGCACGAGCGGTCGAACCCCGTGCGGCACAGTACATCCAGCCAAGGCCCGATCTTGCCGATATGTGTGTCGCCGGTGTGTCCGGGCCGATGTCTCGCTCCGCCGGCGGCCCCGCGTTCCTTTCGATGCGCCCCCACCCAGCTGACCCGACTCGATGGCACGGCCGACGCAACCTGTTGCACGGGACTGCAATCCATGCGAGCAACGACAGTCATGGTCGCCGAGACACCCGTCAACCAAAGCGTTCGGCGTACCCGTCCTCACTCGATGGCGAACTCCCCCAGCAACCGCAACTCGAACAGCCGCACCACCTCGGACAGCGCATCACCAGGGAGCTCGAGATACTCGTAGGTCACGTTGAGCCAGAGCACCGGCAGCGTACCGGCGGCAGCCAGTACGACATCCGGCACGAGCAGATCGTTCTCCATCGATTCTGTCTCGAAGTAGCCACGAGCCCGAAACCGCGCCGACGGAAAAGGCGAAAGTACCGGCGTAAGAGCCTCTTTCAGCCCGACCAGTCGGTGATAGGCGGCAGCTCGCGTCGCCGCCCGCAACGGCCCGGCCCATTCCCGGCATACCAGCACCGATTGCCCCACCTTCGACCACACTCGGATGCCATCCCGTCAGCGCTGGCGCGCTCGAAGGTGTGGCACCAGATTTCGACGCGGCGCGTGATGTGCCCCAACCGTAGCTGGCGTCGAAGGCAGCGCCAAGCATCGCGAACCTGCGCATCGGCGGCCTCGAGAATCCGACAGCCGACATTGAGACAGATCGGTCGTGACGCTCCTAGCTTCGCGCACGCACCAGTGCAGTCACCAGCGAACCACATTCCAGCGCAGCAGCATTCACCTGCGCAGACCACTGACTGTTGGTGACCACCACCATCGACTCCGGTCGCGGATTACCCACACAAAACGGTGCGAGCTCGCGGAAGAACTCGTCGGGCTCGAACACCGCTTCCGGCGGGTGAACCCCGGGACGGTCCACTTCGAGTAACGCACCCACCGCGAGCGGGATGCCCGTGGCCTCGGCCATGTTCAGCCCGGGGACCTGCCCCAGGGCACACGCGATCGTCGTGAGCACACCGTCGACGGTGCCGGTCGCCGTCGCGAACAGCGGCGGCAGTGTGCCGTTGTCCAGCGCCGCGACCGGTGAACTCGGTAGCGCGTTCTCGACGATCGCCGCCAACTGCGCGGCCCGCTCCCTCGACAGCAACCCGGACCGGACCGAGGACCCCAGCGCTGTCAAGGGCGCGATGACATAACGCGGGGCAAGGGCCACGTTCACACAGTCGACGATCTCCGGGAAGGTCCGCGCGAGCGTCACCGGTTCGGGATGCCCGAAGGTCCACCCGGTGGCCGCACCCATCCCCGGGTAGTCGACCGTCGTTTTCCGTAGCGGCTTCTCCCGCACCTGCGCGTTGCCACGGATCACCGGAATCGGCGCACTCACCTGCTCGATGCCGTGCACGATCGCCGCACTCGGCCGCCACGACCGCTGTTTGGGCTGCGCCATCAGCAGATTCCACCCGGTGACCACCGAGTCCACCTGGTCCAGCGCGTCGATGGCCTTGCGCGCCAGCAGATTCGCGACACCAGGGCTGGCGCCCATGCCGATCACCGCGGTCACTCCGGCGGCCGCCGCCTGCTCGTTCATGTCCAGCATGGTCGACGTCGGCGCCGGATCGTCACAGACGTCGAGATAGTTGCGTCCCGCCTCGATCACCGCGGACAGAATCCCCGGCCCGAATCGGAAGTACGGTCCGACCGTATTCAGCACCACATCACACTCACGCACGAGCGCCACCAGTCGCCGACGATCGGTGACATCTATCCGGCACGCGCGTGCACCGTGTCCGATCTCCTCGGCGACCGCTCCTGCCTTCGCCTCGTCGAGATCGGCTACCACAACCTGCTCTATATTTCCCTGCGCAGCAAGCATTTTCGCCGCCGACCGGCCGATCTCGCCCGCACCACCCAACACCAGAACACGCATCAGTGCCTCCCTTCGTTAGAACGCTACCCAACCACCGAGACAGTCGGCCGAGTATCGGTGGATGCGATCGGCGGCGTGTTCCCGGCACCGGGAAACCACCAGTTCAGCCGGTCGGCCAACGACATCAGCACCGGAACCATGATCAACCGGACCAGGGAGATATCGATCGCGACGGCGACCGCGAGCCCGAAACCGATCTGTTTGAGCTCGAGCACCTCGGCGACCACCAGCGATCCGAACACCGCGATCATGATCAATCCGGCGACAGTGATCTGCGGGGCCACCCGAGCCATGGCCCGGCGCACCGCTTCGGCGGTGTCACCACACAGCAGGTATTCCTCCCTGATGCGCCGGACCATGAATACCTCGTAGTCCATGGACAGCCCGAACAGCACCGCGAACATGGCGACCGGCAGGAATGCCTGAATGCTCCCGACACTGGTGAACGCGAAAAGTGATTCACCGTAGCCGTATTGGAACACCGCGACGGTAGCGCCCAGCGCCGCTGCCGTTGCCAACGCGTTCAACACGAGCGCTTTCACCGGGATGACAACACTGCGCAGGGTGAGCACCAGGTAGATCAGCGAGATCACCAGCACCAGGATCACGACGAGCGGAAACATCTGTGATGTCTCGGTCGCCAAATCCCGGTATTGCGCCGACATACCGCCGATGCGCACCTGGATACCGCTGTCGGCCAAGGGCTGTGCCTGCGTTCGGAGTTCGCTGACGAGCATGCCGGTCTCCGGTGCGTCGACCGGGTGCGCCGGCTGGATCATCGCCAGCAGGCAGCCGGGATTCGCGGCGTCATCGATCAGCGAGCCGCTGACAGCCTGACCGATCGAACCCTTGACCAGCTGGTCGAGGCCGGCTCCGGGCACCGCGTCGAATGCCGATACCGCCGAACGCACCCCGTCCTCGACACGCACGCTGTCGAGGTAGCCGCGGAACCGGTCGGCATCGGCGCCCGACATCGTTCGGCCCTGCGGCACACAGGCCGTAGCGTAGATCGGGGCGACCGCCGAGCCGCCGAAAGCCTGTGCCGCGGTCTGGTAGCCACGCCCCGCAGAGGTTTCCGACAGCGCCGCGATACCCAGATCGAGCCCCAGGCGCATGCCGGTGACCGGCAGTGCCAGCAGGATCAGCAACCCGAACGCGGGAATGCCCCACGCCGCCGGCCTACGCTGGACGAACCCGACCCACCGGTACCACCGGCTCGCCGTCGGATCCGCGGTGTGCACCGCCCCGGCTCTGCGCCCGAGGCGAGCAGCGAGGACCGCGAGCGCAGCAGGAAGTGCCGTGACGGCCGCAAACATCGAACACAGCACGACAAGTCCTGCGGCGATAGCAATTTCGCGGAACACGGGACCATCGATGATCATGATCGAACACAGCGACACCATCACGATGACGCCCGAGATGATCACAGTGTGACCCGATGTCTGCAAGGCGCGTGTCAACGCGGTCATCACGGTGGCCGGGTGGCCGGCCGCGTCGTCGGTACGCTCGGCGAGTTCCTCGCGGAACCTGCTGATGATGAACAACGCGTAGTCGATTCCGACGCCGAGGCCGATGATCGTCGCGACCACCAGCGCGAACTGTGACATGCCGACCGAATCCGAGACGACGGCGATGGCGCAGCTGCTCAGCGCCACACCGAATACCGCCGACCCGACCGCCAGCGCCGAGGCGAGTAGTGACCGCAGCCCCCACACCAGCAGTAGCGCAGCCAGGGTCAGACCGATGATCTCGGCCCGCGTCTGGTCCTCGCGTTCCACGTCGGCGAGCGCCTTGTTCAGCGGGGTTTCCCCGGTGAGGTCGACGGTGACCCCATCAGGAAGGTCCAACTCCGCCAGTTTTCCCGCGATCTGGTCGGTCACCACATCGCGAGCGGCCACCTCGCCGCCGAGAGCGAGCAGGACCATCGCCGCACGGCGGTCCTGCGTCGCCAAATTCTGACCGATCTGGGGTGTGGTGGGGTCGAGAATGTCGCCGACACCTTCGATCTGCCGCATCGCGTCGACGACTGGTCGAACTGCCCTTTCGACAGCTCGCCCATCATCGGCGGACACCACGACCGCGACCTGTTCGGCACCGATTCGAGGGAACCGATCAGCCAGGACCTGGGTCGTCGCCGCGGACTCCGAATTCGAGATCGCGTAGTCGGGCAGGCTGAGATGCCGTTCCAGCGCGGTGAACTGGACGCCGCCGACAACGGCGATGATCGCCCAACACACGAGGATCGGCCAGCGGAACCGATAGCACAGCCGGGCCCACCCGGCGGCGAGGCCGCGGTGGGTA
>JACIXH010000250.1 GCA_014360565.1 Nocardia sp.
CGGTGATCGCCACGGCGATGGCGAAGGAACCTGTCGAAAGGTTCTCCAGTTGTGCGGAATTCGCCCGTGCCGCCGCGGAAGCGCTGACCGCCGCGGACCGCGATGGTCATGGGGTGGCGACGACTGCGCAGTCGGCCGGAGGCGCTGTGGCGGGCGGTGCGCCGTCATCATCCGGGTGGGGAGCAAACGGTGCCGAGGCCCGGCAGCATCCCGGCCAGGTGCCCGCGAACTCCGATGCGTTCAACTCGACCCTCGTCAGCGGGCCCTCGTCGTACTCCTCCGTTCCCCTGCCTGCTACCCGTCGAGGCGACAGCGGGGCTTCAATGGGGGCCGAGGCGTTTGCGCGCCCCGGGTATGCCCCGCAAGGACCCCAGCACAGTGGGCCACGGGTTCCCTCTGTGCCGCTGGGGAGCGAGCGGTCCGGGCGAGGGCCTCAGCGGGCGGTCTCCTCTCGGTGGCGGGTGCTCGCGGTGAGTTTGCTCGTGCTCGCGATGGTGGCCGGTATCGGTGTGGTCGGAGTCGGTGCCATCTATTGGAAGTTCGTGCGGCCCAACCGGGTTGCGCCGCCCCCGTCCTGGGGCGCACACGGGTCGGTGGCCTCGGGATTCACCGACTTGATCCCGTCGGGGCCTACCGGGCGCGGCTGGCGCGACGCCCAATGTTCGACGACCCCGTCACTGGTGGTGCTGCCGGGTGATCCGGCGCCGCTGCGCCAGATCAGCTGTACCGACGCCGAGGGCCTCATCGCCTGGTACACCGAATTCCCGAACGCCGCCGACGCCGACGCTTACCTCGCGCGTCACGCCACCGAGGACGGCACGCGCGAACTGCACCACACCACCCTCGCCGCCTACCGCCCCCGAGACCCCGCCGCGCCGTTCACCCTGGCCGCCAGGGAGCGAGGCAATGTATTCAGCGCGAACTCGGTGGTCGAGGTGTCATGGCCGGGCCGCAGCTTCGAGCAGGCACGCGAGGACTGGTGGCAGCAAGCCCCCTTCTGACCTGTCTCGGACGCTGGGGCACCGGCACAGTTCTTGTGCGAGCGCTACTTTCGCGCAAACCTCAGGACGGCATGCGCTCGGTATCCGGTTTGTCCGAAACATGTTCTTTTCAGTGCAATCCTCGGTATAACAGGTTCTCATTGCCGTCTCAATGAGGAGCTGCACGGTGCGTGATTTTCTGTATGAAAAGCCAGGTCGAAGCCAATACTCGGGTGGGCTGTCCCGTCGTCGGTTTCTAGCTGCAACAGGTGTCACTCTGGGGGCGGTTGCGCTGGCCGGTCGGGCCGTGGCTGCCGCGGCTCCGCTGGCGGACGGTGACAAGATTCCTGTCCTGGTGATCGGCAGCGGGTACGGCGGTTCGGTGGCCGCGTTGCGTTTGGCGCAGGCCGGGGTCGACGTGACCGTCGTCGAGATGGGGATGTCGTGGACGACACCCGGGGCCGACGGGAAGATCTTCTGTCCGGTTCTGCAGCCGGACGGGCGGTCCTACTGGCTGCGTAATCGCACCGATCAGCCGGTCGGCTACTTCGCGGGCAGTTCGTACAACAAGGACATCCCCAGGTACACGGGCGTCCTGGATTCCGAGGACTTCGGTGGCATCCGTGTCTATCAGGGGCGCGGTGTCGGCGGTGGTTCGCTGGTGAACGGCGGCATGGCCGTCACGCCGAAACGGGAGAACTTCGGGGCGATCCTGCCGTCGGTGAACGCCGACGAGATGTACAGCACCTACTACCCGCGAGCGAATACCGGGCTCGGGGTCAATCACATCGACAAGACCTGGTTCGAGTCGGCCGAGTGCTATCAGTTCGCGCGGGTGGGCCGCAAGCATGCCGAAAGGTCGGGGTTCGACTGGACTTTCGTGCCCAACGTGTACGACTTCGAGTACATGAAGAAAGAGCAGGCGAAGACGGCTACCCGCTCCGCGCTGGCGGGCGAGGTGATCTACGGCAACAACCACGGCAAGCGCTCGCTGGACAAGACCTATCTCGCCGCGGCCACCGCGACCGGCAAAGTGCGGATCACACCCTTGCACAAGGTCACCACGGTGACGCCCGCCGAAGGCGGATATCGGGTGGAGATGGCTCAGATCAATACCTCGGGCAACACCGTCGCCACGAAATCGGTGATCGCGGAACGGGTCTTCTTCGCCGCGGGCAGTGTCGGCACGAGCAAGCTGCTGGTGGCGATGAAGGCCACCGGCAAGCTCGCCGACCTGTCCAACGCCGTCGGGCAGAAGTGGGGCAACAACGGCAACGTGATGGTCGGGCGGGCCAACCACATGTGGGACGGCACCGGCAGCCTGCAATCGTCGATGCCGTGCCTCGGCATCGACAACTGGGGCGACGCGGGCGGGCCGTCGTTCGCCGAGGTCGCACCGTTCCCGTCGGGACTGGAAACCTATGTGAGCCTGTATCTGGCGATCACCAAGAACCCCAACCGTGGGCAGTTCACCTTCGACTCCGGCAGCGGCACAGTCGGTTTGAACTGGCAGAAGTCCTGGAACCAGTCCTCGATCGATGCGGCGAAGCGAGTCTTCGACAAGATCAACAGCAAGGAGGGGACGATCTACCGGACCGATCTGTTCGGCGTCTACAAGACCTGGGGCGACGACTTGACCTATCACCCGCTCGGCGGCTGTGTGCTCAACGAGGCCACCGACAACTACGGTCGCTTGCACGGGTACCAGGGCCTCTACGTGATCGACGGCGCGCTCGTTCCCGGTAACACCAGCGTCAATCCGTTCGTCACGATCACCGCGCTGGCCGAGCGCAATATCGAGCGGATCATCGCCGACGATCTGCGGTGATCCAGCACTCCGACTGCCGGATCGGCCGGCAGTCGGAGTGCGGTCATCAGATCAACGGGGTGCCTCGCCGCTGACGGCGGCGCATATCGGCGAGGGTGAGGTTGAAGGGGAAGTTGCGGATCGGGCGGGGCATCCGTCCCAGGATCATGCCGGTAGTGCGCATCACGCGATGCAGACGACGTTCGTCGGCGGGGCTCCATGGCAGGCCGAGTTCGTCGCGGAGATGCTGGGGGAGCAGGCCGGTGGAGAACCAGCGGTGGAAGCGGGCGAGGAGCAGGCGCAGCGGCGGGCTGACCATTTTCAGGTCGAGCAGGTCGTCGAAGTAGGCCTTGATGGTGGCGTCGACGCTGGTGCGCTGCAGGTTCTCGGTCCAGTAGGCGTCGAAGGCGGCGCGGTCGGCCGGCCACATCTCGCGCGGTACCTGAAGGGTGGTGCCGAGGTGGTGGGCGTAGTCGTAGAAGGTGTCGGCGGTGGCGTCGTCGACGGGGCCGTAGAGGCGGTCCATCACGTCGACCGAGCCCCAGTACAGGCAGGCGGCGACCCACAGCTGCAGGTTCTTGTCGAAGGCGTTGTACTTCACCGGGCTGTCGGCGGTGGAGTGCACGTGCCGGTGCGCGCCGTTGACGGCGGTGCGATAGGCCGCACGGTCGGCGTCGGTGCCCATCAGCGCCACCGACAGGTAGGTGAGTGTGGTGCGGGTGCGCTTCACGGGGTGCAACATGATGCTGCCGCTGTGCACCTTCGACTCCGCGACGCCGTAGCCGACGGGGGCCAGGCTCAGCTGCATGATCACATTGGCGGTCGCGCCGTAGAAGGCGGCGGCACCGTCGATGTAGTCGCGGACGTCGAATTGTGCCGGTTCGGACTGCTGCGAACGCGAGCGCGACAGGATGGTCATCGTTGACCCCGTTTTCGTCTGAGAGAGCGTGAGAGAGTTATACGTTGAATGTCTCATCATGTCGCCGGGGTGTCAACGGACCGGCGGCGGCATGCGCCGGAACTCGTCGCGTTAGCGTTGACGGATGCCCTATGGTCCGCCGCTGCTGCTCGCCTCACTGAATCCGGCCGCCGTCGCCGCCGGGGATGACATTCCCGACGCCGTCACCATCGATGATGCCACGATGTCACGCAGTGATCTGCTGGGTTCGGCAACGTCGGTGGCCGAAAGAATCGCGCGCGCCGATCGCGTCGCGGTGCTGGCCGAACCGACGCTGCGCACCGTGATCGCCGTGGTCGGCTGCCTGATCGCCGGAGTGACCGTGGTGCCGGTGCCGCCGGACTCCGGTACCGCCGAACGTGAGCACATTCTGCGCGATTCGGGCGCCCAGGCTTGGCTCGGCCCGGCACCCGAGGGCGCTGATCTGCCGGTGGTACCGGTGCGGCTGCACGCGCGGTCGTGGCACACCTATCCGGAGCCGGACCCCGCCGCGATCGCCTTCATTCTCTATACCTCGGGAACCACCGGTGCGCCGAAGGGCGTGATGCTCAGCCGCGGCGCGATCGCCGCCGGGCTCGACGCGCTCGCCGAGGCGTGGGCGTGGACGTGGAAAGACACTCTCGTACACGGACTTCCGCTGTTCCATGTGCACGGGTTGATTCTCGGCCTGCTCGGGCCGTTGCGCGTGGGCAGTCCGGTGATCCACACCGGCAAGCCGACGCCGGAGGCTTACGCGGCGGCAGGCGGCAGTCTGTATTTCGGGGTGCCGACCGTCTGGTCCCGGGTGGTCGAAAAGCCTGAATCGGCCAAAGAGCTGAGTAAGGCGCGGCTGCTGGTTTCGGGGAGTGCGCCGCTGCCGGTGCCGGTGTTCGAGAAGCTGACCGAGCTGACGGGGCAGGCGCCGGTCGAGCGGTACGGGATGAGCGAAACCATGATCACGCTGACCACCCGGGCCGAGGGTGAGCGCAGGGCGGGCTGGGTCGGCACGCCGGTGCGCGGCGTGGAAACCCGGCTGTGCGACGAGGCGGGCGCGCCCGTTGCGCACGACGGCGAGAGCATCGGTGGGCTGCAGGTTCGCGGACCGATGCTGTTCGACGGCTACCTGAATCGCCCGGACGCCACCGCACGGGACTGGACCGAGGACGGGTGGTTCCGCACCGGTGACGTCGCTGTCATCGATGCCGACGGGTTCCACCGGATCGTCGGGCGCGAGTCGATCGACCTCATCAAGTCCGGCGGCTATCGCATCGGCGCCGGCGAGATCGAGACAGCCCTGCTCGGGCATCCGGAGGTCGCCGAGGTGGCCGTGGTCGGCCTGCCCGACGCCGATCTCGGTCAGCGGATCGTGGCCTTCGTCGTCGCGCGCGCGGCGGGCTCGGATGCGCTCGGCGCCGAGCTGACCGCCTATGTGGGCGAACAGCTTTCGGCCCACAAGCGCCCGCGTGAAGTGCGCTTCGTCGATGCCCTCCCGCGCAACGCGATGGGCAAGGTGCAGAAGAAGTTGCTGGCCTGATCCGAGCTCACTCGGCCGGCGCGCTACTGCCGCGGGCGCTCAGCGCGCGGATCGGCCTGATCAGCCGGTGATAGAGGGGGCGCACTACGCGACCGGGCAGATAGCGGTGACGTTCCTCCGCCCAGACGCGGGCCCTCGGGTGTGCGGCCAGAGGGGAGAAGCGGTCGGGATCCGGCGGCGCCGAGGTGTGGAATTCGATGCGGCACAGGTGTTTGGTGTTGACGAAGCCGTACTGGCCCGGGCTCACCAGTCGCACCGGGGCGCCGTGGTCACTGGTGAGCGGCTGCCCGTCGAGGCGGTCGGCGATGAGCACGTCGTCGGCCATCACGTCCTCGAGCGCGGCGATCGATCGGTAGCCGTCGAGACCCTCGAAAACGACATGGGTGATCGAAACACCCGGCGCGAGCAATGGCTCTACCCGCAGCCGGTAGAGATCGGCGAACGGGGTTCCCTCCCACCGCAACCCGGTGGCCGACCAGCCCGCGACACAGTGGAAGTCGGCGGCGAGCTCGCGGCGAGGCAGTTGCGCGCGGTCGGACTCGGAGAGCGTGTGGGACTCCGAGAGCGCGCCGCCGAGCTCGATCACCGGGTCGGCCGGGACGGGCGGCGGTGGGTGATGCAGGTGCGTGCCGAAACGGGGGAAGCCGTCGATCGCGCGTTGACCAGGGGGAAGTGTCATGTCGAACCTCCAGCTATACGGTTCCGTATAGCTGAAAAGCCTAACGCGCGAACGGCGCCAGGTCGAGAGCCGGACCGGATCTCGCCGCTGTGCGCTCGCCCACGTCGCCCGCCTACACCGGGATCCGCACGGACCGGAGTTTGTCCGGGTTACGCACGCTGTACAGCGCGGTGACGGCGCCACCGCGCACCTCGATCGAGGTCACCTGGTCGAGCACGCCGTCCACGGTCGCCACGATGGCGGGCATCGCGTTGTAGACGCCGAAATGAATGCCCATCTCGCCCATCCGCCTGCCCTTGGCGAGCAGGCCGACGACGAGCCGGGCCACCTTGTCCTGGCCGTGTACGGGCCTGCGCGTCGCGTGCACCACCCCGCCGCCGTCGCCGAGGAACACCACGTCGGGGGCGAGCACGTCCATCAGTGCCTGCACATTGCCGGTGGCGGCCGCGATGGTGAACCGTTCGACCACCGACCGCGCCTGTTCCGGGGTGGCTATCGCGATGTGGCGCTGCGCGTGCACCCGATTGCGGGCACGCTGATTCAACTGGCGCACAGCCGATTCCGACTTCTCCACTGCGGCGGCAATCTCCGGATAGTCGAACGCGAACACCTCACGCAATACGAACACCGCACGTTGCAGCGGCGTCAGCTTCTCGAGAACGAGCAGCATCGCGGTGGTCACCGCTTCGCCGGTCAGCACATGCTCGACCCCGCCCTCGGACTCGGTGGCCAGGGGCTCGGGCAGCCACGGCCCGATGTACTCCTCGCGCCTGCGCGCGGTCGACCGCAGCACGCCCAGCGCCTGACGGGTGACGATCCGGGCGAGGTAGGCGCGGGGATTCTCGATCAGCGTGAGGTCGACTGCGCGCCAGCGCAGATAGCTGTCGTGCAGGACGTCCTCGGCGTCGGCGACCGTACCGAGGATCTCGTAGGCGACCGAGAACAGCAATCGACGGTTCTCGGCGAAGATGCCCTCGAGCGTGGCAGCCTCGTGGGTCACTGCTTCGGGCCGCTGATCCACACGCTGTTGCCGGTCCGCGAGGCGTAGGCGGCGTAGCGGGTGATGAGCTCCTTGGCGAACGCGGGGGCGCGCCCGCCGAAGAACAACCGATGGGCGTTGTCGGAGCGGTCGGTCGTCTGCAACAGGGCGTCGCGGCGCCCCAGGCTCATTCCCTGGCCGCCATAGCCCATCGAGAACGGCCGCAGCGCACGTCCGGTGATCATCCTGGCCAGCGTATCGGCCGCGTGCGCACCCTGGGGAGCGGCTGTGGCACAGGCCATTCGCATGCCGGGGACCGCCGCGCAATCACCCACAGCGAAAACACGGGGATCGGTGACGCTGCGCAGGTCGGCATCGACGAGGGCCCTGCCGTGCGCGTCGACGGCGAGCCCACTGTTCGCGGCCAGGGTGGGCACCGAGGAGATGATCGCCCAGAGCGTCAGATCGGAATGCAGTGCCGTGCCGGAGCCGAGTCGCAGGGTGGCGCCGTCGATCTCGTCGATCTGATCGGCCACGATCTCCACGTTCAGCCGGGCCAGCGCGCGACGGACATATCGCTGTCCACCGGCCGAGAGTGCGGTGCCGATGGTCGCGCTCGCCAGGCGTACGAGCAGGTCCGGGCGGGCTTCGGCGATCTCGGACGAGGTCTCGATCCCGGTCAGACCACCACCGATCACCGTGACCACGGCGCCCCGGGGTAGCGCCGCCAGCGCGCTGCGTGCTTGCTCGGCCCCTTCCCACGTACCGACCGTGATCGCACCGGGAAGCGGGTTCGCGATGCTGCCCGCGGCCAGGATCGCGTAATCGAAATCCAGGCTCCGGCCGTCGTCGAGAGTGACAGCACCGTCGCCGATCTTGTCCACGGTCGCCGTCTCGATCCCGATCGAGCTCCTCAGCATCTCGGTGAGTGGGCGCGCGGCGCTGCCACTGCCCGCGATCTGCTCGTGCAAGCGCACCCGCTCGACGAAGTCGCGGCGAGGGTTGACCACTGTGATCCGTGCATGAGGAACCTTGCGATGCAGTCGATTCGCCGCGACAGTTCCCGCATATCCTGCGCCGATTACCACGATGTTCACCTGTGCCTCCTGCCATGGACGTTGCGTTCGACCATGGGATGCGGCTCGGCGTCTGCCTGTGACGGTGATGTGCCTCACAAAAGAAAGGCCCCGTACTCCGCAGAAGTACGAGGCCTTTCCTTATCGCGAGGTCAGATCAGGGCTGACCGGTCGCGAACGCGATCACGGCATCCAGGAATTCCTGGCCGCCCATCACGTAGCCGCCGATGACCATGCCGGCCGGGATGGTGATCAGCCACAGGAACGGGAAGAACGCGCCGATGATGCCACCGATGACGATGCCGGGCATGTTCTTGTTGGCCTGCTCCATGAGCCGGTCGTAGGAACTGATGTCCTTCAGTTCCGCGATGTTGCCCAGCTTCGCGGAATCCTCGGCAGTCATGGTCGAGGTCAGCTTGACGGTGCGGCCGTCTTCGCTGATCTGCTGGCCCACGGCGATCGGCAGTCCGGCGACCTCCGAGCGCAGCGGCGCCTGGTCGACGGTCACGCCGTCGGTGGTCTTGAGCAGCACCGAGGCGCCGTCGGCGGCGAGTTCGAACTTGCCGTTGTCGACTGCCCAGGTGACGGTCTTGTCAGCAGGAGAAACCGTGGTCTGGTAGTTGATGCCGTGCGTCACGCCAGAAGTCACGCCCCCCGAAGCCACTACAGCGGGCTGCTCGGTCGCCACCGCGGGCGCACCGTGCGCAGTGGCCGCGGTAATCCCCACCGCAGCGACCGCCATGAAAACAGCAGTAGTGATCTTTCCGAACTTCATTCTTTGAATCCCTCCGCATTCATAGCCGCCGGACCCCCGACGGCAATACGAACGTTAGCGTGCGAAAACGGCTGTCGCACATCAGGGTTCATCGTCATGAAATCGCAATATTTGCTGCATTGTTTCTGGCGGTGGAATTGCCGGGTCGCGCGACCCGGCAATTCGCCGAAATCAATCGTTGGCGTGCAAGGCGGCATTGAG